>CAIYHG010000057.1 GCA_903925975.1 uncultured Acidobacteriia bacterium | reverse complement strand
CGCTGCTGGCGCCGGTGCCGCGGCCCGGCAAGATCATCTGCATCGGGTTGAATTACCTGGAGCATGCGGCGGAATCGAAATCCGCCGTGGCCGAGGTGCCGACGGTGTTCGCCAAGTTCACCACGGCCGCTACCGGGCACCGGCAGCCGATCGTGTTGCCGAAGAACTCGACGAAGCCCGATTACGAAGCCGAGTTGGCGGTGGTGATCGGGCGCGGAGGGCGGCACATCCCCCAGGACCGCTGGCGCGAGCACGTCTTCGGCTATACGGCTTTCAACGACGTGAGCGCACGCGATTTCCAGAAAGTCACCAGCCAGTGGGTGATTGGCAAGAGCTTCGACACGTTCTCGCCCTTCGGCCCGGCGATTGTGACGGCTGACGAAATCGAAGACCCGCACGCGCTTGAGATTTCGCTGATTCTGAGCGGCGAGGTGATGCAGCATGCCAGCACCGGCGAGATGATCTTCCGCATTCCGCGCCTGATCTCGTATCTATCGAGCGTCTGCACGCTGGAACCCGGCGACATCATCGCCACCGGGACGCCTCCCGGCGTAGGCTTCGCGCGCAAGCCGCCGCGGTGGCTGCTCCCCGGGGACGAAGCCACGGTACGGATCACCGGCATACCCGATCTGGTGAACCCGGTAGTGGCGGAAGAGTAGCGAAGAGTAACGCGCAGGAACGTCAACCAGGCCCGTCTATCTAGCCAAACTCCGTACGCGCAATCTCGGTGAGTTACTGGCGAGGCGTCGGCGCGTGCTCTTTCGCCGTCTGCCGGACGAGGTGCCAGTGGATTCCGACGTATTCGTGTGCCAGAGGATTTTTGAAGCCGGTCCCGGCAGCCGCCGGCCGCGCTCGGTTTCCGGGGCGCTCCATTTGCCGGGCCTAATTCTATTACAATAGGCGTTCCCATGTCAGACCATTCCAAGTACCTGCTGGCGGATAGCCAGATCCCGAATGTATGGGTCAACATTTTGCCCTCGCTGAAGGAGCCGATGGCCCCGCCCCTGAATCCTCAAACCCGCGCCCCGCTGGCGCCAGAGGATTTGGCCCCGATCTTCCCGATGGAGTTGATCGAGCAGGAGTTCTCACCTAAGCCGGAAATCGATATTCCGGGCGAGGTGATGGATATCTACCGCCTGTGGCGCGCCACCCCCCTCTTCCGCGCGAAGCGGCTTGAGGCGGCGCTGGACACTCCCGCGCACATCTATTACAAGTACGAGGGCACCAGCCCGGCCGGAAGCCACAAGCCGAATACTGCGGTGGCGCAGGCCTACTACAATAAGCGCGCCGGCATCAAGCGTCTCGCGACGGAGACGGGAGCGGGGCAGTGGGGAAGCGCTCTATCGCTTGCCTGCCATCTCTTCGGCCTGGAGTGCACCGTCTACATGGTGCGCGTGAGCTACGATCAGAAACCCTACCGCCGCATGATGATGCATGTTTGGGGCGCTGAAGTATTCCCCAGCCCCAGCGATCACACCAACGCGGGCCGGGGCGTGCTCGCGGCCACGCCGGATTCGCCCGGCAGCCTCGGAATCGCCATCAGCGAGGCCGTGGAAGACGCCGCCACTCATTCCGATACGAATTACGCGCTCGGCAGCGTGCTGAACCACGTGATGCTGCATCAAACCGTGATCGGCCAGGAGGCCAAGATCCAGATGCAGATGGCGGGCGAAGATCCCGACGTAGTCATCGGGTGCTTTGGCGGCGGCAGCAATTTCGCCGGGCTGGCGCTGCCTTACGTGTTGGACAATTACTCCCGCAAGGGCCCCCGCATTTTGGCGGTGGAACCGTCGGCCTGCCCCAGCTTGACCAGAGGGCGCTTCGCCTACGATTTCGGCGACACGGCCAAGCTCACGCCGCTGCTCAAGATGTACACTCTGGGGCACGACTTTGTGCCCCCGGGGATTCACGCCGGCGGCCTGCGGTACCACGGGGCCTCGCCGCTCATGAGCCACCTGCTCCAGCACGGCGAGATTGAGGCAAAATCCTATACCCAGACGCCGTGTTTCGACGCGGCCGTGCAGTTTGCGCGCACGGAGGGCATATTGCCCGCCCCGGAATCGTCGCACGCCATTCGCGCGGCGGTCGACGAAGCCCTGGAAGCTCGGGAAGAGGGCCGGCAGAGGAATATCCTGTTCTGCCTCAGCGGCCACGGCCATTTTGACTTGGCGTCCTATGAAAGTTATCTCCAGGGCAAACTGCAGGACTACGAGTATCCCGGCCAGGACATCGAAAAAGCGATGGCGGCCATCTGATCGGGAGGGCCGGAGGCTAGGCTTCCGGCCCTCAGTTTTCCCCTCCCCACGGGCGTGGGGGATAGCATTAACCTTTTGGCAAAGAAGTGTTGATTCTTCTACATGCCGGTGATACACTCCGGTCATGGTGCGCCTAGTACCCTAGGGTACCTACTGTAGAACATGCTAGTCAGCGTCCTCACGATAATCTGTTCCGCCGTCCTTCTGGCCTACTGGTTCAGATATACGTGTATTCTGCTGCTCCAAAATGCCGAACAGCGGCAGCCGGCAATGCGGACCAACGGCGCTCCGGCATTTGGGTTTATCGGGATACAGGAGCGCATTCGAGAGGGTCAGGAATTGGACCCGCTGCACCGGGCGCTGGGGCGGGATTATGAAGTACTGATGTACCTGGTGGCACATGCGTCCCGGCTAAACCTTGGGTCGCTGGAAGACCGGGTTCTGGTACTAGACTACAAGCTGATGCAGTTGCAGTTCCGCCTGACGAGAGCTCTGTTCCCGGCCCGGGCGCGGGGCGCCCTCACCGAGATGGCCGTGGTGCTCGAAACCTTGGCCAGGCGAATGGGCGACCAGTCCGGCGCGTACAACCGCGCGTAGCCGCGCGGCTTCCATCCCACATTTCACCATCCGAAGGCCCTAACCGCCCCGGTGCGGAGCCGAAGCGCACATTCCCAGTGCGACATAAGCATCCGAACCGCCTGCAGCGCCGTCGAATAGGAAAGGCAAAACTATGGCACGAAAGCTTGGTGAGCAGATCCCCTACTCGGAAATCACTCCGAAATCCGTCTATTTGAACCGCCGGGCGTTCCTGGCCGCCGCGCCCGCTGCCTTCATGGGCGCCCGCGCGCTGCTCGCCGCGCCGAGATTTCAGACCAGGCGCAGCCCGCTGAGCACTTCCGAGCCGCCCACCGCGCAGCAATACGTCACGCACTACAACAACTTTTACGAGTTCGGAACGGCAAAAGACGACCCCGCCGAAAATGCCGCGCTTTTCAAAACGTCGCCGTGGTCCGTCTCCGTGGACGGCCTGGTAAAGCAGCCGCGAAAGTTCACGATGGATGAACTTCTGAAGCTCGCTCCTCTGGAGGAACGCGTCTACCGGCACCGCTGCGTGGAAGCATGGTCGATCGTGGTCCCCTGGGTCGGCTACTCGCTCGGCGCTCTGCTCCGGCAGGCGCAGCCAGATCCGAAAGCGAAGTACGTGGCATTTGAAAGCTACTACGACCCTAAGCAGATGCCGCTCGCGCGGGAATCGGGCATTGCGTTCCCTTATGTGGACGGCCTGCGTCTGGATGAAGCCATGCACCCCCTGGCGCTGCTGTGCGTGGGCATGTACGGGGAGGCCTTGCCGCCGCAGGATGGCGCGCCCGTGCGGCTCGTGGTCCCGTGGAAATACGGCTTCAAGAGCATCAAATCCATCGTCAAGATTCGCCTGGTGGAAACTCAGCCGCCCTGCACCTGGAACATCGCCAACTCGCGCGAGTACGGCTTCTATTCCAATGTGAATCCTAACGTGGATCATCCGCGCTGGAGCCAGGCCAAGGAACAGCGGCTTCCGTCGCCGTTCAAGAATCACGCCACTCAGATGTTCAACGGCTACGGCGATCAGGTTGCCGGCTTGTACTCCGGCATGGATCTTAAGAAACTCTTCTGACGCATGCTCAAAAGCAGACCGCTTAAGGCGCTGATTTTCGCGGTGTGCCTCGCGCCCGCCGCATGGCTGGGGTGGCGCATCTGGCGCATGGATCTCACTGCCAATCCGCTGGAGTTCATTACGCACTTCACCGGCGATTGGACCATCCGCTTCCTTGTGATTACCCTGGCCGTGACTCCGTTCCGCAAACTTTTGCGCCTGCCCGATCTCATCCGCTTCCGCAGGATGTTCGGCCTCTTCGCATTCTTCTACGCCTGCCTCCATTTTGCGACCTATCTATGGCTCGACAAGTTGTTCGACGTTCCCGAGATGGTGAAGGATATCGGCAAGCGCCCGTTCATCACCGCGGGTTTCGCGGCACTCGTCTGCATCGCGCCCCTTGCCGCTACGTCCACGGCGGGCTGGATACGGCGGCTGGGCGGCAGACGGTGGCGGCTGCTGCACCGGTTGGTTTACGTTAGCGCGGCGGCGGGCGTGGCGCATTATTACTGGCTGGTGAAATCGGATATCCGCCTGCCGGCGCTTTACGGCCTGCTGGTGGCGCTCATGCTCGCGCTGCGGCTTGTGCCCGGCGTTCGCGGCAGCGCGGCGCCGCGCAAGCCCGCCGCGGGTTCCGCCTATTGCGGCAGCCCGGCTTCCACGGGCTCCGAGCGCGGGCTCTCATAACCCGTTTTGCCCACGGCGCTGACGGCGTAGCGGTACGTCTTTCCAGCCTCCACGGCGTGGTCCGAGTAACTGGGGATCGCGCTCGCCTCCGCCACTTTCTGCATCTCGCCATTCCCAACGGAACGGTACACGCGGTAGCCGCCCAGGTATTCCTCTGTATTGGGTTCCCAGGTCAATTCGATGGACGCTGGGGCGGGTGACGCTTTCACGCCGGCCGGAACGGCGGGCGGGAATTCGTCTAAAGGCGTGATGGCGGCCTCCTGTGAGAACTCGCTCTCGGCGCGCCTTCCTCCGCCCAGGTCGGCCATGCTCTCTACGCGGTAAACGTATCGCTTGCCGAATTCTGCGGCGGCGTCGGTCCATTCCGTTTGCGTGGCCGTGGCCGCTTCCGTGAATCCGGCCGATTCGCCCACGCGCCGGAAAACCCGAAACTGCGCTGCGCTGCCCGTCCACGTGAGCCGCACGCCCTGCGGCGTTGCCGTGGCTTTCACTCCGGACGGAGGTTCGAGCTGGGCGACCACGGGGAATATCACGATGTTCGACCACCCGGACGTCTTCCCATTGGCTCCGGTTGCGCGCATCCCGATGGCCACTTCCTTCCCGATCCACGGTTGGGCCGGAATCAGGAATGTGGCCGCTCCGTTATCGATTGCCCCTCCGGTCACCGGCTCCGCGCTGCCGGCCCATTGGTCCACGTTGAAAGGGGAGGGGGCCGCGCCGATTCGAAGGTCGAGTTTCAGCGGCTCGCGGATGGGCATCCCTTCCGTGGTGCGGTCGGGAAGCGAAAACCGCGCCTCGATGCGCGGCCCGCGCTCCACCGCCTGAAGGCTTTGAACCGCGGCCGGAATGTTCGCCAGCGGCGGCAGAGGCTGCCCGATATACCCGCAGCCCGTCGCCAGAATGGCCGCCGCGGCTATCGCGGCGTAAGGTACGCGCATGAAACCAATAGTGTAGCGGGCCGCACGGAGACGGGGCAGGCCTTTGTTGACTGAATCCCGGAGAACGGAAGTGGGCCGCCGAACAACGCTGATGAGAACTTCGTTTCTTTCAAGCGGCGCATCCGGCAGTCCCAAATGGCGTAAGTTACCTTGGCCTAATGCTTCATGTCGGGGTACAGCACGCCGATGCAGGTGGGGCACAACCCGTGCGTGAAATCCACCCCGATCTGCTCCTGGATAAAGCTCTCTATCTTCTGCCAGTAGTCCTGATCGTGGCGAATTCCCTTGCAGCGGGCACAGATCGGGACCAGGTCCTGCAGCTTTGCCATCTCGCTCAGGTCCTCGATGATGAGCAGCGCCTTTCCCTGTTCCTCTGGCATCGGGCTCGCCGTCACCCGAATTTCCAGGCGCTCCGTCTTCTCGCCTGCCACGCGGTCGAACCTGGCCCGCCTGCGCCGTACGCAGCCCTGTGTCAGAGCCTCCCCGAGGGTCTGGCGGACCACGCAGGTTTTGCACTCCGGGCCGCGGCCGCAGCCCTGCGGAGCGTCATGTTCGTGAAGGCAATGCAAGGCTTCACCCGCGCGCGCGCCGCGAACCTCGGTCGCGATCAACCCGAAGGCAGCCGCGGCGGCCCGGTTCACCGCCTCTACCCGCGCATCCTCATCCACTACGAAGATGGCGAACGGAAGGGCGTCCAAGATCGCCCGGTTGTATGATTCCGATTTCTTATTCACAATTCGGTCTGTCCCGGAGCCCGCGGTCTGCGCCGCCCAACCTGGGCCTACTTTGTCCTATAACGCATGTCCCAAACTCCCGTACGGGTGATTTTAGCAAGCAGTTCTATGGAAAATTCAGCCGCGGGTTTCCGGCTGCCGTCATTCAGCTCACGCCCGGAGCGGCTGGAACGCGGAAGCCGGCTTCTTTAACCTCATCCGGCGCCACCCAGACCGCCGCGGGCCAAGCCGTCGCGCGAATCGAAGCGGGCGCCGGCGGCGGATCAACTAGTTTATCCTTGGAATCAATCGTTTAGCGGATACGGGCCGGGCGCGGGAGGCCTTCTTGCCGCCGCGCGGCCCCCTGAGTTCCATCCAGGGCAGGAGATATACTGAATAGCGAGCCGTATTCGCGCCTGCAGCCGGGATTTTCGAAACCAGGGACGCTGCCAAAGCGTTTAATTAGCAGAGCCTCTTTCCTCGGTGGCGAGGCGTATAGTGTAGCTAGGAGCTGGGGATTATGAAGCGTCTTTGGGCAGTGGTGGTGGCGCCCGTTCTCGCGGCGGGCCTGTTGGCGCCCGGTGCATACGCGCAGAACAAGAAGAACGACCCCGAGGCGATCGGCGAGCGTGATGTCGGCAAGGGCGTAAACTTCTATTCCCTCGAAAAAGAGATCGCCATGGGCAAGCAACTGGCGCAGGAAGTGGAGCGCCAGGCCAAGATCATCGACGATCCGGTAATTGCCGAATATGTGAACCGCATCGGGCAGAATCTGGTGCGTAACTCCGACGCCAAGGTTCCGTTCACCATCAAAGTGCTGGATTCCGAAGAGGTGAATGCGTTTGCGCTGCCCGGCGGGTTTTTCTTCGTGAATTCGGGTTTGATCCTGAAAGCGGATAACGAGGCGGAACTCGCGGGCGTGATGGCCCACGAGATCGCGCACGTAGCCGCCCGCCACGGCACCAAGCAGGCCACCAAGGGCCAGATCGCCAATATCGCGACGATTCCTCTGATTTTCATGGGAGGTTGGGCAGGCTACGCCGTCAGGCAGGGCGCCGGACTGGCGATCCCCCTCGGCTTCCTCCAGTTCTCGCGCGGGTTTGAGAAAGAGGCCGACTTCCTCGGGCTCCAGTACATGTACAAGGCCGGCTACGATCCGATCTCGTTCGTGGATTTCTTCGAAAAGATCCAAACGCTGGAGAAGAAGAAACCCGGAACCATGGCCAAGGTCTTCGCTAGCCATCCCATGACCGACGATCGCATTAAGGCGTCGCAGGACGAGATTCAGCAGGTGCTGAAAGCGAAGCCCGAATACATCATCAACACATCCGAGTTCAACGACGTGAAGGACCGCCTGGCCGCGCTGCACAACCGCCGCCCGGTGGAATCCGGAGACCCGAACCGTCCGCAGTTGCGCCGCGCTCCCGGAGCTGGCGGCGGACCGGTGGACAACCCCGACTCCACCACATCCTCGGACAAGACGAATTCGGACGAGCGCCCGACTCTGAAACGCCGCGATCAGTAACCTCATTAACGTGGGGCAGGCCTCCCGGTCTGCCCTACGTTTGAAGCCCCGCCCCCCTTTCGATTCCGAGCCCCGCGACCGCAAGGGATCGGCGCCTACGCCCCCAGCAAACCACAACAGCCCTGTAGCCGCAAATCAACCGGGGGGGGGCACGCTTAGGGTCTGCCGAAGAACGAGCCAAGAACGTTGGCCGCAGATCAACGCAGATTAACGTGGATTGAAAGAACGCGACTTATCTGCGTTGGTCAGCGTTGATCTGCGGCCAATGGACTTCTTCCGCAGCCTCTTTAGCCCGCTCGTACTTACGTCTTGCCTGCGTCCTTACTGCACAAATCCCAGCCGCTTCAGTGCAGCTTCCGGTTCCGGCGGATCGAACTGCAACAGCACTTCCTTCACGCGTCCGTTTTCGAGCGCAGCCGCCGCGGGGTACGTCTTGTAACCCAGAGGACCTCGCAGCTTCTCGAAATCCGTCGTGAAGGGCGCCTTCAATCCAGTGTCTGAGAGGAAGCCCGCGGCGTATTCCGGCTGCTCTACCGGAACCGCCAGCGTCCGCGCGCCGTTCCAGTTGTATTTGGAGAGACGCTGTGCCACGTCGTAACAGTGCATGCACGCGGGGTGAAAGAAGAAGACCAGAATCTTGCCCTGTTGAAGGGAATAAGGCTTGCCGTCGACCAGTACCGAATCCGGCGCCTGCGCGCCCGTTTGCCGCACCGCTGCCACGCCGTAGGAAACCAGCGCAAACACCGTAACGGCTCCGGCCACAAGCACCGCGCTGCGAAAAGACGACGGCGGGCGCGACCAGATTGCGGCGGCCACGGCCAGTAGCAGCATCACGCCGTCGCCCACGAAGAATCCCGGCCCTACCACACGCTTCACCCAGGGGAAGCACGTGCAATCCACGCCCAGCAGCGCCTGGTATTGGGCGCCTACATAAGCCATGAAGGCAAGCAGCAGCAGGGCGCACAGCCACGCGCCCCAGCGCCTGAAGCGCGGAACCAGCACGAGCGCGCCCGCCAGCGTCTCCGCGATTCCGAACAACAGCGCGGCAGGCAGGCTCAGCGCCTGCGGCACCAGTGCCTGCGTCATGCGCGCGGCCGCGGCTTGCGCGTCGTTGATCTTCCAGATACCCGAGGCAAGAAAGATGAGCGCGAGTAGAATCGCGGAGCCCCAGTTGGCGAAGGTCTTCCAGCCGGGCCGCTCGAGCGAAGGTAAGCCAGCCTCCTCGGTGGGCTGTGCCATACTGTCGGTCATGGTCCTCATTGTAGCTGGTTCGATTCCCCGCAAAGGGACGCCGGCCGCAAGGGCAAACTCCCGGTTATGACGGCCTTCCTCTGGTTATTTCTATTGCTCGGGTCGAGCAGCGTGGATCTGGTGGATGACCTGTACCAGATTCCCGCGGGCGATTGGCGCTACGTCGATGTCACCCTGAGACAGCGCCCCGCGCTCTTGGGAGCGGACGCCGTATCAAGCTCGGGCGGCAAGGACGTGCGCGTGGCGCTGCTGCCCCGGCGCGAGATGGAACGGCTGAGGCAGGATCGCGCCCACTCCGTTCTGGCCTCGACCACGCCCGGCGAATCGGGGCATTTGCGATACTACCTCCGCGATCCCGGCCGTTATGCCTTGGTATTGGACAACCGCGACAACGACAAGCCCGCCGCTGTTCACCTAAGGGCATGGCTCGATTTCGGCGCGGCGGGCGGACCGCAAGCTACCTACCTATCGCCCCGCAGACAACTCACGGTGATCCTCATCAGCTTCGCCGTTTTCTTCGCCATTGCGACCTGGTCCGCGCGGCGTCTGCTATCGCTCGCGAGGCGGTAGAGCGGCGGCGAGCCAGTGGCGAAGGTTTGTTCCTCGGCCTGCTATAATGATTGTTGACTGAGCACTCTGGCCTACTGGCGGATGATCTGAACTAAGCCGGTTCGTTCGCCTCCTTCCCTTCGTTACTCGTTCAACCGAAGCGGTTGGAGTTTACGCCTACGTGATTCTGTTTTATGGAGTCAGGGTACTTGATCGTTATTGGAGAGTCTGGGCCACGTGTCTTCTCCGAGCCGTCTGTAAAGTCCGGGAACAACTATGAAACGTATTAGTCTCACACTCACGGTTGACGAACTGAAGTTGTTGGCGAGTTTGGCCGAGGATCAACTATTCCGCAGACAGTTCATCGATCCGAAGATGCCCGGTTACAAGGGCAGCGCCGAAGACATAACGCTTGGCAAGTCGTTGCTTGGACGCATGCAGAACATGCTCGAAGACACGCGGCAAGCGGCGCCGGCGGAGAGCCGGTAGGCGAGCTGCGCCCGGAGCCGCATTAGAAGTCTCTTGCGGGCATTCCGGCGACAACGGTGCTTTCGCGCGCACTAGCGCCCGTGGCGCACGGCGAAAGGCGGTACCGTAAGACATGCTCCTCGCTCGATGCCCGCATTGCCGATCAGTCGATTTCAGGGCGGTGGGCGACCGGAACACGATGGAAGCGGCGGTTCACTGGTTTTTTCTTCCGTTTCGCTGTTGTCTCTGTGGACGCCATTTCTTTGTCTTCCGGTGGCTGGCTCCGGCGGACGGAACGGCCTGAATCTCTCAGTTGGACCTGCGACTCATGCCGTGAACGCTTCTCGGGCGGCCGCGATGGTCTTCTCTATATCCTCTTCCGTGTGCGCTGCGGAGACGAACGCAGCTTCGAATTGCGACGGCGCGATATAGATACCCTGCTCCAGCATGGCGCGGAAGAATCGGCCGAACCTCTCGGTGTCCGCGCGCTTGGCCGATTCCCAATCCGTCACCGGGACTTCGGTGAAGAAGAACGTGAACATCGAACCCACGCGGTTCACGGTCACGCCCGGCGGAACCCACGCGCATAGCTTGGCGGCGCTGGCTTCGAGTTGGTCGTAGACTTCCGGGTGCGCTTCCAGGTGGCGCAGCATGGCTAATCCGGCGGCAACCGCGAGGGGGTTCCCCGAAAGCGTGCCCGCCTGGTAGATGGGGCCGGCCGGCGCGATCAGGCTCATGATGTCCTCGCGCCCGCCATAGGCGCCCACGGGCAGACCGCCGCCGATCACCTTGCCCATCGTAGTAAGGTCCGGGCGGATGCCGAAGCGTTCCTGCGCGCCCCCGAAGGCCACGCGGAAGCCCGTCATCACCTCATCGAAGATCAGCAGTGCGCCGTTCTTCTCGGTGAGGTCACGCAGCGCTTCAAGGTAGCCGGGGAGCGGCGGGACGCAGCCCATATTGCCGGCCACCGGCTCCACGATCACAGCGGCGATCTTATCCGGATAGGCGCGGAAAGCGTCTTCCACCGCTTGCGCGTCGTTGTACGGCAGGGCGATCGTGGTATTGCAGAACGCCGCCGGCACGCCGCGCGTATCCGCAATGCCCAGCGTCGCCATTCCCGACCCGGCCTTCACCAGCAGCGAATCGACATGGCCGTGATAGCAGCCCTCGAACTTGATGGTGAGGTCGCGGCCCGTATACCCGCGCGCCAGCCGGATGGCGGACATCGTGGCTTCCGTGCCCGAGTTCACCAGCCGCACCATTTCGACCGATGGCACGGCGCGGCGGATTGCCTCGGCCAGTTCCGTTTCCTGCTCCGTCGGCGCGCCGAAGCTCGTGCCCATGTCGATGGCGTTCTCGAGCGCCGCGACGATATCCGGATGCCTGTGGCCGAGCAGCAGCGGTCCCCACGAGCAGACGTAGTCGATGAACTCGTTTCCGTCCACGTCGAAAATTCGCGAACCGGCGCCCTGCGCGATAAACAGTGGCGTGCCGCCTACGCTCCGGAATGCCCGGACGGGCGAATTAACGCCGCCCGGAATGATCTTGCGCGCTTCGCGGAACAGCTCTTCGGATCTCGAGGAATTCATAGTGGATCGCTGCCTTTCCGGCTGAGCCTGAAGGATAGCTTAACCTGCTTTGCGGGGCACGAGGCGGCTGAACCCGAGGTTCATTCCGATTTCATAAACGCTGCCGTTCAAGTTGTCCATCAGCCGGCGCTTCAACTCCATATAAGGCTGCTTGCCCGCGAAGAGGTCTTGCATCACCACGGAGAACCGCGGACTCCTCCTCGTGAACTGCACCATGCGCTCGGTAACGGGGCCGCACAGAATGCGCCCTTGAAATACGCGCCTGGCCAGACGGGCGCCGAACTCCAGGTCGGCCGCAAAATCGTGCCTCAAGCGCTGCGAATACGCCGCTCCCTCGGGCGCTCCGCCGAACCGGTCCACCAGCGTTTGCGCCGCCAGATCGCCCGAGCGGATCGCGTAGTAAAGGCCTTCGCCGGTGATCGGGTCCACCAATCCGGCTGCGTCTCCTACCGCCATCCAGCCGTCGCCGGCCACGCGATTGTTGAGCCACGATCCGCAATCGAGCGCCGGAAGCAGGTGGCTGTAGAACGCCGCGCCTTTCCAATTGAGGCCGCGTTCGGTCATGAACCGTTCCAGGCGTTTGCGCAGCGACGCGGCAGGCTCGCCTTTGCCGCAGATACCCACCGACAAGTGACCGCACCGGGGGAAGATCCAGATGTAGCCGCGCAGTTCCGGCAGAAACTGAATGTCGATGCGTTCCTGATCGCCGGGTACGTAGTAGCCAAGCGCGGACATGGCGTCTTCCGGCGTCAGTTGCGTGCCTACGTCCTTCAGGGTGTTGCGCGCGCCGGTGGCGACGATCAGAAAATCCGCTTCGGCGGCGCAGGCCCCGGTGCGAAGCCGCCAGCCCGAACCCGTGCGCTCAATCTGCTGGATGCGCGTCTTCTCTATCCGCACCCCGGCGCTTTCGGCGCGAGCCAGCAGCATATGGTTGAGATCGAGGCGCGAATAAATCAGAAGAGGGTCCGTAAGCTGGAGCACCGCCTCTCCACCGCGCGGCTCTGAGAGGACGGTTTCACGAATGAAACGCTTGGGCGTTGGGTTATCGATCAGAAACGGATATTGGCTGTAGGCCTTGTACGTCAGGCCTCCGCCGCACGGCTTCTCCCACGCGAGTTTCTCGTCGTATACGGTGACCTTGAGGCCGGCCGCGGCCAGTCGCTCCCCGGCATAGGCTCCCGCCGGGCCGCCGCCCAAGACTGCAACCTGGTTCATTTCTTAGGGCTTGCGGGCGGTAGATTCTCAGGGGCGGGCATCTGCATGCCGCCATGAGGGTTCTGGGCGCCCGGAGCCATCCCGGCCGGAGGCATACTGTCGGCCGGCGCCACTTCCGCGCCTGCGTGCGGCGCGCCGCCGGGGTTCTCGCGGTTTACGACTACCCATTTCCCGCTTTGCTGTTCCAGTTGATACTTGATCGACATGCCCTGTGCGGCGCTGCCGCCTTTGGGCGTGATGGTTACGGTTGCGTCGGCCTTGGCGCCGTTGAACTGGACCGCGGTGACGTCTACCGTCATCGTATCCATGCTGAACTGGCGGCCTTTCAGGTGTTCCAAGACGCCTTGCTTCACCGCATCGTTGTTTTGGGCGCTGCGGTTGCAGCCAGTCAGGAGAACTATAGTCAGCAGAAGGGTAGAGACAATTCGCACCTCTCGATTATAACCGTCCCGGGGCGCCGATTTCTTGCACAGGGGGGCCGCACGACCATTGCCAAAGAGCCGCTCCCGGGGTAGAACGGGGCATTGTTCGGTCCTATACCGAACGGATGACGGAAAAGGCGGCCCGCCCGCATATTAAGGAACCTTCGGCCGAAACGTCGCAATATTGTAAATACATGAGAATCTCGACCCTTCTTCGCATCGCCGCCGCAGCGGCCCTCAGCACTGCCATGTACGGGCAACCCGGCGGCCAGGCAGGGGGCCAGGCGCGAATGCCGCGGAACGCAGGCCAGGGCGCCGCGCCTGCGCAGGGAGCGGCGCCGGCGCAGGGCGCGGCCCCCGGCCAAGCCGCGCCGGGCCGGCAGGGCCAACAGGGCCAACAGGGCCAACAAGGCCAGCAGGGCCAGCAGGCTGCGGCCGTCCGCCAGACAGCGCCCCAGGATCTGGGGACTATCGAAGGCCAGGTGCTGAACGGCGTCACCGGCGAACTCTTGCGCAAGGCCGAGGTTTCGCTGCAATCGGCGGCAGGCGGGCGGGGCGGCGGCCGGTACTCCGCCACCTCCGATGGCGCGGGCAGGTTCAGCGTCACCGGCGTGGAGCCGGGCGCGTACCGCCTCTCCGCGCAACGCAACGGTTTTGTCGCCATGGAATACGGAGCCGCTGACGCATCGCGAATCGGCCGCACGATTACGGTTGGAACCGGCCAAAAGGTCACGGGCATTGAAGTGCGCCTGCCGCCGCAGGGCGTTATCGCGGGACGCATCGTCGATGCCGACGGCGAGCCTCTGGCCGGGGCCCAGGTGAGGGCCTACCGCTTCCGTTACGTTCAGGGGCGAAAGCAGCTCAACCTTCAGAACGGCGTCACCACCAACGATCTGGGAGAGTACCGCCTGTTCGGGCTTGCGCCCGCGAAGTATTACGTAAGCGCTACCTGCCGGGCTCCCGCCAACGCGGGAGGCCGCGGCGGAATGGCGGGCGGGCCGGCTGCGGCGCCAGCGGCAGCGGAAGAGAACTGGGTTCAGACTTTTTACCCGGGAACGGTGGATCCGGCGGCGGCCACTCCGCTCGATATCGGGCCCGGCGCGGAGTTCCGTAATATCGGCATGACGCTCTCGAAAGTGGCCACCTCAACCGTGCGCGGACGCGTCGCCGGCGGGGGCGCCGCCGGAAACAGGCGCGGCGTAGCCGTTTCGCTGATACCGCAGAATGCGCTCGCGGCCGGCGGAATCCGCACGGCCCGGGTGGACCAGCAGACCGGCGCCTTCGAGATCACGGGCGTCACGCCCGGCGCGTATACTCTGGCAGCATCCGGCACTGACGGGCAGAAGACGCTCTACGCTCGGCTTCCGGTGACGGTGGGTACACACGATATGGGGGATGTGGGGCTGACGCTTGCCCCGGGCGCCGAGATCGCGGGGCGGGTGAAGCTCGAAGGCGCGGCGCAGGCAACGTCCGCGGGCAAAGTGCAGATCAGGCTTCAACCGCGCGAGCCGCTGGCTGGCTTTGGACGCGCCGGGGGACCCGGCCAGGGTCTGACGGCGACTGCCGGCGACGACGGCAGCTTCCAGTTGAGCGGCGCCAGCCCGGATATGTATGACGTGATCGTTTCCGGTGGGCCGGAGGGATACTACCTCAGCTCCGCCCGCTCCGGCGAGCGCGACGCGCTGACCCTGGGCCTCAACATCAACTCAGGCTCCGTGCTTCTCGATGTCGCGCTGCGCGCCAACGCGGGGCGCATTTCCGGCATGGCCATGAATCCGGAAACGATGAAGGCCGCGGAACGCGCAACTATCGTACTCATGCCGACCGAGCGCGAACGCCGGGAGTCGAGCGTCTTCTATCGCACTGCCACTTCGGATGCATACGGGCAGTTCACAATCGGGAACATCGCGCCCGGCGAATACGCCATCTACGCCTGGGACGCCATCGATTCCGGCGCCTACATGGACCCCGAGTTCATGGCGCCTTTTCAAAACAAGGGCCAGAGCGTTTCGATTCGCGAAGGAAGCCAGCAGACGGTTCAGGTGAATGTGATCTCCGGCGCAGCCTGGGCTCCGTAAACGCGCGACGGCGAAAACCCGCGGTTGCCGGTCACGAGGGAGGGCGGCGCCGGTCGATTTCGGATTTCAGCGCAGCTGTCAGTTTGCCGATGCCTTGCTCCCAATCGGGGAATAGATCGATGTACTGGGTTTCGCGCTGGATGGGGCGGGGAACACGGCAGGCGTCGAGACGAAGGGGCACAATGAAAACGGCATCGAGCGGCGTGCGCCGCGCGCAATCCAGGGCGTATCGGATCTCGGCTTGAAAGCCGCCCCGCTTATTGACGGAGTT
Source organism: uncultured Acidobacteriia bacterium (assembly GCA_903925975.1). Classification (GTDB taxonomy): domain Bacteria; phylum Acidobacteriota; class Terriglobia; order Bryobacterales; family Bryobacteraceae; genus BOG-224. Next base: position 22,583 of record CAIYHG010000057.1, on the reverse strand, counting down.
GCCGGAAAAGCACGCTAGAAAGAAATCGGAGCTTTCGATGGCCGCTTCAATCGCGCGGGGCCAGTTCTGGCCGGGAATCAATCTGGCCGTATCCATCCACGGGGCGAAGCCGGCCGCTTCCAGACTGGCGAAGAGCCGCTCGGCGGCTGCCAGGTCTTCCCGCACGTAAGCGATGAAGGCGCGGGGCAGGGTGCGAGGTTCAAAACGGAACCCGGTTCTTCGGTCCGGGTGAAACACGCCCAGCCCGTCGATCTCGACGGAGCGGCCCGCCGCCAGACCGCGCATGACGACGTCCGCCAGTTCGCCGGCGGCGCGATCGTCACTCATGGTCCTGCCCTGGCGCGGGTTCGAAGGTCACCGATCCGTCTCTTGCGTGCGAGAATTTTCCCAGCCCGGGCAGGTTCGCGTCCTGGCCTTTTCTGAGACGGGAAAGAATCTGGCGGACCACGCCGTCCACGCGGTCAGCGGCTTCGGCCCGGCCAATACTGTTCCGGCGCGCCATCCGCCGCACGATTTCAAGCTTCTTCATCTCCGGTTTCAATCTACCAGCGCGGCAGGCCGGCTCCCCGCTCCGGGGCAGCTCCGGCAATGCGTAAGGCATTGAGAGACTGCGAAATAGTCTTATTTACAGGCGGCGTGAACGGTCTCTGGTGAAGAGGTTGATGACGCTGTGGCGCGGGCGGGCGCCAAAGAAAAAGCCGGGACGAATCCCGGCTCAGCGGGCCTGGAGGCCCGCGCCACATACGGCTTTCTTTGGGTTTGGCTTTACGAGCCCATCTCGCGGCGGATGGCGTCGGCGATGGCGTTGCTGAAGCTATCCACCTGCTCCATTTCGAGCCCTTCCACCATCACGCGCGCCAACGGCTCAGTGCCCGAGAAACGAACCAGCACGCGTCCCGAACCGGCGAAAGCTTCCTCCGCGCGCCGGATTTCCGCCGCCACCGACGGCGCTTCGGTAAGCTGCTTCTTTTCGCGGACGCGAATGTTGATCAGTTTCTGCGGATAGATGCTCAGGCCGGCCGTCAGTTCATCCAGCCCCTTGCCCGCCAGACGCGCGATCTCGAAAATGCGCAGCGCGGTGAGGATGCCGTCGCCGGTTGTGGCGTATTCGCGAAAGATGATGTGGCCCGATTGCTCGCCGCCGAGCGACGCACCCAGGCGCTCGATCTCTTCGAGCACGTACTTGTCTCCCACGGGCGTGCGCAACATTCGGATGCCGTCGCGATCGAGCGCCTTCTCAAGGCCGAGGTTCGACATCACGGTGGCCACTACCGTGTCGTTGCTCAGTTTGCCCGCGGCTTTCATCGCGCGCGCAGCGGTGAGCATGACCGCGTCTCCGTCCATGACTCTTCCCGCCGCGGAGACGAAAATCGCGCGGTCGGCATCGCCATCGAAAGCTACCCCGAAATCGGCGCCGGCTGCGACCACCGCGGGCTGTAGCGCCTCGACGTGCAACGCGCCGCAGAGCAGGTTGATATTGCGTCCGTCAGGCTCGCAGCACAAGGCCGTTACGCTCGCGCCGAGCCGGCGAAACAGTTCCGGAGCCAGGCGGTAAGCCGCTCCGTTGCCGCAATCCAGCACAAGCTTCATTCCATCGAAGCGGGCCTCGGTAGTAGACGCCAGAAAATCGATATACAGGCGATCCAGGCTTTCGTCCGCCGTGAGCGCCAGCGGTTTCGGATTCACGCCGGCTTCGCGGAGGCGCAAGATCTTCTGCTCGATCTCGTGCTCTTCGGCATCCGGCAGTTTGAAGCCGCTATGGCTGAAAACCTTGATCCCATTGTCGTCAAAAGGGTTGTGGGAAGCGGAAATCATGACTCCGGCCACGTAAGGGCCGGTGCGCGTCAAGTAGGCCACTCCGGGAGTAGTGATCACGCCTGCGAAGCGTACCGCCACGCCGCGGGCCGCAAGACCGCCCGCTACGAGTTCGGCGATCCAAGAGCCGGATTCGCGAGTGTCGGCGCCGATGAGGACCTCGGGAGCGGGCGCCAGCCGCGCAACATCTTCGCCGAGCGCGAGGCCGAACGCGTATACCGTCTCGCGGTCCAGCGGATACTCTCCCGCGACACCCCGGATTCCATCCGTCCCGAACAGTTCTTTACCCAACGATTCTTCTCCGATCCATTTCAATTGCCATGCGCAGCGTCGGCGCATCGCATCGATCATTTCTTCTTTTTCACGTTGACGGTAACGGCGACTTGGGGTTTCGACACAAACCGCACAAAAGCGTCGTTCACGAAAACGTTGACGCGAAACTCCGCGGTCCCCACCACGCCCGAGAGATCTATCGGGTCGGTCGCGACCGCCCGCACGGCGCCGACATGGCTGCCGGGACCGGCGATCAGCATCTGCGGCGGCGTGACGCGGTATGCGGTGACCTCATAGCCGCCCGCGCCTTGGTGCATGAACTGCGTCTCTACGGGCACTGAGCGCTCCGCGCGCCGTTCGAGCGTCAGGCGCACCTCGGAGGGAACGGCGCGCACCAGCGAAACGCCGCGCGGCAGCCGGACGTTGTCACTGCCGATTGGGAATGTACGCACGCCGGGGCCCACGCTGGTCATGTCCAGGACTACCCCGGGGCGGATCGTGGCGCCCTGATCCATGGCGCGCAACTCGCCCGACGGCCCGCGCAATTCGAGCATGATCGTGCTGATGGGTTCGGCCGCGAGTTCGATTTGGTCGGGCTGGTTGCGGTATTCCACGCGGACCGGCGAATACGTGGAAAGCTCAGGCTCGTTGGCCACGAGAACCCAGATCAGGACGGCGATCGCCAGCGACAGAAGCTTCCACTGGAGGTTCCGGAACACAGCCTTACCGAGCACGCCCAGCACGCGGCCGATCATTGCTTCACCTTCTCGCCCGTTTCGGCGCCGGGGGCCGCGGAGAGCGGGCCGCTGGCGGCAAACTCTTCGACGTGCGATTGCCCCGGCCGTTCCACGCCGAAGTGGCGATTGATTCGATCGAGCAACTCAGGGATGGAAAGGCCCTGCGCCAATTCGCCGAACGAAGCAACCGAAATGCGGCCGGTCTCTTCGGAAACCACCACGGACATGCAATCGGTCTCCTCGGTGATCCCGATGGCCGCGCGGTGGCGCGTGCCCAACTGCGAAGAAAGCGTCGGGTTGGTGGTGAGCGGCAGGAAGCAGGCGGCCGCGGCGCAGCGATCCTTCTGCACGATCACCGCCCCGTCGTGCAGCGGCAAGCCGGGCTGAAAGATGGAGAGCAACAGGTCGCGCGAAATATGCGCTTCAAGGCGCACGCCGCTTTCTATAAACGTCCGCAGCCCGATGTCCCGCTCCAGGATAATCAAAGCCCCGATCTTCTGCTGGGCGAGTTGCTCCACTGCCAGCAGGATTTCGCTGACCGATTCCAGCGGTTGAAACGCGCCGCCCAACCCCAGCCAGCGTTTGCGGCCCAGGCGCGCCAGAGTTCTCCGGATTTCGGATTGGAATAGGACGATGATCGCCAAGCCAAGGTAGGGAACGATGAACTGCAGCAGAGAGCGCAACGCCACCATCCCCGCCCACCATGCCGCGCCGTAAAACGCCATCATGATGACAATCCCTACCAGAATGTGTCCGGCGCGGGTGCCGCGAACCACCATGAGAGCCTGATAAACCAGGAAGGCGACCACCAAAATATCGATGATCCCGGTCAGATCCAGGTTCGGCAGCGCGAAAGGGACTGGATTAAATTTAGGCATCGCCCAGCCAACCATATTAGCGTAGGGCGCCGGATACAATGTTATTGATGCCCTTTGTTTCGGTTCCAGACGCCATTGAAGAGATACGGCAAGGCCGGATGGTTGTAGTAGTTGATGACGAAGATCGCGAGAATGAAGGCGACCTGACGATTGCGGCGGAGAAGGTGACGCCGGCGATCATCAACTTCATGGCCACCCACGGGCGCGGGTTGATCTGTCTGGCCTTGACGCCGGAGCGTTGCGACTACCTGGCTCTTCCGTTGATGACGGCCCAGAATACGTCGAATTTCGGCACGGCCTTCTGCGAGTCGATTGATGCCCGGGAAGGCGTCTCGACCGGCATTTCGGCGTCGGACCGCACCCGCACCATCCTCATGACCGTGGACCCCCAGTGCCGGCCGGCCGATCTGGCCCGGCCCGGCCACGTGTTCCCGCTGCGCGCGCGTGAAGGCGGCGTGCTGGTGCGCGCCGGGCAGACGGAGGCTTCGGTGGACCTGGCGCGGCTCGCCGGGCTGACTCCCGCCGGGGTGATTTGCGAAATCATGAACGAGGACGGCACCATGTCGCGCGTGCCGGAACTCCAGAAGTTTTGCCTGCAACACGGCCTGAAGATGGTCTCGGTGGCCGAGATCATCCGCTACCGGATCAAGAACGAATCCTTCCTGCACCGCGTGGCCGAGGGATGCATCGAAACCGAGTTCGGCGAGTTCCGCAGCATCGCCTACCGCAGCGATTTCAGCCCGGAAACCCACGTCGCGCTGGTACGGGGCAGTATTCGAGGGAAAGAGGGCGTTCTGGTCCGTATGCACGCCCGGTGCATGTTCGGGGACGTTTTCGGCTCGACGGCTTGCGATTGCGGCCGCCTGGTCCGCGAATCCCTGCGCGCCATCTCTGAAGCTGGCGCCGGGGCGCTGGTTTACCTGCACGAAACCGGGCCCGGTTTCCGCATCGAAGCCAATCCCCGGGGCGAGCAGCGGATGGTCTCGCACCCCAAGGAGGGGGCGCACCCCGGCGTGGCGGGCCAACGGCAACTCCAGCACGAGCATGGGATTGGCGCGCAGATCCTGTCGGATCTCGGCCTCCATACCATTCGCCTGCTTACCAATCACCCCCGCCGCATAGTGGCCCTGGATGCGTTTGGAATCGAAGTAACCGAACAGGTTCCCATCGGAGGTTGAGTGGGGCGGAAGCCCTCGTCCGCGCCGGACCCCCTGGTCCGGCCAAGCCCTCAAACGTCCTTGAAGCCCGGGCAAGGCCGACCAGGGGGTCGGCCCCACTAACTACACGAAGCCAACCGCGCTAATATCAAAGCGGGCCGGACGTCCCAATAGCATGACGCTACGCATCTTTCCCGCTTTGATCATGGTCGCGGTCTCCTGCGGAACGCTGCCCGGGCGGGCGGCGGACTCTGCCATTCTGAAACTCGTGATGCCCGATGCCAAGGTGGTTGCCGGCGTGAATGTGGACCTGGCGAAGAATTCCACTTTCGGGCAGTACGTGCTTTCCCAGTTCGCTGGGCAAAACCAACAAAGCCAAGAGCTTACGGCCAGCATCGGGATAGACCCGGCGCGCGACATTCATGAACTGCTGGTGGCCTCAGGCGCCGCCGGCGGCCATGCCGGCCTGGTCTTTGCCCGGGGCGTTTTCGATCCGGCGCGGATCGCCGCCGCGGCGGCAGCCAAAGGCGCAGGCGCGGAGACCTACCGCGGCGTCACGATTCTCTCCGATGCCAAGAAGACCGGCGGCCTGGCGTTTCCGGATTCCACGCTGGCGATCATGGGCGACCTGGCCAACGTCCGGGCGGCAATTGACCGCCTGAGCAGCCCCGCCGCGCCGCCGCCCGCGCTCCTGGCGCAAGTAGCCGATTGGAGCGGTACGACCGACGCCTGGCTCGTCTCGGCTGCGCCGCCTTCGGCGCTGATGCCCCAAGGCGCGGCTCCCGCAGGAATCGCCGCGCAGAATCCCGCGCTTTACCAGAGCGTCCAGCAGTTCGCGGTGGGCGTGAAGTTCGGGGCCAACGTGCAAATCAACGCGAGGGCGCAGACGGATACCGCCCAAAATGCGACTTCGCTTGTCGCCGTACTTCAGTTTATGGCCAACCTGGCCCAGGCGCAGGCGCAGCGCAACCCAGCGGCCGACGCGACGCTGAAATCACTATTGGTGACGGCCGACAGCAACATTGTGAATTTAAGTTTGACTCTACCCGAAGATCAGGCAGAGCAACTCTTCAAAAGCCGGGCGGCAGCGCCGCGGCAGAACAAGAATTAGGCAAAGGAATACGGGCAAGCTGAAGAGCTTGAGGAAAAAGTCCATTTGGCCGCAGATTAACGTGGATGAACGCCGACAGGTCGTGTTTCTTCAATCCGCGTTGATCGGCGTTAATCTGCGGCCAACGTTTTTGCCTGGTTTTGCCGCAAGCTTCTTCGCTTGCCCTGCCTGAGCTATTAGACAGCTTCCCGAATTAGTTCCCACACGCGGGCCACGTGTTCGCTGCCGGTGCCCCGGTTCCCTATTGCGATCCTCAGGCTAAATCTGCCGTGCAATTCCGTGCCCGAAATGAAAACCTCGCCCGTGGCGTTGACGCGCTCCTGGATTTGCCGATTCTCGTCGTCGGTTCCCTTGTAACGGAAACAAATCGCCGAGAACGGAGTGGGCGCGGTGCGCTCAAAGCGCGGGTCGGCATCGATTTCGAGCGCCAGATCCTGCGCCAGCCGAACGTGCTCCCGTAGTATTTCCGCCAGCCCTTCGCGGCCATAAGTCCGCATGATGAACCACAGCTTCAGCGCGCGGAAGCGGCGGCCCAGCGGCACGCCGTAATCCATCAGGTTGAGAGCCCTGGGATGGTCAGGCGTTCGGAGATACGGCGGAATCAGGGAAAACGCGTTCCGCAGAATCTCCGGCCGGCGCGTGAAGAACGCGCTGCAATCCATCGGGGTCATGAGCCACTTATGCGGGTTCATCACCAGGGAATCGGCCCGGTCGCATCCGGCGAAGGCCCAGCGGAATTCGGGGGCCAGCATGAGCGAGCCGGCATAGGCTGCATCCACGTGGAGCCACAGCTTGTACCGCTCGCAGATATCGGCGATAGCGGGCACCGGATCGACGCTGGTGGTTGAAGTAGTGCCCACGGTGGCGGCCACGCAGCACGGGCGCAAACCGGCGGCCAGGTCGCGTTCGATCAGGGCCGCGAGCGCATCCGGATTCATGCGGAACTCAGCATCCACCGGAACCTTGCGGAAGTTGTCCTGGCCGATGCCGACGGCGATGGTCCCCTTCTCCACCGAGGAGTGGGCCTGCTCGGAGGCGTACACGACCAGGCCCGGGGGTGTTCCGCGGGTGCGGGAATCGGGATCGGCCGCTTCGCGCGCGGCGGCCACGGCATGCATGCTGCCGACGGACGCCGTGTCGTAGATCGTGCCGAACCAATCTTCGGGAAGGCCGGTCCACTGGCGCAGCCAGCGCAGCGTCACCTGTTCCAACTCCACCACCGCCGGACCCGATTTCCACACCATCCCGTTGCCGTTGAGCGCGGCCGCGAGAAGTTCTCCCAATATGCCGGGCTCGGAGGAACTGTTGGCGAAATAGGCCATGAAGCCCGGATGATTCCAGTGCGTCATCGCGGGTACGATGAGCCGCTCGAAATCCGCCAGAATGGCGTCCATCGGCTCTCCAAACTCGGGACCGCGGGCGGGGAGGGCGTCGGTAAGCTGGCCCGGCTTGACCGACGGAAGCACGGGGTAACGCTCGGGGCGAGCAAGGTAGTCGGCGATCCAATCGATCGTCTGATAGCCGTAGCGGCGAAACTCTTCGGGAGTCATTTCTGAATAATTACCGTGCCGGAGGCGGCCAACTTCTCCGCCACATCCGGAGGCAACTTCCAGTTTCGGTCAAAATAGCCCTCCGCCGCTACCTGCGCCAGCGATCCTTTGAAGAGAATGAAGTCCGGAAAGCCGGCCAGCAGGCGGAAGGGCATCGGTGCGAACTGGTCGCCGCCGCGGTTGGCCTGATCGGCGCCGGTCCACCACGGCAGCCCCGAATTCACCAGCGCATAATGCTTTCCGATGGGAGCGATGAAAAGCAAACCGTAGTCGGCGGCGCCCGGACCGAGCTCGATGGGCAGCTCCGGCGCGAACCGGGCTATGACTGAGTTCGAGGACTTGGTCCCGAACAACACCAGATCCGACGTATCGATATCCGCGGCCGTGACTTCCGAATCCGTCTTCACCGGCAGGCGCAGAGACAGCGGCGCGCGCGGCGGCGCGGACCATTGAGCCGCCCGCTCGGCCGTGAGCCGCCGATTCTGGATTACGTCGGGCGGAGCGCCATCGGCCGTTCCGTACACGTAGACGTGGCGGCTGGAAACGGCTTGCGCTATCGGGCCTTCAGAGCCCAGCCGCTTCAGGGAAGCCTCGGCGGGTTCCTGACGCCAGACGCCATCGCGCCTGGAGAAGGCGAGCGCCGCGCCCGGTTTGAGGCGTAGCGCGGCGCCATCGATCACTACCGAGGCCGGAGCTTCCAAAACGGGTTGCGTAAAGCCGAACCCATCCACATTGTGCGTTTCTACCCGCGCTTCGTGCGGGCCGGTAAGGCGCGCGTCGATCGAGGCCAGCGCTCCTGACGTGAAGCCGTCCAGACGCAGCCAATAGGCCGAACCGTAGCGAAAGCTCCGCGTGACCAGGCGGACGCGCTCCGGGCGCGCGTTGCGGCGGTAGTGCGAGAACCAGTCGAAGATGGCCCGGTTCCTGTAAGCCGGGTCCCAGCCGTTGTGCGCCAGGCCGGGATACTCCAGGTACTCGGCGGGCGCGCCAGCGTCGAGCAGGCGGCGCTGCCAGGCGCGCGCCGAAGCGGCCGGCACGAGGGGGTCCAGTTCGCCGTGGTAGAGACGAACCGGCAGATTCAGGGCGTTCGGGGCCAGTTCCTCCGTTCCGGGGACGGTGTATGCCGCCACTACGGCGACGGCAGCCCAAATATCCGGGCGGGTCAGCGCGAAGCGCAGGGCGCCCCCGCCGCCCATCGATACGCCCGTCAGATAGACGCGATCTTCGTCGATGGGATACTTGCGCTTCACTTCGCTGAGCACGTCGTAGACGTCGGTTTCCGCGATCCCTTCGTAGCCCATGGTGCCGCGCGCGAACGGGCAGGCGATGATGTAATCGAGATCGGGCAATCGTGGGATTCCGCGCCCCACCCCCAAGCCAATGCTGGTGAGCGTCCCGCCCGCCCCGAACAACTGAATGAGATTTACCAGGTGGTTGGTGTCCTCTCCGTGAAGGCCGATCACCAGAGGGTATTTCCGGGAGGGATTAAAGGAATTCGGCAGGTAAAGGGCATAGGGCTGATCCGAGTCGTCAACAGAAGATCGGAACGTCAGCGCTTGGCCCCCGGGCTGCACCGGAGGGGGGGCCAGGAGTAGGGCCGCCAGCGTGGCTAAGACCGGAAGTCCGAAGGCGACCCTGCGCGCCCAGCGGGGCCTCTCCGCGCGCCCGCCAGGCGGGTTTACGCTCCGCTTGATTCCCCTGACGCGGCAAAGGCCGGGCACGGGATTCACTCTACCATGGATGGCCGAACCAGCGGTTGGCAAGGGGAATCCCTGAGCCGCGTCCCTGGTACTCAGAAGGTACGGATGCGTTTGAAATGCCGTACTTTAGACGGCAAAATAGTACTTTCTATGAGCCCCGCACAATATGCGGTATTCCTGGTCTCCCTGCTGTTCGCTCTTGGATCGCTCCGGGAGTGGACCAGGCGCCGCCACCGCAGAACGCTGAAGATCCGCGCGGCCATCTTCGCGACGCTGAGCGCTGAGACTCAGGGGCGTGAGGGCTGATCGCCCGCAGCGGCTGAGCCGGCGTAGAGTTGGGCCTTCAGGACTTTTCCACTCCGGGGGGTATTGGCCATTGCCCGCGGGGGAGTGCTGCCGGGTTTCCCCAATGTGCTTGTAATCGGGCCGGGCGCAGCCTCGCGCCGCCTAGCGAAACCGTATGACAGCCTAGGATTCGCGCCGCGATCAGAGTATGCGTGGTCTTGGGATGAGTTCCCGCTGGCGCTGTTGACGAATGAGCGGCGGAAAGCCTAGCGGACGTACTCCACCTGAACGCGCTTGGCGATCAGGCCCGCTTCGAAGCCCATGTCGAGCAACTTCTGTGCGGCTTTCGGAATTACGTCGCCGGCGTCCACGGTGTAGTGGTTCACGTACATGCCGACGAATTTCTCGGCAAGCGACGGTTCCATGTCGCGGGCAAACTGCAACGCGTATTGGAGTGCCTCGTCGTGATTGTCCAGTGCGTATTGAATGCTCTCGCGCATCAGCCGGCAGCACTCGCTCTGAATTTCCGGTTCCAGGTCGCGCCGCAGAACGTTGCCCCCGAGCGGTAGCGGCAATCCGTAAGCTGCCTTGAACCATCTACCCAAATCGACCACGCGGTGGAAGCCTTCCCGCTCAAACGTGAGTTGCGCTTCGTGGATGATCAGGCCGGCATCGGCGGCGTGTTCGCGCACCGCGGTTGTGATCTTGTCGAACGGAACCACGACCGGCTCAAAATCCGGCTGGAAAAGCTTGGCGGCGAGATAGGCGCTGGTCATCATGCCGGGAATGGCGATGCGCTTCCCCTTCAACTCTTCCGGTTCCAGCGGACGGGTGGAAATGATCATGGGACCGTACCCGTCGCCAATGCTCGACCCGCTCGCCATGAGCACATACTTGTCGGCAACGTAAGGGTAGGCGTGGTACGAGATCGCGCTCAACTCGTACTGGCCTTCCATCGCCTTGCGGTTCAGCGTCTCTATATCGCCCAGAACGTGCTTGAACGAAACCCGGGCCGAACGGACTTTCTTCGTGGCCAAGGCGTAGAACATGAAGGCGTCGTCGGAATCCGGACTGTGAGCGCTGACAATTTCCACGGCTTCAACCGATGTCATAAATGTGGGATGGCTTATCCCAGTGTACAACACCGGAAATATCCGTACGTTGCAAAACAATGAAGGGGAATTAAGGAAGGAAATAAGAAAAGGGCGGTCATCCAAATACTACCGAACTAGGGAAACCACAACGTTGGCGATCATCTGTCTTGCGCACAGAGCGCAGCGCCATACCGCCGGCGCATATCCGATCGCTCAGGATCTCCCGTACCGCTTGTTCGCTAGCTTCGGATGAGGCCGCCCTCATCGTTGCCCGGTTCTATATGTCACCTCCCGCCGACCCGGGTGGGCCGGCAATAACGGCGTTGGAATCATCAACCGGCCTGATTCCAAATTCAGTTTGCGCCCGGGCGCCAACCTTGTCAATATATCGAAGGTACTCATCTGAGCTGTTCGGATAAGGAAGATACATTAGTGTTTCGCGGCCTATTTTCAAGGAAGAGAGCGCTGACGGGCGCCCCGGCGGCCCCGCGCATGAAATCCTATTCCGCGCAATCGGGCTACGTCTACCAGTATTTCTACGAAGGCCGGCGCCTGCTCGGGCGCGGCGGCAAGACCACGGAGTTCGTGTTCCGTGTTAGCGCGGACCGTTCCAACTGGGGAGCGGCTTCCGTCGTCCTGGACCGCGCCGAATGCCGTGAATGGGAGCGGGCGCATGCGCGCGAGTTCGCCGAAAACGAGCGCTATGCCCTCGCCAAGATGGCGCTGTTCCAGGCATTCGACGAACGCCCTTCGCCGGCATCCATGCGCGAGCCTGTCCGCGTTCGCGCCGCCGATGTGGCCGCAATCGCCGAGGCGCTGGGCTTCGAATCGTAAGAAATTCAGATTACCCGCCGAACGCGGCGGCCAAGGCCGCGGCGCCGAGCACCAGGATGCCCCAGGGCAGCAGCACCGCCATGAGCGCTCCAGAGGATGATATCCTTCTGCCTGCCGCCACCTTCAGGCCCGCTGCGATCAATAGAATCGTCCAGATGGTGAACAGGTCTAGCGACGTCGCCAGCGAATGAAGGAACTTTCCGCTGGTTTGCGGATCCATGAACGCTCCCGGATTGAACGCGAGGGGGTTCCGAATGTCAAAATCGTCCGGCTGCTTCAGGTAGATCACCAGGATCGCCAGAAGGGAGTAGATGGCCCTGGGAATCATGGAGTAGCAGACAATCGCGTAGACCTGCTTGAGCTTGAGATCGGCCGACATCAACCCGTTGGCGATGCCAAGGAGCACCCCGGCCACCACTAGCATGACGACGGGCGTGAATACGATTGCCGCGTAAGCCCCGGCGGACGCGATCCGAACGCTGACGCCCATGCTCCGCTCCACGGCCTCGCGCTGCTGGATCGACATTGTGGCCGCGCGCTGCTCGATTTGCTGCCGGACGACTCGTTCCCATCCGATGCGGTTTGCGACAGCGGCGCTGAACGCCATTCCAGCGAGGATCAGCAGCGCGATCGGAACCACCCAGCGGGGATGCAGCGCAATATCCGCGAAGGCTTTCTTCGGCTCGAAGAATATGCCGGACAGACGCGAAGCCTCGCTCATGCCCGCTTGTTCCGGCTCGGCGGCCGGCATGGATTCGGGTGACATGCCTGGTTGAGTGTAACCCGGCGAATCGATGGAACAAAACCGTTATTTTCCTCGTAAGGGCGATTGATGAGGCATGGAGTGAATTACCTTCTTGTTCCGATTACCGCCGCGCTGCTGTCGCTGACGGCTTGCGTTATGGAAGGACCGGGCGTCTCCCAGAGCTATCACAGCGAGGCCCATTTCAGCTACCCGCTCCGCGCGGGCGGCAGCCTTTCGGTGGAAGGCTTTGAGGGCGCCATCGACGTTTCGGGCTGGGATCAGGAAACCGTTGAGATCGAGGCCGTCAAATCCGGCCCGACTCAGCAGGCCGCCGACGATCTCAAAATCGAGATATCGAACGCCCCCGACAAGGTTTCCGTCAGGGCCGTGAAGCCCCCAGACCGCCGTGGGGGCGTACGGTTCACCATTCGAATCCCGCGTGCGGCCGTGCTCGAGCGCCTAACGACCTCCAACGGGGCCATACGGACGGCCGACGGCGCCGGTCCCGCGCGGCTTCGCACGTCCAACGGTTCCATCCGGGTGCAGGACCTGAAAGGCGCCTTGGACGCGCAGACTACGAACGCGGGCATCGAACTTCTTGACGTCGAAGGCGACGCGGATGTTCGCACGTCAAATGGCCGCATCCGCGCGGACCGCTTGCGCGGGGCGCTCGAAGCCGCTACATCCAATAGCGGCATCTCCGCCGGAATTCTGCAGGCGGCCAAGCCGGTTCGCCTGGAGACCTCGAACGGCAGCGTCGAACTCACCCTTCCTTCGGAACTCACGAGTGCCGTCCGGGTGGCCACCTCAAACGCTTCCATTACCGCGCGATTCCCCGGACAGCTGAATGCCCGCCTGGCGGCTCACACCAGTAATGCTTCCGTCACCTCGGATTTCGAAATCAAAACGGCGGGGAGTTCTCAGCGAAACCAGATGGAGGGAACCATTGGAAACGGGGGGCCGGCGATCGATCTGGGAACGTCGAACGGCAGCATCCGCCTGTTGAAGATGTAATCCGCCGGGCTTATTGCTTCGGGTTACGAATCGCCTCGGCGATCTCGGAGGCGCGCGCCCGGGCGGTGTGCATATAGGTTGAATTCGCCGCGATACGGTCGAGCATCGGAAGGAATTGCTGAGCGCCGACGAGGCGGTTGCCGTCGAGGGATGACTGGATGATCTGCAGCGACTTGACGACCCCGAGTTTGTCGTACTTCGCGGTCCGCTCCAGATCGGAAAGATTCCGCGCCGATTCGGCGATGCGTTCGAACCATGCAGTCAGTTCCCGCGCCGCGGGATCTTCGGTGTAGTTGAAGGTGATTGCGTTCTTGCGCTGCCCGTCGTCAAAGCGCAAAGTCTTTTTCCCCATGAAGGCCACCTTGGCGGGGGACTCCACGGACCGCCCGAAATTGTCCAGTTTCTCCGCCAGCAGATAGATCGTATCCGTCTCGGCTTGAGTCAGTTGGAGTTTCAACGGGTCTGCCTCGTCAGGCGCTTCGCGGTATTCCACGGCGCCGCTGCGCTGCAATGCAACGTCGAAATACTCGGGCGCGCTGCCCGGGAAAGCCCGCGAGAAAAATAGCTGCGGCTCCGCGGCGGCGGCCAGGGAAGCGGCAAAGAGAAATGCCAAAAGCCATCTCATAGGTGTTTCATCGCAGCGGACAAACGAGCCCGCGTGGCATGGCAGATTGCGACAGCCAAAGCATCCGATGCGTCTTCGGAGGCGATGGTTTCATTGAGGCGCAGGAGAGATTTCACCATCAACTGAACCTGCCGCTTCTCGGCACGCCCATAGCCTACCACGCTCGTCTTGACCTCAAGCGGCGAGTACTCGCCAAGTTCCAGGCCGGCTTCTGCAATCAAAAGGAGCGCCACGCCGCGCACGTGGGCGAGTTTCAGCGCGGTTTTGACGTTGGCGGAAAAGAAAACGCCCTCCACCGCCGCGGCTTCGGGCGCGTACTCTTGGATGAGCCGCCGTAGCGCCTGGGCAATTTCCAGCAGGCGGCTCTCAAACGGAGCTTTGGGCGATGTGCGAATCACGCCAGCGACTACGATGCGGTGCTCCACTCCGTCGGTTTCGATGATGCCGTAACCGGTCCGCTCAGACCCGCAGTCGATGCCGAGCACGCGCACGTACTTACGTGAGCCCCTCCAAGTCCTTGTCGTCGATATCGAAGTTGGAATAGACGCTCTGCACGTCGTCGTGATCTTCGAGAACTTCGCTCAGTCGCATCATGGCGCTGGCGTTCTTGCCTTCGAGCGTCACGACGTTCTTGGGGACCATCGCGATACTGGCTTCGGTGGGGTGCAGGCCGCTGCTTTCGAGCGCCTTAAGCACCGCGTCGTGGGCTTCGGGCGCGGAGAGAATCTCCCAACTTCCGCTCTCGCCCTTCAGGTCGTCGGCGCCGGCGTCGAGCACGATGGCCATGAGTTCGTCTTCGGTCAGTTTTTCGCCGGCGACCATGACCTGGCTCTTGCGCTCGAACATCCACGCTACCGCGCCCTGCTCGGCTAAGTTGCCGCCGTTCTTCGAGAAGGCGTGGCGCAGTTCGCTGACCGTACGGTTGCGGTTGTCGGTCGCTACGTTCACCAGCACGGCGGCGCCGCCCGGGCCGTAGCCTTCGAACATCACTTCTTCGATCTGGCCGCCTTCCAGGTCGCCCGTGCCCCGCATGACGGCCTTCTTGATGTTGTCAGCGGGCATGCTGACGTTCTTGGCGGCTAGGATGGCGGTGCGGAGGCGGGGGTTCCCGTCGGGATCGCCGCCGTTGCGCGCGGCAATCGTAATTTCCTTAATTAGGCGCGTGAACGCTTTTCCGCGCTTGGCGTCGAGCGACGCCTTCTTATGCTTAATCGTGGCCCATTTGGAATGGCCTGACATGTGAAACCTCGCAGGTAGGCCCAGCCTCGGCGGCGGCCGGGGGGGACAATGTTATGAATTCGACGTATTGAGGATAGCAGAATGAGGGGGTTGCCTCAAGCGCGGCGGTTTTTCGCGGTCGGGCGAAACCAGGCAAACGCAGCGGAATCAGCGGCCGCGCCCCGGTTTCGCCCCGCCGGCCCATCACAGCGCCGGGAACGGCAGCAGTCCAATTCAGCGGCAGCTCGCAATGGGGGGGGGATTCCCCCATTGTCAGAAATACATTCAGACGTATAATTAAAACGTTCGATTGAATCACTCGAATGATTGAAACCAAAGACAAAATTCTCGACAGCGCGGAACGGCTGTTCGCAGACCGGGGTTATGGCGCCACATCGCTGCGCCACATCATCGCCGATGCCGGCGTGAATCTGGCGGCTATCCACTACCATTTCGGTTCCAAAGAAGGCCTTTTGGACCACGTAATTGCGAGGAACGCCGAACCAGTCAACCAAGCGCGGATCTCACGGCTCGACCAACTCGAAGCGGAAGCCGGCGGGGCTGCCGTTCAGCTGGAGAAGATCCTGGATGCCTTCCTGGCTCCGGCGGCGGCAATCGCTACCAGGAAGCCGGATTTCTTCAAACTCATGGGGCGGATCCACGCGGAAGGCATGATGACCCCGCTTGCCAGGAAGCACTTCATGCCGACTTTCACCCGTTTTAACGCGGCGTTGCGGCGTGCCGTCCCGGAGATGCCCGAGGAAGAGTTTATCTGGAAGCTTCACTTCCTCCTCGGCTCAATGGTGTTCGTGATGATCGCCCGCCCGAGTTTCGCCGAGGGGTACGAGGTTCCATGGGACGTCAAGATAGCCAAGCTGGTGGCGTTTGCGTGCGGCGGTTTTCGCGCCCCGGTTCCCACCGTGGAGGAGGCAGAGGTAACACGATGAGATTGAGTTGGGTTTTGATAGTGGCCGTTCCGCTGGTTGCGGCAGCGCAGGCGCCGCGAGCGCAGGGGCCGCTCCGGTTGAGCCTGAAGCGGGCGGTGGAACTAGCCGTTGCGCCGGAGGGAAGCGCCAGGATTCAGGTTGCGGGGGAAACCGTCAAGCAGGCGCAATCGCGCTCGGCACAGGCCCGCGGGGCGCTGTTGCCCGATCTTTCGAGCTCGTTCAGCTACGCCAACCAGACCAGGAACCTGGCGGCCATGGGCATCAAGTTCACGGTTCCGGGATTTCAATTTCCCTCCCTGGCCGGGCCGTTCAACACAATGGACGCTCGGGTGTCCGGAACGCAGACCATCCTCGACATATCCGCTCTCCGGCGCTTTCAGGCTTCGAAGGCCGGAGTAGCGGCCGCAAAGTCCGATTTCAACGCCGCCACCGAGCAGGTTGCGGCCAACGTAGCGCGCGCCTATGTGGGCGCAGTCCGCGCGGACGCCGATGTGGAGACTGCCGAGGCAAATCTGAAGCTCGCCGGAGCCGTGTTACAGCAGGCCGAAAACCAGAAGCAGGCGGGAACCGGCACGGGCATTGATGTGACGCGGAGCCGCGTGCAGATGGCGAATACGCGGCAGCGGCTTCTGGTGGCGCAAAACGCCAGACGCGCGGGGCGCTTGCAGTTATTGCGCGCCATGGGGTTGCGCCTCGATACGGAACTGGAGTTGACCGACCGGCTGCAGTATGTTCCGGTGGATGCGGTCACGTTGGAACAGGCCCGCACCGCGGCGATGAAGGCCCGGCCCGATTACCAGTCTCAGCAGGAGCGCGAATCGAATGCGCGCCTGGCGGCGAGCGCAACCAAGCTGGAACGCCTTCCTTCGATTGCGGCCGTGGCGGATTACGGTTCGAGCGGTACGGGCCTCGGCAACGCTTTACCCACGCGGACGTACGGCATCTCGCTGCGGCTGCCTATTTTCGACGGAGGCCGGCGCGATGCGCGGCGCGCCGAGTCGGAATCCGTGTACCGGGCGGAGAAGGTCCGCACGGGAGATATGAAGGACCAGATCGAACTCGACGTGCGCCTGGCGCTCGACCGGTTGCATTCGGCCGAAGAGCAGGTTCAGGTGGCGCGCGAAGGGCTGGATCTGGCCGCGAGCGAATTGGCTCAGGCGCAGCGCCGCTACGAGGCGGGCGTGGCCAACAGTCTGGAAGTGACCGACGCGCAGACCCGGCTGGAGCGCGCGCGGGATAACCAGACGGACGCGCTCTGCAACCACAGTTTGGCGCGGGTGGACTTGGCGCAATCCCTGGGCCGGGCAAGAGACATCGCGCAGTAACCACGAGGGCAAACCCATGAAGAAGAAGAGGCTGATTGGAATCGTTATCATCGTGGCGGCGGCCGCCGCTATCTATGCCTATCGCGGAATCGGGCGCGCCCCGGACAACCGCATCCTGGTTTCCGGGAACATCGAGCTGAATGAAGTGAACATCGCGTTCAAGACGGGTGGGCGGCTCATCGAACGCAGCGCCGACGAGGGCGACGCGGTAAAGCACGGCCAGATTCTGGCGCGGCTCGACCGCGACCAGTTGCTGGCGCAGCGCGACAACCAGGCCGCGGCGGTTGCTTCCGCGGAAGCGCAGCTCGCTCAATCCGAGACCGGCCTGGAGTGGCAGAAAGCCACGCTGGCGGGCGACCTGGAGCAGCGGCGGGCCGATCTCGCCGGTGCCGAGGCCCGCTTGCTCGAACTGAAGAACGGTTCGCGGCCCGAGGAGCGCCAAGAGGTTCGCGCAGCCGTGGAAGCCGCGCAATCCGAACTCGACCGCGCGCAGCGCGACTGGGATAGGGCGCAGACGCTCTATAAGAACGAAGACATCTCGACCGCGCAATACGATCAATACCGCAGCCGGTGGGAATCCGCCGGCGCCGCGTTGAAGCAGGTGAAACAACGTGAGGCGCTGGTGCTGGCCGGTCCGAGGGCGGAAGTCGTCTCGGCTGCCTCGGAACAGGTGCAGAGAGCCCGCGGCGCGCTGAAGTCCTCCGAAGCGAACCAATTGGAGCAGAAGCGGCGGGAGCAGGAAATCACCGCCCGGCGCGCGGAGATCGCGCGAGTCAAAGCCGGCGCGGCGCTGGTTGATTCGCAACTGGCCGATACGGTCGCGGCATCGCCCGTGGATGGCGTCGTGCTCGTGAAGTCCGCCGATGTCGGCGAGGTGCTCTCGGCGGGTACGACTGTCCTGACGGTCGGCGACATCGACCACCCCTGGCTGCGCGGCTACGTCAACGAAACGGCGTTGGGGAAGGTCAAGATCGGGTCCAAAGCAAGAGTGACCACGGATTCCTACCCCGGCAAAGTCTTTAACGGCACGGTGACGTTCATTTCCTCGGAAGCGGAGTTCACTCCCAAGCAGATTCAAACGCAGGAGGAGCGCGTCAAGCTTGTTTACCGGGTCAAGATCGAAGTAGACAACCCGGCCCGCGAGTTGAAGTCGAACATGCCGGCGGATGCGGAGATTGTGCTGGATTGAGCATGGAGCCGATCATCGAAACGCGCGATCTCACACGCCGCTTCGGCAAGCTGACGGCGGTGGACACGCTGAACATCTCGGTGCAGCCCGGGGAGATCTTCGGGCTTGTGGGGCCGGACGGCGCGGGTAAGACAACCACGCTCCGGCTGCTCTGCGGGCTGATCGATCCCACCTCCGGTAGCGCGCACGTGGCTGGCTTCGACGTCTCCAAACAGTCGCAGTCGTTGAAGGACCAGATCGGGTATATGGCCCAGCGTTTCGGCCTCTACTCCGATTTGACCGTTGACGAGAACATGACCTTCTACGCCGACCTGTTCGGAATCGTCGGCGAGGAGCGCGAGCGGCTCAAAGCGCAGTTGATGCATATGACGCGCATGGAGCCGTTCGGCGCGCGGCAAGCGGGGCGTCTCTCGGGGGGCATGAAGCAGAAACTGGCCCTGATGTGCACCCTGCTGCACAAGCCCAGAATTCTGTTTCTGGACGAGCCCACAAACGGCGTCGACCCCGTTTCGCGCCGCGATTTCTGGACCATTCTGTACCAGTTGCTCAAGGAAGGAATCACCATTTTCATGGCGACGGCCTACCTGGATGAAGCCGAGCGGTGCAATCGCGTCGGGCTGATGCACAAAGGCAAATTGATCCGATGCGCCACGCCCGAGGCGCTGAAACAAGAGGCCGGCCAGGATACTTTGGAGGGCGTCTTCATTCAGACGATCCGGCAACTCGAAGGACTCGCGGCATTCGGGGCCGAGCATTCGCGCCCGGGAGGCACGGCATGACGCCAGCTGTGGTGATCGACAATCTGGTGAAGAAGTTCGGCGATTTCGTGGCCGTGGATCACGTCTCGCTAAAGGTCCCCGTGGGCGAAGTCTTCGGCTTTCTCGGTCCCAACGGGGCGGGGAAGTCCACCACCATCCGGATGCTCTGCGGGCTGCTGGAACCGACTTCGGGCAGCGCTTCCGTAGCTGGTTTCGATGTGGCCAAAGATCCCGAAAAGGTACGCCGGAATCTGGGGTACATGTCCCAGAAGTTCTCGCTCTATAACGATCTCACGGTGGAGCAGAATATCGATTTCTTCACGGGGATGTACGGCGTTCCGCGCGAACTCCGCGCCGAGCGCAAGGAATACGTGCTCCGCATGGCGGGGCTGACGGAACGGACGGGGGACCTTACAGCCACGCTCTCCGGCGGCTGGAAGCAGCGGCTCGCGTTGGGCTGCGCCATCCTGCACGATCCGCCGGTGATCTTTCTGGATGAGCCGACCTCCGGCGTGGACCCGATCGCGCGCGCCGCGTTTTGGGAGCTGATCGCGGACCTTTCGCGCACCGGGCATACGGTCTTCGTGACCACGCACTATATGGACGAGGCCGAGTATTGCCACCGCCTCGCGCTGATGTACGCGGGCAAAGTGATCGCGCTCGGCGCCCCGGACGAATTGAAGGCCGGCCTTACCGAGCACAAGCTGCTGCGCCTCGATACCCTGTCGCCCCTCGATACGATGCGGGCCATTGAGCATGAGCCCGGCATCCTCGAAGTGGCCGTGTTTGGTAGCGGGCTGCACGTGGTGGTGGATGAAGTAGAGGAAGCTATCTCGCGCATCAAGGCGAGACTGGCGGCGGAGAGCATAGCGATTTCGCGGCTGGAAGCGATTTCGCCCTCGCTCGAAGACGTATTCGTGGCGCTGATCGAAGCGGAGGAGCGCAAAGCGGCATGACCTACAGGCGTACCCGCGCGGTCTTTATCAAGGAACTGCGGCACATCGTGCGCGACGGCCGGAGCCTTGGCCTGGCGCTGGCCATGCCGGCTATGATGCTGCTGCTTTACGGCTTCGCCCTGAGCCTGGACGTGGATAACATCCCGATGCGCATTTGCGATCTGGATGGTTCCCCCCAAAGCCGGGAGATTTCGCGTGAGTTTTCCGGGTCCCGCTTCTTTCATCTGCTGGGCTACGTTCCGAGCTATGCCGCCGTGGACGCGGGGATCAATTCGAGCGAGATCCTCATCGGGCTCGTGATTCCGCGCGATTTCGGCAAGGATGTAGCAACCGGCAGACCCGTTGACGTGCAACTGCTCGTCGACGGAAGCGATTCCAACACGGCCTCCATCGCCATAGGCTACGCCGAGGGCGTGGTGCAGCGATACTCAAATGCCGTGCGCGTGGAAGCTTTGAACCGGCGCGGCATCAAGCCGCCCGCGCCGCCCGTGGTGGCACAGGCGCGGGTCTGGTATAACAGTTCGCTCCAATCGAAGAACTTCGTCGTGCCCGGGCTGATCGCCGTGATCCTGATGATCCTCACCGGCCAGTTGACCACGCTGACCATCGCGCGCGAATGGGAAATGGGGACGATGGAGCAGATCCTCTCCACGCCCTTGCGCCCGGCTGAGATGGTGCTTGGCAAGATGCTGGCGTATTTCACCGTGGGGCTTCTCGATGCGATCCTCTCCTTTGTTGCCGGCGTGACGATTTTCGCGGTTCCCTTCCGCGGCAACATCTTTACGCTGGCGCTCTCCACCCTGGTATTCCTGTGCGGCGCGATGTTCTGGGGCATCTTCATCTCCTCGGGCGCCAGGACTCAGGTGGCGGCTTACCAAATGGGCATGCTGTCCACTTTCCTGCCCGGATTCCTGCTTTCCGGATTTGTGTTTTCGATCGATACGATGCCGAAGGGTATCCAGTTATTCAGCATCATCGTCCCATCACGGTATTTTGTGACCATTCTGAAGGCGCTGTTTCTGAAGGGCGTAGGTTTGCACGTGCTCTGGCCGCAGCTCGTTTATCTCGTTCTATTCAGCGTCATCGTATTTTGGCTGTCGGTGCGTAGACTGAGCAAGAAGGCGGCATAACCCATGTGGGAACGAATCCTAGTGATCTTGCGGAAGGAAATCATCCAGGTGTGGCGCGAGCCGCGCATGCGGGGCCTGCTCTTCATTCCGCCGCTGTTGCAGCTAATCGTGTTCGGATACGCCGTCACGCTGGACGTCGACAACGCGCGCATCGCCTGGATGGATAACGACGGGACTCCGGCCAGCCGGGCGCTGCTGGCCCGCTTCGAAGGGTCGGGGCGGTTCCAGGTGGTGGCCACGCCTCACAGCGAGGAGGAAGTGCAGAGCATTCTGGACCACGGGGATGCGCACGCCGTGGTGCGCGTGCTGCCCGGCTTTGCGCGGGATATCGCCCGCGGCCAGTCCGCGCAAGTGCAGATACTGCTCGACGGCACGAACTCGAATACCGCTTCGCTGGTTTCCGCGTACGCAGGCGGCGTGATCGGCGCGTTTTCGCGCGACATCATGCCGCAGGAAAAGAACGGGCAGACGATTCGCGTGGATATTCGCGGGCCCGGCGGGCAGATGCCTTCGCCCGCGGCGGCGGTTTCCGCCCGGACCCGCGTGTGGTTCAACCCGGACCTGCGCAGCCGGAATTACTTCGTCCCCGGGGTCCTGGCCAACATTCTGTTCATGGTGACGCTCACGCTAACGGCCCAAGCCATCATTCGCGAGAAGGAGATCGGCACCATGGAGCAGTTGATGGTGACGCCGATGCGGCCGATCGAACTGATGCTGGGCAAGACGCTGCCGTTCGCCCTGATCGGCCTGATCGATCTGGTAATGGTGACGGCGGGTGCGCTGCTCATCTTCCGCGTCCCGTTCCGAGGGAGCTTTCTGGTTCTGCTTTTCAGCTCAGCGTTGTTTCTGTTGACGAGCTTGGGCGCCGGCCTGTTTCTCTCCACCATCTCGCGAACGCAGCAGCAGGCCAACATGGCGTCGTTCTTCTTTTCCAGCCCGGCGTTCATGCTGAGCGGGTTCAATTTTCCAATCCGCAACATGCCCCAAGCGGTGCAATACCTTACTTACTTGAACCCGCTTCGCTATTTTATGGAAATCGTGCGCGGCGTATTCCTGAGGGGCGTAGGCGTTTCCGTACTGTGGCCGAACATGCTGGCGCTGCTTGTGTTTGGGGTTGCGATCCTGGGAATGAGCGCCGTCCGTTTCCACAAAACTCTGGAGTAGGCGCCGCCCCTGGAATTTCTACATTTTCGCGAGGTTCTTCGGGTGATGGCGGAACCTGTTTAGGTGGGGCAGGCGGTT
>CAIYHG010000056.1 GCA_903925975.1 uncultured Acidobacteriia bacterium | reverse complement strand
CCGTCGACAGACATGCCTTTCAGCTTAGCCTGTACCGCCTTCATTACTAAACCCATTTGCTTCTGCGAGGCGGCCCCAGTCTCGGTGATCGCCTCCGCGATGGCCCGATCGACCTCTTCCTCTCCGGCCGCCGCCGGCAGGTAGGTCTCCAGCAGGGCTTTTTCCGCCTCCTCTTTCGCGGCCTGTTCTTCGCGGCCCGCCTTGCGGAACATCTCGGCGGCGTCGATGCGCTGCTTCACCAACGCCTTCAGCACCTGCATTTCCGCCGCATCGTCGAGCGGCTTGGGGGAGTCCACCTTCTGCTTCATGAGCGCCGCCTTCAGCATACGGAGCGCGCTCAGACGGGCTTCTTCCCTGCCCTTCATGGCGGCAGTCATGTCCAGTTGGACTCGATCGATAAGAGGCATGTTGTCTGCTATTCTAAAGGACTAATCGCTGCTATGCACATCCGAAAACAACGTTTGTTGACACCGGGCCCGACGCCTCTCTATCCACCGGCACTCCATGCCATGATGGCGTCGGATATTCATCACCGCACTGAAGACTTCCGAAAGATCTACCGTTCGGCGCTCTCGGACCTGAAGGAGGTGATGGGAACGTCGCACGACGTGCTGCTTTTCGCCGCCTCAGGCACCGGAGCCATGGACGCCACCGTCTCCAACCTGTTTTCCAAGGGCGACAAGGTTATTGTGTGCTGCGCCGGCAAGTTCGGCGAGCGCTGGGTAGACATCGCCAAGGCCTATGGGCTGGACGCCACGGTGCTCTCCGCGCCTTACGGCGAAGTGATTACGCCCGCGCAGGTGGAAGCCGCGCTGGCGCAGGAACCCGCCACCAAAGGCGTGTTCGTGCAGGCCTCGGAAACCTCCACCGGCGCCGCGCACGACGTGGAAGCTATGGGCCGAGCCATCGCCCGCACCGGCGCGATCTTCGTGGTGGACGCCATCACCGGCCTGGGCACCATGCCGCTCGACATCGACGGCTGGGGCCTGGACGTTCTGATCGGCGGTTCCCAGAAGGCGTTTATGATTCCCCCGGGCCTCGCCTTCATGTCGATCAGCCCGAAGGCGTGGAAGTTCTCCGAAACCGCCACCCTGCCGCATTTCTATTTCAACCTGAAGAAGGAAAAGAAGAGCGGCGACGCCGGCGAGTCCAGCTGGACGCCCGCCACTTCGCTGATCCTGGCTCTGGCCGAAGCGCTTCGCTACGTGAAACAGCTGGGCATGCCGAACCTGATCGAAAACGCCCAACTGCTGGCCCGCGGCACGCGCGCCGCCGTCCAGGCGCTGGGCCTCGAACTGTTTTCCCCCGGCTCCCCCGGATCTTCGGTGACCGCCGTCAAAGCGCCCGCCGGCATGGATTCGGGCGTAATCGTGAAAGAGTTCCGCAACCGTTTCGGCGCGATCATCGCCAACGGCCAGGGCTCGATGAAGGGGCAGATCTTCCGCATCGCGCACCTGGGCTACTTCGATTTCGCCGATCTGTTCGCCGTAATCGCCGGATTGGAAATCATCCTCCATGCCAACGGTCATCCCGTGAAGTTTGGAACCGGCGTCGCCGCCGTCGAGGAAATCTACTCGAGCGTCGCGGTGAAACCCAAAACCGTTAGCGTCTAAAGCTTGCGAACGGCGGTCCCGGCTTCTAACCAGCGCCGGGACTGCCTTCTCATCTCATCACTCTCTTATGAATATTCTGATAGCCGAGCCGCTCGCCGCGGCTGGAATTGAGTTGTTTCGATCCCAGCCCGGCTGGAACACCATCGTTTCCAACCCCAAGGAGTACGCCCAGCACCTGGCCGAAGCCGACGCTCTGATCGTTCGCAGCGCCGTGCAGGTCACCACCGCGGTGCTGGAGAAAGCGCCCAAATTGCGCGCCATTGGCCGCGCCGGCGTGGGCGTGGACAACGTGGATCTCGACGCCGCCACCAAAGCCGGCGTGCTGGTGATGAATACTCCCGGCGGCAACGCCGTCTCGGTGGCCGAGCACACGCTGGCGCT
>CAIYHG010000055.1 GCA_903925975.1 uncultured Acidobacteriia bacterium | reverse complement strand
TGTCGCCGATCAACACGAAGGAGCACGCCAGCATCTTCAACAAGGAGTGGTACAACGCCAACATCCGCAGCAAAGTGTTCTCGAACGGGCCGGTCGGAACCCTCTGGGTAGGAGACAACGGGTATCCCGGCGACCGCTATTTCCGCCGGAACCTGAAATACTTCTCGCCGCGGTTCGGCGCCGTTTACGATCCGAGAGGAAAGGGCCTGGAGAACATTCGCGTCGGGTATGGCATCTTCTACGCCACCATACCGCTGTGGACGAAAGCCGGGACGTTCTCGCCCTGGTCGAGTTCGGTGAGCATTCCGACCCCCGTGGGCGGCATCTCGGACCCGTACATGGGATATCCCGGAGGAAACCCGTTCCCCTTCCCGTCGAAACTGTCGGCCGATTACCAATTTCCGGCCTTCGGCAGCGCGCTCGGCGGTTTCAAAGTCGATATGAAGCCGACTTACCTCGAGCAGTGGATCGTCGCGGCCCAAAAACAGCTCTCGAAAGACATAGCGGTTTCGGCCAGCTACATGGGGAACCGCACCCTGCATTTGCTCTTTGGAGAAACGGAAAATCCGGTCACTTACATTCCCGGCAACTGTAAAGCCGGCCAATATGGGCTGACCAAAGACGGCGCGTGCTCGAATACTTCGAACACCAACTACCGCCGGGCGCTTTATTTGGCCGACCCCTCCCGGGGGCAGTATTACTCCGCCATGGCGAACCAGGGTGACGGCGGGATCGCCAACTACAATGGCTTGCTGTTGTCGCTTCAAAAACGCATGTCTCACAATTTCTCCATCTCAGGGAGCTACACCTGGGCGCACTGTCTGGGCGAGGGAGAAGTAGGTTTGAGCGGCTCCGGCAACGGCCAGGACCCCAATAACCGGCATGCTGAATACGGCAACTGCAGTTCCACGCGCCGGCATACCTTAAGTCTCACGCCCGTTTTCCGAACGCCGAAATTTGCATCCAAGTTGTTGCGCTCGGCGCTCGGCAATTGGCAGGCATCCACGGTCTTTAGCGCGCAGACCGGTCCTTACGGCACGGTGACGGTGGGGCAAAACATCGCGTTGAGGGATAGCACCGACCGTCCGAACGTCGTCGCCAATCCCAGGCTGGCCTCCCCCACGATTCTGAAATGGTTCGATACCACTGCCTTTCAGACTGCGCCCGTGGGTCAGTATGGCAACGCGGGTCGCGGCATCATTGAAGGCCCCGGAGCCTGGAATATCAACCTCGCGCTAGCAAGATCTTTCACCTTCGCCGAGAGGCATAAGATCGATTTCCGCGGTGAGATATTCAACCTATTGAATCACACGCGCTTCGGAATGCCGGTTACCACTCTCACCAGCGGGAGCTTTGGCCAAATTCTCAAAGCAAGCGACGCGCGGATCATGCAGTTCGCCGTGAAGTACGCCTTCTAGCCGCCTCACATCCGTGGATGATCGGCGCCCCAAAAGGGCGTCGATCGCCTCCCGGAGATCAGCCCTCGGAGCAGAGGTGATTCCCCAAACGGCCCGGCCGACCAGGGAGCGGTAGCGTGCGCGTTCCGCCGGTCCTAATGCCTCATCGACCTCGCGAAAACCCGGTCAGCCTTACTTCGCAATCGATTTGAGAAACCCGGACACTCAATCCCACCGGGCGCCTGTCGAAACTTCTCGAACGCCCGCGCAGCCAGGTGGGGCAGGCGGTTTCGCCTGCCAGGGCTATTTCAACAATCTCCAGCTACAAATCAGAACCACTCAGCCTGGCGATCACCGCCCTCCGCCTCTTCGCTTTCAATGACTTACTGTTTCACCCCTACAGGCGCCACGCTACAATGTCACCGGGTAGTAAGATCGGCGCAACACCTGCGTTTTGGGTTCGTTCCGCATCTGGTGGGGCAGACCCCCTGTTCTGCGCCGGACCCCCTGGTCCGGCCCGCCTCGAAGAGGCGTGCATTCTTAAGCCCCAGCCTGCCAATCATCGCTCAGCCTAAACTGCGCGATGTGCCGATCGCAGGTTGGGCCATTAGACGGTGCCTGAGCGGCGCCGGATTGGGTTCGTTCCCTCCAGTCCGTTCGAGCAACGCCGGCGCCGCACTTGCGAGGCGCCCCCCGTATGAATCGGGTTCGTTCCGCCGAGCGTCGCGGGCGGGATTCAGGCTCGGCGGGAGTCCTGCATTGGGTTCGTTCCGCCCGCTGCGGCGCCGCCGCCCGGCCCAAAAAAACCGTGACTTTCCGCCGCGTCGGCCGTCCAATATGGGTTCGTCCATTCTCAAATCAAGTGCTACCATCGACAATTCGCGGACAAAATCCGCCCGCCATGGAGACTACTGTGCCACGTAAGCTTCTAACCGCTTTCCTGCTGATTCTATTGGCCGCGTTCGCAGCCACTGCCCAAACAAAACTCCTTCGCTTTCCGGATATTCACGGAGACAAAGTCGCCTTCACCTATGGAGGCGATCTGTGGACCGCACCCGCCGCGGGCGGAACCGCCACACGCCTCACCGCCCACCCCGGCCTCGAACTCTTCGCCAAGTTTTCTCCCGACGGCAAATGGGTCGCCTTCACCGGCCAGTACGATGGCGACGAGCAGGTCTACGTGATGCCTTCGGGCGGCGGCGCGCCGAAGCAGCTCACCTTCTATCCCGCCCACGGGCCGCTCACGCCGCGCTGGGGCTACGACAACCAGGTCTACGGCTGGACCAACGACAGCAAGCGCATCCTCTTCCGCTCCATGCGCGATTCCTGGACGAATGGCTCCACGCACCTCTACACCGTCTCCATTGATGGCGGTCCGGCCATTCAGCTCCCGATGCCCGAATCCGGCGCCGGCGCTTATTCCCCCGATGGCGGGCGCATGGTTTATTCCCCCAAGTTCCGCGATTTCCGCACCGAGAAGCGCTACAGCGGCGGCACCGCCAACCAGCTCTACATCTTCGACCTCGCCAGCCACAAAACCCAGAAAATCAGCGACGGCGAACGCGCCAACCGCGACCCCATGTGGATCGGCGACAAGATCTACTTCGATTCCGACCGCGACGGCCACTTCAACCTCTACGCCTACGACTCGAAGACCGCCAAGACCGCCCAGCTCACCTTCAGCAAGCAGTGGGACCTGCGCTGGCCCGGCACGGACGGCCAAAACCGCATCGTCTTCGAGCAGAACGGCGAGCTCCAGGTCTTCGATATCAAGAGCGGCAAAGCCGCGCCCATCTCGATCAACGTGCCCGATGACGGCGTGGGCCGCCGCCCCAGCCGCATCTCCGCCGCCAGCCTCATCGAAGACGCCGACCTTAGCCCCAAGGGCGAGCGCGTCCTGTTCGCCGCGCGCGGCGATATCTTCACCGCCCCCGCCGAAAAGGGCGCCGCTCGGAATCTCACCAAGACCTCCGGCGCCCACGACAAGTGGCCGCGCTGGTCGCCCGATGGCTCGAAGATCGCCTTCATCTCCGATAAGTCCGGCGAAGAGGAAGTCTGGGTGGTCGCGCAGGATGGCTCCGCCGCTCCCGAGCAGTTGACCACCGGCGGCAAGGCCATGCGCTACTCGCCCGAATGGTCGGCCGACGGCAAACGCCTCGCCTTCAGCGATAAGGATGGCAAGCTCTACGTACTGACTCTCGATGACAAGAAGGTCGTCGAAGTGGTCCGCTCGCCCCGAGGCGAAATCCGCGATTATTCGTGGTCGCCGCGCGGCCAGTTCCTCGCCTTCACCATGAACAACCAGGCGAGCTTCGGCTCTGTTTACATCTGGAACGGCGCGGATGCGCAGCTTCACAAAATCACCGACGAGGCCTTCGATTCGGGCCTGCCCGCGTGGGACCCCCAGGGCGATTACCTTTATTACGTCAGCGTGCATGAGTTCGCGCCCATCATCTCCGGGGTCGAGTTCAATTTCGCCACCAACCGCGGCCGCGGCATCTTCGCCCTCGCCCTGCGTAAGAACGTCAAGAATCTCTTCCCGCCCGAAAGCGACGAAGTCACCATCTCCAAGGAAGGCGAGAAGAAAGAGGAGCCCAAGAAGGAAGAGCCGCCGAAGGACATGACCATCGATTTCGATGGCCTCGGCGCGCGCGTCACGCGCTTCCCGCTCGAATCCTCCAACTACTCGCAACCGCTCGCCAAGAGCGGGGCCATCTTCTATGTGGTGGAGCCGGCGTCGTATTACGGGCGCAGCGCCGAGACCCGCCCCTCGCTGCGCATCTTCAATTTCAAAGACCGCAAGGAAACCACGTTGCTCGATGGCGTCGCCGGTTGGGCGCTTTCAAGCGACGGCTCCAAGCTTCTCACGCGCGAAGGCCAGAACTGGAACGTGATGGACGCCACCCCAACCGGCGCCGGCTCGAAGAAGCCCGTCTCCACCGCCGGCCTGATGGTCGACCGCGTTCCCAACGAGGAGTGGAACCAGATCTTCAACGAGGTCTGGCGCCGCTACCGCGATTTCTTCTACGCCCCCAACATGCACGGCTACGATTGGGAGGCGCTCCGCAAACAGTATGAGCCCTGGCTGAAGGACGTCGCCAACCGCTCCGATCTCAACTACGTCATCAGCGAAATGATTTCCGAGCTGACCGTGCAGCACGCTTATATCGAGGGCGGCGACATCCCTGCCCCGCCCCGGCCGCGCGTGGCCTTGCCCGGAGCCCGCTTCGAGCTCGATGCCGCGTCCAATCGCTACCGCATCGCGCGCATCTTCCCGGGCCAGAATGAGGAGGATATCTACCGTTCGCCGCTCACCGAAGTTGGCGTGGACGTGAAAGCCGGCGATTACGTGCTGGCCATCAACGGCGAGGACCTCACCGGCGCCGACGACCCCTACCGCCTGCTGCGCAACGCCGCCGATAGCCCCGTCGCCCTGCTCGTGAACGGCACGCCCGTGAAGGATGGCGCGCGCACCGTTTCCTACCGCCCCATCACCGATGAGTCGAAGCTCCTCTACCTCGATTGGGTAGCCACGAACCGCAACATGGTGGATAAGCTATCGAACGGCCGCGTCGGCTACCTCCACGTGCCCGATATGAGCGCCGACGGCATCCGCGAGTTCATCAAATGGTATTACCCCCAGGTGAAGAAAGAGGCGCTGATCGTGGACGTGCGCGCCAACGGCGGCGGTAACGTTTCCCGCATGCTCATCGAGCGCCTGCGCCGCAAGCCCCTCGCCGTACAGTTCCGGCGCACGCAGGACGATCCGCTGATCTACCCCGACGGCGCCTTCATGGGACCCATGACCACCATCCTCAACGAGACCTCATCCTCGGATGGCGATATCTTCCCGGCCATGTTCCGCCAGGCCGGTCTCGGCCCCCTCATCGGCAAGCGCTCCTGGGGCGGCGTGGTCGGAATCACCACCCACGGCCAGTTGATCGATGGCGGCGCCATCTCCGTCCCCGAGTTCGGCTTCGCCAACCTGAACGGCGAATGGGTGATTGAGGGCCACGGCGTGGACCCCGATATCGAAGTCGAGAACGACCCCGCTTCCGTCATCGAGGGCAAGGACCCGCAACTCGAGCGCGCCGTCACCGAGATGCTTAACGCGCTGAAAGCCAAGCCGGTGCAACTGCCCAAGCGTCCCGCAGACCCCGTGAAGCTCAAGTAGAAGCCCTCGCGCTGGCGGTACCGGCCCGTACCGCCAGCGCATTATTGGTTGCAAATTTCATCACTCAGTTGAAAACTTTACTCCCAGGCTCTACAATAGAGTTTCGGAGCTGGTTTACTTTTTTGCCCCCGGTTGCCGACCTACAAATCCTGAGGCTATATCTATGAGCAACAAAGCACGGAACTTCGCTGCCGGTACAATTCGGATTCACGGATGGAACGCGGCGGAGAGGTTCTGGCACGGCCCCACCGAGATCGCGGCTCGTCCCAAGCGGAAGACTGGCGTCTGGCGCCGCTTGAAGAACACCGCCGGACCGGCGTTCCACGCCCAATTCGATTGCGGATTGAGGGGATTTGGCTCGTTGGATTTTCAGGCGGATATTTACGATCTGGGCGATGCCGGAGTGGCCCTCATCCGAATAGGGGGCTCGGGGGACGGGTTCGCCGGCGCGTTGGCCCTGATTCCGGCTGACCGGCGACCGCGCCTGCGCGACGATTTCGCCTTCGGCCTGCTGGCCTTCCTCGGCTTCCTGGGCAATCTCGTCGATCCGGAATCCGAACTGGCCATCCACGATTACGTGGAGCGTGAACTACAGGCCTCAACTGAGCCAGGCGCTCTCGCCTTCTCGCTCGAAGCCGCTCAAAACGACGCGGATGCCGGAATCCTTCTATCGGCCTTCACCGAGCAACTCTCCGCCGCCATGCTGGAATGGCTGCTCGCCCGTGACGGGGACGCGGACGATTTGCAGCCGGAATCGGAAGTACGCGCTCCAGCGCTAGACGCGCCCAATTACGCAACCCTCTAGTCCCTTCGACTCTGGCAATTCAGGCCAAACGCGGCTATCATGGCCATGGCCGGGAAAATTCCCGCCAAGACTTGAAGCGCCCCACGAGGCGCTTCGCTATATATTGAAGGAAGAGCTGAGCGGATGGCCGGTCAACCACCCGAGAAAGACGGTCAGTACGAATACGTCGTACTGAGGTGCCCCAGTTGCGGCAGCCGGGACGTGCGCCGTTCCTCCCGGCGCGGGATTTTGGATTTCGCGCTTAACGCGTTTCGCCTGGTCCCCTACCGCTGCCGGGAATGTAACCGGCGCTTCCACATACGAGCTGCAGGATCCGTCGAATGACAACTCCCGAAGACCTACCGATACGCTGCCCCCAGTGCGGGAATAGGGACGCACGCCGCTCAGACCGGCCCAGCGTACTGGACGGAGTTATGCGCCTCTTCCGCAGGGTTCCCTACCGCTGCCGGGTCTGCAAGCACAGGTTTTATGACGTCTGGCTCTCGCCCCCGCCCCCCAAGAAGCGCTAGCGGCCGGGCGCTGACGCCGTTTTCCGGCTATCGGGGCCGGCCGGCTATTTCGGTCTTTTCTTTCAACTCGTCCGACGCCAGCGTGTAGCGGCACTCAAGACCTTTGTTCGGCCGGAGGCCATTGATCCGGGTGAATCGCGATTCGGACGGTAATTCCGATCCGTCGACCATGACGATCAACTCTCCAGGCAGAAATGTTTCACGCCTTCGTGTGGCCACCTGCGCTGCGGTGAACGAGACCGTCACGCGGAATTTTGTAGTTGTCAATTCCATGCTCCTGCTAAGGGGATACCCGGCTCGGCATCTGCCCCAGATTGTCAGAGATATTCGTTATAGAACCTTCCCTGCCTTTAGGGGCTGGTTCTGCATCAGCGCCGCGGTAGTGTGCCGCGCGCCATCGTCGATAAACAACCGCAAGCGTCCAACCAGCGCTTTGCCGAGGCTCAGGTCTTCCGGACAGCTCTTGTAACCGGGTATTCTCGGGTCGATGAACTGTCTGCGGAATAGTTGATCCGACGCCAGGCTGGTCAAAAGCTTGAGCTCTTCAACCGTAACTGCAAGGTTTACGCGCTTCACGTTTTTTCCCTTTCGGAGGAGCCTACAGCGACAGACTTCCTGGGTGGGCTAAGGAAGGGAGCAGGCAACCTGACTTAGCTCAGATCGTCTGCGAGTGGGCAGAAGCGCTCAGACATTAACTATTATCAGTTAAGTCCGCTAATTTGTCAACCGAGCAAGGATGCCACAGTGCTGCCATCTTCTTTCGCTTGTGTTAGTTAAGCGCCACGATTCGCAGACTCTACGGGATTCCGAGAGCGCCGCGCAAGGCGCTCTCTAGCGGACCACTGCGGCAAAGGGACGCCGCCCTACTTCGCCGGCCGGCCGTGGTCAATGCACAGATCCACGAGCTCCGAAACATTCGCTTCCCCCACGCACATCACCGTGTCCGCCGCCCCCCAGTAGATCTTGACGGTGCCATCCGGTTCGGGAACCGCACCGCACGTGAACACGACATTGTGGACATAGCCAGTCCTCTCCCACGGATCTTGGGGCTCCAGTATCCAGGAATCGCTCACGCCAATCACCATTGCGGGGTTCTGAAGGTCGTGGAGAGCCACGCCGAGACGGTACACGGCGCCATCCATCGTACGGAAAACGCCGTGGTAGATCGAAAGCCATCCCCTGTCCGTTTTGAAGGGCGGAGCGCCGGGGCCGATCTTCATCTCGTCCCAGTGATACGGTTCAGGCCGTATGAGAAGTTCCGACCGCCCCCAGAAGCGTAGGTCCGGAGAGTAGGAGAGCCAAATGGACCAGGGCGCGATCTCCGAGTGAGGACGATCCAATCTGGCATAGAGCCCGCCGAACTTTTCGGGGAATAGCACCACGTTGCGATGATCGGCCTGAGTGATAAGCGAAACCCGTTCAACCCGGGTAAAATCCTTCGTTTTCGCCAAGGCGATTCGCACGCCGCTCCGCGAGTATGCGCTATACGTGATCACGTAGACGTCCTCGATACGGGTCACACGGGGATCTTCCACGCCGAACTCTTCGTACGCCGCGAAGGGCCCCTCCCGCGCGGGCGTGAGGAAAGGCTGAGGGTCGGCCGTGAACCGGAAGCCGTCGCGGCTGCGGGCCAGGCCGATGATCGACCGGCCGGTACGGAGGTGAGATCGAAAGAGCATGATGTATTCACCGTCATGCTTCACCACCGCCGCATTGTGAACGGTCTCCACTGCGTACGGAATCTCGCCCTTGGTGAGAATCGGATTGTGCGCGTACCGCCTGATGATGTCGGGCTTCATGCCGATTTCCTTTTCTCCAAATCGAGGACTGTCGAGTATACGCTCTCGTATTGCCGCACCATTGTGTCCACGGAAAAACACCGCTCCACCCGCTGCCTGCACGCGCTCCGCTCGATTTGAGGAACACGTTCCAGGCAATGCGCAGCCTCAGCGGCGCCCCCCACCAGAAAGCCTGTTACGCCGTCGCTGATGACTTCGCGGCAAGAGCCGAGATCCATCGCGATCACCGGCACGCCGGCGGCATTGGCTTCGGCCAGCACCAGCCCGAACCGCTCGGGAATGGTATTCAAATGCAGCAGCGCGTAGGCTTGCGCGAACAGCTCATTCTTTCCCGCCACATCGACGGGGCCTATGAAGCGGATGTTCGTGCCATCGAGGTGCGGCTGAACCTGCCGCTCGAAATACGCCCGGTCCTGCACGATGCCTGCAATCACAAGACGCCGGCCGCTCAGGCGCGCTGCCTCGATGGCCAGGTGAACGCCCTTATCCGGGTGAATCCGGCCCAGAAAAACAAGGTCGTCACCGCCGCGTTCCTGGAACGGATACAGCGACAGATCGATCCCGTTATACACGGTCGCAACGTAGTTCAGCCCGGGGAGGCGGTCGGAGTTGCTGATCGAGACAAAGTAGCCGTCGCCATATTTGCGATACACCGGCAGGATTCGCGGGGAAGAAAACCCGTGGATCGTTGTCACCATTGGCGTCTTCACCAGCCGGCTGTAGGCTAAAGCCATGAAGTCGTAATGGCTGTGAATGATATCGAACTCCGCGGCGTGTTCGAACACCTCGGGGATGTGCAGGTATTCGGCCACCTTCGGGTCAATGGAGCGGTCCTCTTCATAACCGCGCTCCACCACGGCGTGCAAGCGGGCCGAGGTGACGGAGTCGCCGCTGGCGAACAGGGTTACGTCCCAGCCGCGGGCAACCAGCCCTTCGGCAATATTGCCGGCAACGGTTTCCCAGGCGCCGTATTGCCGCGGCGGCGTCCGCCACGCTACGGGCGATAGGATCGCCACTCTTTTTCCAGTCTTCGTGGTATTCCCTCCGGCCTGTCTACCGCATGGCGCCCAAGACATCGTCCAGCGCTACGGTAGCGAAACTGGTCGCGTGGTCGGCATAGGCGTATGGAAGAATGAGCTGGCCGCGATGCACCAGGGCGCCGCAGCTGTACACGACGTTGGGCACGTAACCGCGCCGCTCGTCCTCGGTTGGCCGGAGCAGCGGCTCCCGCATGCGGCCAATCACCTTGGTGGGGTCGTCTTTATCGAGCAGAAACGCGCCGATGGAGTACTCGCGCATGGGGCCGACGCCGTGGCTGAGAACCAGCCATCCGGCATCGGTTTCGATGGGCGACCCGCAATTCCCGATCTGAACAATCTCCCATGGGAACTCGGGCGCCAAAATCAGTTTGGGCTCATACCAGAAATGCACGTTATCGGATAGCACCAAGTAGAGGTTTTCATTGTCATGTCGCGAGAGCATGGCATACAGTCCGTTCACCTTCCGGGGGAACAGCGCCATGCCCTTGTTCTGCGCAGCCGGGCCGTTCAGGGTGATGAAGCGGAATTGGAGGAAATCGGAGGTCTCCATGAGTTCCGGCATCACAACCCTGCCGTCATAGGCAGTGAAAGTGGCGTAGTAGACGCTGGAGCCATCG
Source organism: uncultured Acidobacteriia bacterium (assembly GCA_903925975.1). Classification (GTDB taxonomy): domain Bacteria; phylum Acidobacteriota; class Terriglobia; order Bryobacterales; family Bryobacteraceae; genus BOG-224. The sequence continues at coordinate 31,390 of CAIYHG010000055.1, read as the reverse complement.
TCGCCCTGAAAGCGGACGAAGCGCGCGTCCTCTATGCCGTTCCTCTGAGACGGAGAAGCCGGAAAAATGATGCGCTCGGACAAGTCCTGGTCTGGCGTGAACTGAACCTGATAGTTCGAGTCGGCAAGCCGCCAGATTCCATCCGCCTCACGGCGGTTGCTCGGTTCCGCATCGGGAGCGCAGGGCAGACGCAATTCCTCAGATACGCGGCAGAACAGTTCGTCCAAAGTGAAAACTGGCCCGAGGCGGTCTAACGTCCGGCAAGTGAATTCGCCCGCCATGCCCAGTTCCTGTAGTTTCCGCTCGAAGAGGTCCCTCTCGTACAGTTGGTTAGGGAGTTGGCGTGGTTCGCACAGACAGCCCTTGGCGTTCATCACTTCGATCCGCCCGTCAGGGTGGATCATGCCCGTTCGAAACGTGATCGAGGAGAGATGCCCTTCACCGGTGGCTCGCAGACTCAGAATGAACCGCAGCCCGCCTGGCGGTACCGCCGTCTGGTCCGGGTGCGGCACAATCGACGGATTGAACAGAGCCGCGGATTCGAGCGAGAACTCGGAAACGAAGTACGCACCGATCAGGAGTTTCCTGGGCTCGGAAAGATCGTCATCGAGAGACAGCAGGTTTTCGACATACTGAAAGCGTTCGAGAAGAAGGTCACTGATATTCCGGTGCCTGCTGGAGAATACGGCAAGAACCTGAGTGACCAGTGGAAGAACCAGGGCTTCGGGAAGCGCGAGAATGCGCGCGACGATGCTCCGCGTTCGCCGCTCGTCGCCAGGATTGAAAGGCCTGATCAGAACGCGGGACTGGTCCGGCCGCAGAGCGATTGCCGTCCGTGTGATGTGAAGCGGCGCGATGCTCATCGCCGGGACCCCTGGCGTCAACGGACTCAATTCTCCACCACGATGGGAGCCCTGAAACTAGTGACGAGGTTCTGAGTGAGCCGCAGCTCCGCCAACGACAAGAGGAACGCCAGCGTGGACTCGGCGCCTTGGTTGCGGTTCACTCGGTCCACGTGCAGCCCGTCGCGGCAACCGCCGGTTCTTGGCGAGTACAGTTCCAGCCCGAGATCGTTCCAGCCGATGAACCAGTCAAACGCGCGCTGCGCCTGTTCGTACCACCAGACGTCGGACGTGGATCGATAGGCTTCCAGGCAAGCCGAGATCATCGCCTGCGCTTCCACCGGCTGTTGATCGAAGTTGGCGCGCGTACCGCCGCGCCGGAAGAATCCGTTGCTGCCAATCGGCCGGAAGTGCCCGCTCTCGGAGGTCTGTAGCTTCACCAGCCAGCGAAGCGTCTCAATCCCTCGCTCGAATACCGCCGCGTTGCCCGTGGCGCGGCCGCTCAAAATCAGGGCATGCGCGAGTTTCGCGTTATCGTAACTCAGCACCTCTTCAAACCATGGCCAGTCGGGCGTGGCGGTTCGATCATATAGGTCCATCAACCGGCCGATAAGCGCCTCCCGTATTTGCGACACCGAACTATCACCGCTCAATCTGCGAAGATACTCGTGAATACCGATCAAGGCAAACGCCCACGCTCGCGGCGAGCCGAACGAGAGTACGGTGGGGAGAGCCTCCACGAACAGTTGGCCGGCCATCACCTGAAAGCTACGGTACGATGACCCCCCGACGCCGACGCCGAGCGCCCAAAGCGCCCTGGCGTGGCAATCCTCCGAACCTTGCTGGTCAAGCCAGCGGCGGTCAAAGGACAGATGATTGTGGAACCGCCCCGTCTTGCGGTCGAACGCGTAGCAAAGAAACGCCGCGTAAGTGGTGGCGAGTGAACGGACGCGTCCGGCATCTTCCCCCAGGTCTTCGAGCAGTACCGACAGGATGAAGGCGCGCGCGTTGTCATCCGTGCAATAACCTTCGGCGAAGTTCGGCACGCTAAATACAGCATGCTGAAATATCCCCGTCGAATCCGTCATCCGCAAGAGATGATCCAGCTTCACGTCAGGCGCTTCACGAGGTCTCTGGTCCAGCGTTTTCGTGGAAAGAGACTTGCGGCGCATCGATAGGGCCTCGAGCCGGGAAAGCTCGAACGACCGCATATACATGCGCGCTACGTTACTCCAAACCATCTCCCGTCCCAGCCTGTAGGCGCCCTCCCTCATTCGGTTTCGGCGAGTGTCGTCGCGCAACAACGCGGATACTTCAGTTGCGATGGCGGCGGCATTGCCGAACGGAACCAGCACGCCGCGTCCGTCCGCCAGCAGTTCGGCCGCGTGCCAGTAGGGCGTCGAAACCACGGGCTTGCCGGAGCCGAAGGTATAGGCGAGCGTGCCCGACGTGCTCTGGGCTTCATTGAGGTAGGGCGTAATGTAGACGTCGGCGGCGCCGATAAAATCCTTCAACGTGTCGAGATCCACGAAGCTGTTGTAGAAGATGACGTTCTTCTCGACTTTGTTCCTGGCGGCCAATGCTTCGAGGCCGACCCGGTATGCTTCACCGCGATCGCGAAACTCGTTGGGATGCGTCGCTCCCACTACCATGTACACCACGTCCGGAAACTCCGCCGCGATTGCCGGAAGCGCGTTCAGCACATGCTCGATGCCCTTGTTGGGCGAGAGCAGGCCGAACGTGAACAGCACCCTCCGGCCGCTGACGCCGAACTCATCCTTTAGTTCATCCGGCTCGACAAACGGAATGTCCGGGATCCCGTGATGGATCAGGTCGATCTTGGCGGGCGGCGCGTGATAGACCTCCTGCAGCGTCTCGCGTCCGCGGGCCGACATCACCACCAGGCGCGTCGAGAGCGCGATGAGTTGCTGCATGACCAACCGCTGATCGGTCCTCGGTTCTCGCAGGACGGTGTGGAGCGTGACAACGATGGGCATGCGCAGTTCGCGCAACAGCGCCAGGATGTGGCTGCCGGCCGGACCGCCGAAGATGCCGAACTCGTGCTGCAAACACACAACGTCTACATTGCCGATGTTGAGGAAATCCGCGGCGCGGAGGTACGACGCAAGATCCTGGTCGTCAATTTCGAAGCGAACCACATCCGGATACTCGTAGCCGTTTCTGATGTCGTTCATCGACACCGAAAAGCACTCGCTCTCCGGGTGTTCGGCGGCCACGGCGGTAAGCAAATCGGAAGTGAATGTCGCGATGCCGCATTTTCTCGGCAGGTAGTTGCCGATAAAGGCGACGCGTCCAACCTTGGAACCTTCGATCACGGATGTGTTCTCTCCACTACGTTGCATAATTGGCGGATACGGCCGGGCGTCCGGTCTATATGAAGTGGCGCTCCAAGCGGGCCACCGGCCGAACGGATGAATCCCTCGGCGGGCTGCTTCCTTTCTGGCAGGGGCCATCTGGGACGGACGGTGAGTTGGCCGGAGAACAGTTGGGCCGCTCGGCTCGAGGTGGGAATGCCGCCCCAAGTATAGCAGGTGAGGGCGTTTCCAACTCGTAAGGGCTGCCTGACACAAGGGCGCCTTCTACAGGTAGCAGCCGGCGGGACGGGACTTCAGAGCCAGCGGATATTGCAGGCGTTGTCGATACGGCGAACAGCCGCGCTGAAGCTACTGTGAAAAGTCGAGGGAACCCACCGTTCCGAGGAAGCCGGATCGATGACTGCCGAAACCCTGCGGCCGCTGAAGGTGAACTTCACGGTTGGCTGTTTATCGTTAAGAGACAGATCACGGCCCCAGGACCTTTCGAAATCCACCTCTTCGATTACCTTGCTGAGCTCCGCCATGAACGTCTGCATCGAGATCACCTGATTCAATACCGATGGAAAGGGCGCTCCGCGGACACCGAGCGAGGAGCCTGGGCGTTTCCGTTCAAACTATAGCAGGGTTTCCAAGCTTGGGCTGCTATACTTCGGACAGAGCTAAGGAATTGCACTTGAAGCGTTTACCGGCCGTGAATGTACGATTACGGACCGATGTGCCCCTAGGAGACCATGCCGAGCCAGTCGTTCACATTTATCGACCCCGCGGGAAATCAGGCCCAATACACCGTCTACGACGTGGATCGCCACAACGAATATCACTGGTCGACGGATCACGGCGATAGCGGCTACGACAGTACCTACGCGCAAGCGCAGACCAGGGCGAGAACAGCCCTCAAATCCAGCATGACAACGCAGCGCCGCTCGAACGAGAGGCACCCGTAGCCGGCCGGCTTACGCCGCGCGGTGGCGTTCCCAGGCCTTCCAGATTTCCGCGGTTACAACATCGAAGCGCTCGATAGCTCCGCAATTGTCGTCCCCGAAATTATCCCGGAATATCTCAAATACGAGTTCCCGCAGCGCGGCGGAATCCGCGGTCTCGCGGATGCGCGACAGCAACGCGTCTATTTCCGGATCGTATTCGCCCTTATTGTGTTTGCCGTCCAGCTCCATCGGATTGAGCCGGAAGAGAATATCGCTGACGGCGCGATAAAAACTCCCGTATTCCTTCTGCAGCTTCCGATGCTGCTGACGATCTTCGGTTTCCGGCGGCATAGGTCCACCTTAACAAATGGCGCCCAATTGGCCGAATGTTTCCTTCCGGCCGGAAGCCGCCGCCGGCAGATCATCGGCCTCCCGGCGGCGCCTGGGTCTCAAACGGCTGCGCCAACTATCTGAAAAGCAGCGGCGCCATATCGGCCAGCGAATGGCGCCAGACCTTCCATTCATGCTCGCCCGTGTAGCTCTTGAAAGTGACGTCGATCTTGCGCGCGCGCAGATCCTCCGACGCCTGCTTCATGGACGCGAGGCGTGGATCTTCCGTACCGCAAGACATGAAGAGAAGACGGAGCTTTTTGTTCGTGGCGGCAGGGTCTGACTTGAAGGAAGGAGCGATCTTGTCGATCGCCTCAACGCCGCCGGGGGCGTTCGCGGCAGGGCGAAACAGGCCCGCGCTGAGCAGGCCGACCGACGCGAAAACATCGAGCCGCTTGAGCCCGACGTTCGCGGCGATTCCAGAACCCATGGAGAGCCCGGCCAGCGCCCGGTTCTCACGGCCGGACTGCGCGCGAAAGTGCTTCTCGACAAACGGAATCAGGTCGCCGACGATGTCTTTTTCGTTAGGGTCTGCCGGCGCCGGGGCCGCGCCCGGCAGCGGGTTGCCGGCCGCGCCCACGCCCGGAGGCGGAGCGGTGCGCGGGCCGGCAAGGTCGAGCGACGCCAGCTCGCTCCAATATGCGTTCGGCATCACCACGATCATCGGCTTGCTCTTGCCCTGCGCGATCAGGTTGTCCATGATCACGTTGGCGATGCCCATGGTGGGCCATGCGTCTTCGTCTCCCCCGCTGCCGTGCAGCAGGTAGAACACCGGATACTTGGCTGTGCTGTCTTCGTACCCTGGCGGGGTGTAAACAAACATGCGGCGCGGCGTCTTCGTCAGCGACGAGGGAACCCACATCGCCGATACGGTTCCATGCGGCACCTGCTGGGGCTGAAACACCTTCGATGCGTCGCTGAGCGTCAACACGGTGTTCATGAAGCCAACGCCGTCGCGCGCCACATTATAGTTGTTCGGATCGAGCGTTCTGACTCCATCCACCGAGAAGGTGTACGCCCACAGCTCGGGCTGAAGCGCAGCCGTGGTAACGGACCAGAGACCCGAAGCGTCCTTGGTCATCGCCATGCCGCGGCCGTCCGGCCAATTACCCTGGACCAGCACCTCCGCGGCCTTGGGCGCTAGCAGGCGGAGGGTAACCCGGCCATCGGCGAGCACCTCGGGAGAACGGACCCTCGCGGCGCGAGCCTGGCCGCCTCCGGTGCCCGGCGTGGTTGCGGCCGGCTCTTGTGCGAGCAGCGCTCCGCAAAGTGCCAGCGACGCCGCCATCGTATGAATCAGCTTCATAATGAAACTCCTTAACCAGTGCCGTCCACGGCACTATCCTGAGCACCATCGATTGTACAATCCAGCGCGGCGCCTAGCGGCTGGAAGCGCGCGGCTCCGACCCGAGCCGCGCGCTTCAGCGGTTTCTCCGGAGCGCCGGAGCAGGCGGTCGCGCTGCTAGCGCGCGCTCCTGAACACGTCAATCGTGTAAGTCCGCGCGGCCCCATTGGCCGCTGTCACCGCGACCCCAATCCGGTTCATGCCCGGGTTGAGACTCGCCTTGTAGGCATCGCCGGAACGAACCGCGGCGCCGTTGACGGCAATGCTCTTATAGTCCGCGTCCATCGCGGTTGGCGTCACGGAGATCGCGTCCACCGTTGCGGCAACCGAGGCGTAATAGTACGTGATACTCGGCACAAACCCAGCGGCTCTCGTGGGAGGAGCGCCCGCCGGCTGCGCGAACTGCGGCTCATATCCCTGATAGAGGGCCGCCGGATTGATCTGCAAATTGCGCAACGCCCCCGGCACGCGGCGGACGTTGGTGAGCGCGTAGGTGATCGAAGAGCCGCCCACGGTGGAGACTCTGCGGGCAGTGGTATCGCCGCCCCGCCAGTAAACCGGGGCTGGAAGGGTATTGGCCACCATGCCTTTGGCGCACCGGAGAAGATCGGTCACGTATTTCTCGCTGATCGTCCCGTAGTTCTCGCCGGTGTGGCCGCCGTAGACGATGTACTTGCCGGCGCCCATCTTGTCGAGAAGGTGCTGTACCTCCTGAACGTATTGCTCGACCAGAATCTGCCCCACGCCCACATAGCCCGTGCCGATGGAATCTCCGGCGAAGAGATAGTTCTCGTACTTCAGCACGATAGAGCCCAGCGTGTGGCCGGGCACGGCGATCACTTCGGCGTTCTTTCCGCCGAAGGGAATCTGGTCGCCATCCTTAACGAGGACGAGTTTTCCGGCATCGGCGCCAAGGAGCGCCTTTACGGGTGCGGCATCCAGTGCGTGAACGTAAACCTTCTTGAGCTGCGCGGCGCCGGCAAACGAGGGAAGCCCGAGGACGTGATCGTTGTGCTGGTGAGAGAAGAAGATCTCAAGATCGATGTTCTTATTCGACAGCACGTTGTTCTTAATGAACTGATAGATGCTGCCATGGCCCATGGTGGTGTCGATAATGATGGCCTTCTCCGGCCGTTCAATCACGAACGCCGTGCCGAGCGCATAGTCCCACACTTCGGTAATGCCGTTACCGTGGCTCTTCTTGGTGTAGAGCGTGGTGGGGTCGATCTCGCCGTTATGGGTGGCCGCGAGGTCGCCCCAGAAGAGCGAGTTGTAGACCACTTCGAATTTGTGGAAGGCGGTCCACCAGGCATCGTGGGGCGCCGGCGTGCTGCCCGGGCTCCAGAGGCAGGGCGTGGGAGCGCCGTAGCCGAGGAACTGATTGCCCGCTGCCTGCAAAGCGGCCGCCGCGCTGAGGGCGGCGCCGACCGGGACCACCGTATCGTCATACGCGTGAATGATAATCACGGGCGTGTTCTTGAGCGCGGCCCACGCCTGGTAGTCGCCCAGATACTTATCCGCGCTGCCGCTGATAGGCATGGCGGCGGCGAACAACTTGGGGTTCTTGAGCAGCATGTTCCACAGGCCGGTGGCGCCCTGTGAGAAGCCGACGATGTAGACGCGGTTGGCATCGGCCGCCGGATGGTCTTTGATGAACTGGGCGAGCAACGCGAGCGTGGCCGAATAGGCCGGCTCGGCCGTCCAGTCGGCGCCTTTTGCAATCTGAGGAGCGATGACAAAGGAGGGGTGCGCAGCCACGTGGGCAGGCTCGGCCCATACGGTGGCGCATTCGGTGGTGGTGATCTGAGCGTTGTTATCGACGCCCGCTTCCTCCTCGCCGTGAAGATACAGAATCACCGGATTCTTTGCGCCCGGCGTTGTTCCGGCGGGCGGTTCAAAGTAGCGATAGGGCATGGCGCCGCCCTTGGCGTCCTGAAACTTGCCGGACTTAAACAGTGGGGCAATCCTGGCGGCCTGGGCGCTCACCTTTGGCTTCGGAGCAGTCTGGCCTACGGCGCAGACAGCCGAACCGAGCAGTATCAGTATTCCCGAGAATATCTTGAGATGATTGGTTTTCATTGGGGCTTCCTCACAGTAGTGGACCGGCCCGTGCCGCGGGGGCGCGCAGTTAGCCCTCGAACGAGGCAGCGCCGCCTCCCTTGGCCCCACGCCGGCATTCGGAGCCTTCGATGTTCGGCAGCCGGCGAATTGAAACGCCGGCCTATCGAGTTGTTGCATGGGCTGCCCGCTTGGGCCTGCATGCACGGCCCAGACCCGGCGGCGGTGAAGGAGTTCACCACCCGCCAACAGGGGCGTCTGGAAGTAATCGGCCAGCCATTATCCGGCATCCGCCGACTCCATCGGCAATATCTTTCCAAACAACGAGGAGAATGCTACCAGGATTTGCGCGGCGCTGCAAGGAAAAGCTCCGCGGCGGGGGGCGGGGGTCAGACTGACTGTTGGCGGAGCAATGGCGGGGCCGGGCTCGCCCTGTACGAACTGCGAGTCCGGCCCCAGTTAGGTGGCGTTGGCTCTATCCGCGCCGTTGCTGCGCCGGCATGAGCGATACCAGAACATCGTCGTGCAGGGCGCGGGACTCGCTGACCGTATCGAACACCATGGTCTGCGCGTCCTGCCCGGTGTAGGGCTTCCACTCAAGACCCGGCTGGCTGGGATTGCCGGTGCGGGCGAAGTTGATCCACGCCTGCGAGACCTTGTCCTGCAGGGCAAGCGCGGCCGGAGTGCCACCGGTGGCGAGCCGCGACTGAGGCAGGCCCACATTATGGAAGGCGAAGACGATCTCGGAGCAATGGAAAGACGTGATGCCGCCGTTCACCTGATATTCCCAGGCGAAGAGATAGTTGTAGACGGGCGTCTTCCCCTTTTCGAGTTTGCGGTCGAGCGATCTCTTGACGCCGGGGCGTGAGGTAGCCGCGAAGTAGAGCACGTCCTGCGCCTTCTTGCGCGGGAAAACCTTCTTGAACTCGGCGGCGATGGCAGTCTTCTTGTCGCCAAATTCGGCGGTGAGGTTGTCGTCGATTTCCTTCTGGCTCCATTCGTTCTTGCGGCCGTCGCCCTTTACCAGGTTGCCGACTTGCTCGCTGAAGACGGTGCCGGCAATCAGAGGAATGGCATCGGCCCAGTCCTGGAATTCGCGCATCACGTACTTGTCGTCGGCGATGACTTCCCACGAGAGATTCCCCGTCCGGCCAAGCTCTTTGGCCGCTGACTGGAGCGCGGCGTTGCCGGCGGCGATCAGACTTTCGTAAGGAACCTTCTTGAGTTGATCAATCTGGTTGGGGCCCAGGCCCAGGCCCTTGAGCGTCGCGGCGGCGATCGTCTGCTGGCTCTTAATGCTCGCGGCGACATCCGAATCACGGTAAGTCAGGCTGCCGCCGCTTTCGGCGATCACCTTATGGAAGAGGCCTTTGGCTGCCGGCATATGCATCATGCGCATCACTTTGCCGCCGCCGCCGGACTGGCCGAAGATGGTGACGTTGCCGGGGTCCCCGCCGAAGCTTTCGATATTGTCGTGAATCCACTGCAGGCCGGCCACCAGATCGGCCGTCCCGGTATAGCGCGAGTTCGCGTATTCGGGGCCGTAGGCCGAAAGATCGAGCGTGCCCAGAATGTTCAACCGGTGATTGAGGCTCACCACCACGACGCCCCCGAACTCGCTGAGGTTCTTGCCGTCATAGGCGAAGGCTTCCATCGAGGAGCCGTTCGTGAACCCGCCGCCGTGCATCCAGACCATCACGGGCTTCTTCGCGCTCGGGCCTACGCTTTGCGTCCAGATGTTCAGCACCTGGCAGTGCTCATTCTCCAGCCAGTAGCGATGCGGAAAGACGAACTCGTCGGGGCCGGGCGCGGTCATGGCCGGGACCGGGCAGATGGGCCCCCACGCCTGCGCGCTCTTTACGCCCTCCCAGGGCTGAACGGGCTTGGGCAGTTCAAAACGGTCCGCCGTTGCATAGGGGACGCCGAGGAAGGTGTAGGTCTTCTCGTTCTTGAAGCCGCGAAGCTTTCCGCCTTTGACTTGAACCACCGGCGGGTGCAGGTTGGGGGCTTCCGCCGGCGTTCCGCTCTTGGCCGCAGGCGGCGGAGCAGCTCCTCCGGTTTTCGGCTTCTCCTGCCCAAAGGCGCTTCCGGGTTGCAACGCTAACCCGGCGAGGGCGCTGCCCATCACGGCGGCGCCTCTGCCCAGCAATTTCCGGCGATTCAGATGATTGCTCATATTCTCTCCCTTGCGTGTGGGTTGCGTACCTTCCCGCTACTGCTGACTTAGGCAGCCCGCAATCGGTGATTGTATATCACGGCGCCACGGCCGGCACGCCGTGTGCAGACGCCGCGGCAGCGCATCCTCCCGCCAGGGATAGCTTGGGTACGAGCGTCATCGGAGGGTTAATCGCGATGCGACCACGGGGGGATCGGACGCCTTCGAAACGGCCGGCCCACGAGACGTAACCTTTGGGACAGTTAGAACCCGAGATTAAAATCCTTTAAGCGTTGATAGTATAAGGCTTAACTGGGCGAGATGTACTACCATAATCTTGCTTAGGAGATCGCATGATGCGCAGAGTATTAGTCGTCGCGGTCATTGGCGTCGCCCTCACTTCTATTGCCGCCGCGCAACGCGGAGGCGGAGGCGGAGGCGGCGGTCGTGGTGGTGGCGGTGGAGAAGGCCTGCCGCCCTTGGTCGCTGGCGCTGTCCGGGTGACCAAAGCCGAGGCCATCACCAAGGAACTGAAGCTGACGGCCGAGCAAGGGACCGCGGTGGAAGCGATCCTCGACGCAGCCCAGAAGCAATCCACCGCTGTCATGGACCAATATCACGAGATTCAGCAAAACCTCGTGAATGCCGTCCTGGGAGGCAAAGACACCGCTGAACTGGAGAAGGCCCTGGCGGCGTCGCAAACCCAAGTCACAGGCATCGAAGTAGATGCCCTCGGGAAGATCGTCGGCAAATTGGACGACAAACAGAAACCGAAGGCGCCCAAGCTCTTGGAAATGATATCTGGCATATTCCGAGACGGTAACTGGAGACGCAGCAACTAGCCGGGCCGTAGCCCGAGAGGAGACGCGATGTTCCTGAGAATCCTACTAATCGGCGCAATAGCGGCAGCAATAGTCCCGGCCCAGGAAGGCGGCGGTGGTGGCGGAGGCCGCGGCGGCGGGGATATGGGCGCGCCGAATCCTAGCGCCCGGATCAGCAAGCTCGACACCATGACCAAGGCCTGCAACCTGAACAAGGACCAGCAGAAGCAATTCAAGACCATCTTCTCGATCGGCTCAAAGGAAGCCGAGCAGATCCGCAAGCAGGCTCCGCAGTTGCGCAACCAGATTGCGGCGGCCGTTCAGGCTGGCAAGGCAAAGGCTGAGATCGACCCGCTGGTGAAAAGCTACAGCGAAATGCTCGCGCAGGCGACCGCGATGGAGATCAAGGCCTTCGGCAAAGCCTATGCCTTGCTCGATCCCGACCAAAAGAAGCAGGGCGGCCAGAGGGTCTTCGCATTAGTCACCGGCATGTTCATGAAGAACAACTGGGAATACGACTAGCCCGAGGCCAATCCACTGGTACGAGACGGGGCAGGCCACCCCGGTTCTGGCATTCCATGCCGCGGCCGGCGCCTGCGCGCGCGCGGCGTAGTCATCGACTCTGATGGCACGGTGACGGTCACGAATAAGGTTGTATCCATCGTCTACCGCCTGGGTCCGGAATACCGGTTCCCCACCGCCAGCGAAGATCTGCTGAAAGTGTGGAACTATTACACCAAGACGTATAAGCCCGCGAACATGGGTATGGTCGGCTGCTCCGCCGGCGGCGCCCTGGTTTCGCAGACCACGGCCATCCTCGTCAAAGCAGGCAGGCCCACTCCCGGCGTGCTTGGCGTTTACTGCTCCGGCCTGGGCGTGATTTTTGGCGGAGATAGCGCCTTCTTCAGCGCTCTTTCGGTCACCAACGCGCCAACCGGAGGGACGCAGGGGGGAGCGCTTACCCCCGCCCCGGCGGCCACCACGGCAGCGATGCCATACTTCAACGGCGTGGACATGGACCAGTTCACGGTGCGTCCGACGCTCGACGAGAAACTGCTGGCTAAGTTCCCTCCCACAATCTTCTTCACGGGAACGCGCGACATGGCTATGAGTCCATCGCACTGCAGCTATCTCAAACTGATCAAGCTCGGGATCGATTCCCAGATTATGGTCTTCGACGGCATGTACCACGGCTTCATGACGAATCCCGATTTCCCCGAAGCCCAGGACGGTTACAAGATAGCTGCCGCCTTCTACGACAAACACCTGGGAAGATAGCTCCGTAACAACCCACCCCTCGCCCAAGCCGTGAATACCGCGGCTTGGGTGTTCTTTTCGAGCGCCGGCGTGTTCGGCGTCTCGGGGTGAAAGTCCCGTTCACTGCCTGATGGAGGCAACGCAATAGCGAAGCGCAAGATGGAAGAAAGCGCGCTCCGGTTCTCTGTATTCGCAGTTCCGTTTCCGAGTATCTCTTGCGGACTCGGATATCATTTAAGAAAGGGAATCGCGGTGAGAAGCGTTCGCCCCACCCCGCGATTTCGATGAAAGCGATGATGAAAGAAACCGCGTGTGTGTTATTGCTGTTTGGGCTCATGTGCCGTTTGTCCGCGGCCTCGGATCCCCCTCCGCCGCCGAAGCTGGTTTTTGCCTTTGAGGTGCGCGCCGACGTAGGCGCGGCGCAGGAAGCAGGCGCGACGGCACACGGCGCGCGCCGCATCATCCCCATTACAGGCGGCACGTTCGAAGGCCCGGATATGAAGGGGCAAGTCTTAGCCGGCGGCGCGGATTGGCAGATCGTTCATGCGGACGGCATGATCGAGATTGAAGCGCATTATCTTCTGCGGACGGACCAGGGCGGATTGATCACGGTCGTGAACAAGGGCATGCGCGTGGCTTCGCCCGAAGTCGCGGCCAAGATGGCCAAGGGTGAGCCGGTGGCGCCGTCGGAATATTACTTTCGCGCTTCGCCGGTATTTGAAACCGCCGTCCCAAGCTTGAAATGGCTTGAGCGCAGCATGTTCGTGTGCGCCGCGGAGCGGACTCCTACCCAGGCGATCCTTCGCTTTTACCGCGTGCTGTAGCCGGAAGGCCGGGGCATTCGCGCGAATGCCAGGGCGCACGCTCCGATCAGGCAAAGGGCGATGTTCAACTCGAATGCCTGGGTATAACTCCGATAGACATCGAAGAGCTTTCCGCCAACGATGCCGGCCGGGCAGCAGGCGACGCCGGAAAGCAACATCATGGTCCCGTTCACTTTCGGGAACGCCTTGGGGCCATAGAAGTGCCCGGTGATGGTGTTGAGGCAAACGAAAGTCCAGCGGAACGCCGCTCCATACAGAATGGCGGCGATGTAGACCGCGGCCATATCGTCGGCTCCGGCCCGGATCGCCAGTAGCGAACCGGCTACGTAGCTGCAGATCCCGAGCATAAACGCGTACCGCGCCGCCAACCGGTCCATCAACCAACCACCGATCACTCCGCCCGGAATGCCGCCCATGGTAAACAAGCCCATCGCGAACGCCGCCGTTGTGGCGCTGACGCCCAACCCGCGCAGGTGCAGAATCCAGTGCGCGGTGAAGAAGAAGAACGGGTATTGGCAGGCGATGGAGCCAACGAAGATCATCCAGAAGGACAGCGTGCGGTAAGCTTCGGATGGAAGCCACGCGTGTTGCGTGACCAGAGGGCTCGTCTTTGTAGCGCCGTCTTTAGCCTCGCCGCCATCGGGCTTCTGGCCAAGGTCCTCCGGCCGTTCCTTGATGCCCACGAACGCGATGGCCGCCGATAGCGCCGCAATTCCCGCGACGATCAGCCAGCCCGTCCGCCAACTGTTTCCAGCCGCGCCCAGCAGCTTATTAATCAGAGGCGCGGCGGCCAGGCCCGCGAACCCCGACGCAGTCAGCGCAATCGCCATCGCCCGTCCACGGAAACGGACGAACCAACGCGTAATCGCCGTGGATAGAGGGATGATCGTTCCGAAACCGATCCCCGCGCCGATCAGGACGCCGAATCCAACCAGGTACTGCCACGGCTGAGTAACAACCAGCGCCATCCACAAGGAACCGGCCAGGATCAGCGCGGAGCCTATCATAAATGTCCTGCGGATGCCCCAGCGCAGAATAGAAGCCGCAATCGCCGTGGAAGGGACGCCCACGAACAGGTTGAGCAGCGTGAAACCGAGGCCGTAAGTGCTCCTCGGCATCACGATGCTCTTGAGCATGTAGGTATTGATCACGGTTCCGCCGTATAGCGGAAAGCCCATGTTCAGAAAGTCCAGGAGCCACAGGACGCCGACCAGGTTCCATCCGTAGAACTTAGCCGGCGTGGCTTCCCGAGCGGCGGCAGCCGCGTGGCCGCCTCCCTGCGTACCCATATGGATGCCTCCGGGGGCCGCTGGCGCCCCGATATCTTATAGCTGCGCGCTACCGGGTCATCGTGCCGTCCCACGTGCTGACCTTCGCGGGAATGGCCTTGCCGGTGAACCAGGTCGCAGTGACGTTCTTCCTCTCGGTGAAGAAGATGAAGCCATCGCGCCCCATGCAGTGCAGGTCGCCGAAGAACGATTGCTTGTGGCCCGTGAAACCGAAAACGCCGAGCGGCACGGGAATGCCCACGTTGATGCCCACCATGCCGCCATCGGTCCGTTTCGCGAACTCGCGGGCATAATGGCCGCTTTCGGTGAAGATGACCGAGCCGTTGGCGAAGCGGCTGCCATTCATGATGCGCAGGCCCTCTTCGAAGCTATCCACGCGCTTGATGCACAGCACCGGTCCAAAGATTTCTTCGCGGCCGCAGGACATCTCTTCCGTGACGTTATCGAAGATCGTCGGACCCACGAAGAAGCCATTCTTCACATCGCCGGGGACGGCGGGAGCGCGGCCGTCGAGCACAAGCTTCGCGCCTTCCTGAATGGCCTTTTCAATCCAGCCGAGCACGAATTCCTGATGTCCGCGATTGACCACGGGGCCCATATCCGTGGACTTATCGTAGGCCGCCCCGAGTTTCATGCCCTTGGCGGCGTCGACCAACCCGGCCACCAGGCGGTCCGCAATCGAGTTCTCCGCCACGATCACCGGCAGCGCCATGCATCGCTCGCCGGCGCATCCGCAGAACGAATTGATGATGCTCTGGATGGTGCGCTCGAGGACGCAGTCGCTCATCACCAGGGCATGATTCTTCGCTTCGGTCAGCGCCTGCACGCGCTTGCCGTGAGCCGCGGCAGTCGAGTAGATGTGCAGCCCGACGCTGGTAGATCCCACGAAGCTCACGCCTTGAATCGCCGGGTGAGTAAGAAGTATTTCCGCCTCAACGCGGCTGGTGGTCACAACGCTGAGCACGCCTGCCGGCAGCCCGGCTTCGCGCCACAGTTCGGTGATCCGGATGGCGCACTGCGGGGCGAAACTGGCAGCCTTCAGCACCATGCAATTGCCGGTCGCGACGCAGATGGGAACCATCCACCCCTGCGGAATCATAGCCGGGAAGTTCCACGGCGCGATGCCGGCGAACACACCCATCGGCTCGTTGTACTGCACGGTGTCATAGCCGGAGGAGACGTTCATCAGCGATTCGCCCTTCATCATCTGGGGCGCGGCGCAAGCGAATTCCACCACTTCGATTACCTTGAGGATGTCGCCCATGGCTTCATCCCACTTCTTGCCGTTTTCCTGGGCGCAAAGGTAGGTCAGCTCGTCCAGGTGTTCGTCGAGCAGCGTCTTCATCTTGAAGAGCACCTGGACGCGTTTGGATACCGGCGTATCGCGCCACTTGGGGAAGGCCGCCACGGCTGCCTGAATGCACTCCTCCACTTCCTCGGCCGTACATTGCGGCGCGAGGGCGATCACGGCGCCTGTGGATGGGTCGTAGCACGGCATGTAGCGCGCCGTCTTCGATTCTTTCCATGTTCCATTCACGCCATAGCGCAGTTTCTTCGGGCGTTTGCCGCTGATCGGGTCGATGGCGGTGTTGGCGTCTTCAAAGTAATAGCGGCCGGCTACCGCGGTCTCTTGTTCCAAGCTGGGCATAATGATCCTGATTCCTCTGGGCGCGATACGCGCCATGCTTACAGTCTATCGATTCTATTCCGAGGCCTACTTCGCGTCTGCCTTCTGGCCCCATCCCGGGGGAATCCACTGGTAGTTGCGATCCCCAAGGTAGTTGGGGTCGAATGCGTCTTTGATCTTGGTCTGGAAGTTCAGAATGAACTGCTGGGGTATCTTGGACAACGCGTCCCAGATGCGCTCGTCGGACCAGCCGATCTGAAGATAGAGGGCTTCCTTACCGGCCGGTACGCCCACGGAAATGGCGTCCTTGATGGCGTCTTCCATGTGCTTGATGCAGGCATCGATCGAATCGTTGTCGTTCGGATCGTAAGAAACGAACTGCTCCAATCCGAAATACCCGCCGCCGCCGATGGTGCTGCCGCAGCCCATGGTTGCGTCGCCGCCGCATTCCACCAGCAGGTGACTCTTCTGATCGCGCTCAAAGCCCTTAATTGCGGTGGGAATATAGTTCCTGACGTAATCCGGCGTGCCCGCCTGCATCCAGCTCCCCATGTAGCCGCCCACCCAGATGAAGTTGCAGTGCTTGTGACCGAGGCGCTGCATATACATGTTGGTGAACTCGGCCATGTCGGGCTCGCAGAACCGGGCGACCTTGTAGCAACCCGTCTGCGCGAGGATGGCGTCGAGCACCTTGTCCTGCAGCTTGATGCTCTCCATCGAGTTGCCCGCCAGAATCAATTGGAATGAGATGCGGCCTTCCTCGGCGACCTTCTGGATCGCGGGATCCTTGGAGGCGGTTTCCACGTCGTTCAACGTCTTCTTGGGGTCGATATACGTCAGCCACAAAGCGGCGGCAAGATCCGCGCCGGCCAGGTTGAACTGGCGGTGGAAGACGTACCCGATGCCGTTATCGTAAATGGCGTGATAGCAGTTGACCCACGCGTCCCAGTCAGGCGCGCCGATCGTATACACGCGGAAATTCTCGGGAATCTCAAGGCGGTATCCCGGGGGCGGCCCCTTTGGTTCCAGAACTTTCTGTCCGGGCCAGTGGTTCAGCTTAATGGCGCACTTGGTGTAAGTGCCCAGGCCGCCGCGCGAACCGAGCACGCCGCGCGTGATGCCGCGAACACTCGGCCCGGGGCCCTCCGAGCAGAACCAGCCGCAGCCGGAACTGAGCGAACCGGTGCGGATGATCTCACCCGCCGGCGTGACCCATTCCTGGCCCAGCAGGTTATCGGAGTTGTTGCCCATGCTGTAGCTGTTCGGCCCGCCGCCGAAATACGCGCAGGCGCTGGCTACGATTGAAGTCGAACTCCCCGCCCCGATGATGTTGATATTCAGGCCGAGCTTCATGACTTCCGCCTGAAGCTGAGCGCAAATCACATACGGCTCGACAATCGCGAAGCGGTTCTTCTCGTCGATATCGAGGATGCGATTCATGCGCCGCAGATCGAGCTGTATCGTCGGGTCGTTATCCTTCATCGGCGCGGCCCAGTGATACCAGCCAGTCGAAATCGGCTTGATCTTGATGCCGTACTTATTGCAGACCCGCGTGACGCCCTGAACTTCGGCGGTGGAGGCAGGCATGACGACCGCCCACGGCCGCGGCATGTAATGGCTACGGTTCGGCCGCACCAACTCCGCCAGCCACTCGAAAGCGTAGGAGTCGAGAAACGCGGGATCGTCGGTAATAAACTCCGGCCCTACGATATCCTCAATTGCTCTATATGCGTCTCTGGAAATTTCCATTGGAAGACTCCTTTCCCCTTTAGAGGGCTTTCTCCACCAACTGCATCACGTCGTAAACGGCCAGCTTCCGCTTGCCGCCGGCCGTGGCATCCAGGAAATTCCGCTCGCACCACGGGCAGGCGCTGACAATCGCTTCAGCGCCGGTAGAGCACGCCTCTTCGATTCGCTCGCTCGCAGTCCAATTCGAGAACTCCGGATACGCTTCGCGCGCGCCGCCGCCCGCTCCGCAGCACCAGGCTGCTTCCCTATTCCGCTCCATCTCCACCAGCTTGAGCCCGGGGATGGCCTGCAGAACACGCCGCGGGGGATCGTAGATCCCGAAGGCGCCGTTGTAACGCGGCCGCGGGGGATCGTAGCAAACCGCCTGGCCGAAAATCTTCTTTTCCTTGCCGTTCCAGGCCACGTACTCTTCGCCCTGGCGTCCGAGATGGCACGGATCGTGATACGTCACCGTCATCGGCACGGGCTTGGTGAACTTCAGTTTGCCTTCGCCGAGCAACTGATCGAGAAACTCCACCATGTGGACAACCTTGATGTCGCATCCCGAGGCCGGCGGGTACAGCCGCTTGAACGTGTGGTAGCAATCCGAGCACGGCGTGATCACCGTCTTCACGCCGGCGCGCTGCCAAGCGATGAGCGTCGAATCGCGGCGCGTTTCGAACTCGGCCTTGTAGCCCATGCCGTACGCGCGGCCGCCGCAGCAGTTCTCGGCTTCGCCCATGATGCCGAAATCCACGCCGGCCTGCTGCAGTATGCGCACCGAGGTCCGGGCCGCGTCGCCCAGATCGCCGTCGAACGAATAGCGGCATCCCGCGTGGAATACGAACTCGGCCTGCTCTTTGACCAGGTTCTTTACGTTCAGCTTCGCCGCCCAGTCGCCGCGCTCGGCGCGGGGCTTGCCCAGCATATTGAGCTCGCGCCGCAGCCCGTCGATCACGGGCTCGACTTGCGGAAGCGTGTGGCCTTGCTCCACCAGATGGAAGCGCAATTCCTTCATCGCCTCAAGCGGTTCCATGTCGTAACGGCACATCTTACAGGTCACGTCGCAGGAGCCGCAGAGGTTGCACTTGAAGACCGAATCTTTCACCTTCTCGGTGACCTCGGAGCGTCCATCCATGAGCGATAACGCGGTCACCAGTCTGCCGCCGGCCGAATAGGAGTGGAAGTGGCCGAACTCGATGCTCGGACACCCCTTGGAGAACCTCCAGCTCTTCATCAGATCAAGCGGTACCCACTTGCAGTACGCGCAACGGCTGCATCGCATTGCATCTGCGCGATAAGTTTCCAGGGCCATATGAATTCTCCTAATTCGACTTCAGAAGCAGAGCTTCCCGGGGTTCAGGATCTGATTCGGATCCACAATCTGTTTGACGGTCCGCAGCACGCGGCTCGAAGTGGCATCGCGGCTGTAGACCAGATCGGCCCAGGCGCCGTAGGGACGCGAGAAGTAGGCTCCCTGAGCGACCAGTTCCTCGCTGGCAGCCGTGTAGATCGCCTTGACCTTTTCGACTTCGCGCTTGTCCGCCGGGTTGTACGGCAGGCTGAACTCCACGTGTTGCGAAACGCCGTGGTGCTGGGGCTGGATGTAAATGCCGATATCGCTCGCCGGATACTCAAAGCGAGCGGCCACTTGTTCAACCGTCTTCACGAACCGCGGCGCCTTATCGAGCGTGGTGAGGAAGAAGATTTCCTGACAAGCTCCCTTGGAGGCAACCTTCCAGTACGTTTCACCGGAAACCGCCAACAGGCTCGCCGCGACTTCAGGCGGCGCGTCCAGGGCCTGCAATCCGAACTCTTTGACCAGGGCCTGAAGTTCGTGCTCCTGTACGTCCACTTTCTCCTGCGGATACAGGGCGCGCCCGGCAAGGCCGATGACGACCGTCCAATCCGCCCCGCCGCAGCCGCAACCGCACCCGTTCGTCTTCCCGATAACGGCGCGCAATTGCCGGCGGTTCAGGATCATGACCTCGTCGCCGATCCGGAGCCGTTCCAGCCGGTAGCAGAAATCGACCAGCTCTTCCAGTTGCGCCGCCTTCACCACGAAGCACTTGCGGGCGGCAGGCAGCAGTTCGCACTTGATGGAGGCCCAAACCACGATTCCCATGGTCCCCTGGGCGCCCGTCACCAGGCGCACCAGATCGGTGGCCAGAGGCCCCTGTTGGTTCACCTGCGCCAGGCCGATCTTCCACTGGTCTTCAAGAGAGCGCGGGCCCATTCCGCCTTCTCCCGTAAACGAATACTCGCCGCTGCCCCAAACCACGCCGCAAACGCGCAGCGGCTCGGGCAACGAGTAATTCAAGCGCGGGATCATCGTCGGCTGGCGTTCCAGCAGGCTGGCTATTACCGATTTGTTGGCGCGCGGCAGCAGCGGCTGCGTAATCCGCAAGCCCGCTTTTTCCAGCGCCGGTTGCAGTTCCGCGTAGGTGACGCCCGGCTCGACGATCACGATCTTGTTGCGGTGATCGATCTTGAGGATCTTGTTCATGCCGCTCAGATCGACGATCACGGCCTCCGTGGCGCTCGGCACTGTGTCGCCGTTGAAGTGGGGCGCGCCGGAACTCACCGGGACCAGAGGCGTCGCCGTGGCGTTGGCCCACTTTACGAGTTCCTGAACTTGCTCGGCGGTTTGCGGACGGGCCACAAACCAGGGTTTGATAGGCAGCGCAAAGCTTTGGTCCTGCGCGTAGCCGTTCAGGCACGCGGGATCGTCAGAGACATTGCCCTGGCCGACAATCCCCATCAGTTCTTCTTTCTTCGAATTCATGCCCATGGTCTGTCAGCCCTCTCGAAAATTTCCTGTGTTCGGCCGGGGCCGCTCTCCTCATTTCGCGACGCGCGCGATGACTGGAAAACGATCCCCGGCTCCGCGATAACGCCCCCCCTATCACGCGGCGGGACGTTACCTACCCCGTTACCTGCTTCCAGAGAATCAGGTCCTAAACGCTTGGTGGTAAGCCAAGAGTACCGCCGCCCCACGGCGATTCGGAAATAGTTAGTTTTACTAACCAGAGCGACTTGCAAGTATAACGGCAACCCGCTGATTTCATGGAGGATGCGCGGCCTAAGGCATAATCTTGCTCCGCTTTCACTTGCTGGAATATGAGAAGATTGGTCCTTAGGCTGTTCTTCGCGGCGTAACCGCCTCAGACCCGAGATGGCCGAGGATTGGGCGCTGCCGCGGGGCGCAATCACATGGACCTTCGTTATCTTCGCTATTTCATCGCGGTCGCCGAAGAGCGCAGCTTCACCCGCGCGGCCGATCGGCTAAACACGGTCCAGCCCTCGCTAAGCCAGCAGATAAAGAAGCTCGAAGACGTGTACGTCGGCACGCCACTGTTCCGCCGCGACAAACACCACGTAGAACTCACCGAGGCCGGACGCGTCTTCCTGGCCGAGGCCCGCGACATTCTGGGCAACGTCGATCGAGCGATTGCAATGGCCCAGCAGGCCGCTCGCGCCGAGATCGGACACCTCACGATCGGGTTCGTGCCCGGCGCCGAAGGCCGGGTGTTTCCGCACGTGTTGCCCCTCTTGCGAACGCGCTGCCCCGGGATTCATCTGACGCTGCGCAGCCTCCCGACCCCGGAACAGATTACAGCGCTCACCGACCACGCAATCGACGTCGCCTTCCTGCGCGGCCCCGTCGAGGACCGCACCTTATGCAGCGAAGTGGTACTCGACGAGGAGATCATGGCCGTGCTGCCGGCCGATCACGAGGCCACCCGCCTCGAACGTATCCCGGTGGGGTTACTGGCGGAAATACCTTTCGTGCAGGTGGCGCGTTCGAACGCCCCGGCCGTGCATGAAGCAGCCCGGCAGATCGCCGCGCGCGCGCAAGTGCAGTTCGAACCGATCCTTGAAACCGATAATGTCCTCGGGACTCTGAACGCCGTGGGCTCGGGCATGGGCTTCAGCCTCCTGCCCGACTACGTTCTGCAGATCAGCCCTCCATCGGTGGCCGTCCGGCCGCTCGATCTCAACCCGCCGCCACGTATCAACCTCATGGTTGCGTATCGCCTGGGAGACGAACTGCCGGCATTGGCGGAGTTCCTCACCCTGCTGCGAGCCTGGACCAGCGGCCAGGAAAGCAAAGCGGAACGCGGCCCCAGCGGAGGCTAAGCCGGAGCGATCGGAGAACTGATCGGGGGCTGCCTCGTCCAGGATCAGATCGCCCACCAGCATCAAAGCAAGGGAACTCTTGTTCAAGTGCAGCTCCTGAATCCTGGCTGTATACCTTCCGTACACCGTGAGCAAGAGCGCTTGTACGCCCACCTTGGACATTGGTATGCTTAGGGAAATGAAGCCCGCACAGGCAGACAACCGTTCGATGCGCGAAATCGCGTACTCGCACATTCAGAAGAAGATTGCGATGCGCGTGCTGCGGGCGGGAACGCCCGTTTCCGAACTTCCCATTGCCAACGAATTGGGCATTAGCCGGACTCCTACCCGCGAGGCTATGCGGCAGCTGGTTGCCGAAGGATTGCTGGAAGAAATTCCCGGCCGTGGAGTGGTGGTAGTGACGCTCGAACGGCAGGACATCATGGAGATCTACGAGGTGCGCGAGGCGCTGGAACTCCAGGCTGTTCAGAATGTCGCCCGCCGAGGGGCGGGTTCCGTCGAACTGCAGAACCTGCACAAACTCGCCGACGAGATGGCGACCCTCATTGAGGAGTTGGAAGCATCCGGCGATGAATGTCTGGACCCCGGCCAGATGAATCGGTCTGAGGCTGCCGACATAGGCTTCCACATTTATCTGCTTCAGATTGCCGGCAACCGCCGCAGCCTGAAGATGGTGAACAGTCTTCGCTCCCTCATTCGGATTTTCGCCATGCGCCGAAGAGGGCACTGCAGCGAAGACCTAAAACGCATTCACCAGGATCACTGTGAGGTCATCGCCGGTATCGAGACTCGTGACGTGGCCCGCGCCACTCTGGCGCTGTCGACTCACATTCAAAACGGCCGGAGGGCGCGGTTGGAGCAATTCGATGAACGCGAGCGCGAAGCTGCCCTCCCCCAGGATATTTCCGCTTTCATAGATAAGATCAAGGCTGAATTGGTCTGATCCCCGGCGACCCAATCCTCAAGTCGCTCCACTTCGGGCGCCTATAGCGGATTGGCGCAGTTCTTAGTCAAATCAAGGGCAATTACGGTATGGATGCGGTGGGCGCCTCCTACGTCATCAGCGCGTCCTACCTGTTTGCCATGGTCGCCAATCTTTTGTTTGGCTACCTGATTGACCGCTTTGACCGCTGGAAGGTCATGAAAGTTCTCCTGGGTCTGATCATCATCTCCGCCCTTTGCATGACCATCGACAATTTGCTCGTTTTCCGTATCGCCGTCGCCATGATCATCGGGCTCGGCCTGGTCTGCTCGAATCAAGTCTACGGGATGGGAGGGGATGTTCCGCGCGGACGCGATACCGGCACTGCTCAGCCGCCTATGGCGGCATCCAGGCCGAAAGCCCGAAACACGGCGCAAACCTGCTCCATCCGCGCTGCGTCCGGCACGGCGCAATCCGTGCGGCCGGGCATTTCCATCAGCTCGTATTTCGCCGATCCGAGCTTGTGATACGGGATCACGTGCACCGGCGTGGACCTGCCCAACTCCCCGGCGACGAACCGCGCCGTGGCCTCCAGATTTTCTTCCGAGTCGTTCATCCCCGGAATGATGGGAACGCGAATCCGCATCGGGACGCCCAGCTCGCGACGAATCCTGCGGGCATTTTCGAGGATCAACTCATTCGATACGCCGGTTGCCCGAAGGTGCGCCGCGGGGTCCATGTGCTTGAGATCGTAGAGCACCAGGCCGGCCTGCCCGATCACTCTTTCAACAACCGGCCAGGGAGCCTGCCCGCACGTGTCCACGGTGGAATGAATCCCTTCCGAACGGCATAGCTTCAACAGCGCCTCCGCGAAATCCGCTTGCACTAGCGGATCGCCGCCGCTGAGCGTGATTCCCCCGCCTGAATCGGCGTAAAACATTGCGTCCGCGGCCGCTTCGTCGAACGCCTCGCCCGCCGTGGTTCGCCGCCCCATCAGCGTGCGCGCCTCCCGCGGGCATACTGCGACGCAACGGCCCGAGGCATCGCAAAGATTCCGGTCGGTTCGGGAATGCCCGTCAACCAGGGATATCGCGCCCCTGGGGCATGCCGCAACGCACGCGCCGCAGCCGGCGCACTTCCCCGCATCGAAGAATAGTTGCGGCCGCAGGATCACCGCTTCCGGATTCTGGCACCACCAGCACCGCAGCGGGCAACCGTTCAGGAATATCGTGCTCCGGATTCCCGGTCCGTCGTGAATGGAGTAGTGCTGGATGTTGAGCACCACGCCGGCGACGCTCCGCAGCCCGGCCGTCTCCGCAGTCACTTCCCCACTCCCGAAGCGGCGTACGCCAACGCAGTGCGGCGGCTCTCGCTGCGCTTCAGCCCCAGCATCAGGATGACGCCCAGCGCCGCGGCGCCCGAGAGCATATAGAATCCGGCGGTGAAACTCCCGGTCCAATCGCGCAGCAAGCCGATCGTTTGCGGTCCGACATAGGCGTAAATGCCCGCGCCCAGGCTCACAATCCCCATCGCGGGGCCGACCTCGCGTCCTTTCAGCACCGCGCCAACCGTTGCGTAGCCCTGATTGGTGGATGTATGGCCCAGCGCCACCATTACGATTGTGGCGATGCGGAAGACCGTCAGATTCGTCGACATCAGGCCCAGCGCGGCCACGGCCAACACGGCTCCGAGCCCGATCATCACGTTCACCCGTTCCACGCGGTCGGCTATATAGCCGCACAGCAGGTTGGCGAAGATGGCTCCGATATAGCCTCCGCTGATCATGAAGGCCGCATCGGTCGGGGTGAGATGGAAGACGGAGGTCACCACCACCGGTATGAAGAAGGTCATGGTGAAGGAGCCCATATTGAGGAGTCCGATCCCGCCGGCCATTACCCACACCACGGGAACCTTGTGAGCGGGCGTCTGCGCCTGGGGTTTCCCGGCCGCCGTTCCTCCGTGCGGCAAGGGAACATCCACCTCGGGATCTCTCCGATACAGAAGCGCAAATACAACCGCGCCTACCGCCGCCAGGATAGCGTAACCGCCGATGCCGGCGCGCCAGCCCATCGCTTTCCCGATCTCGCTCCCGAATGGAGCGCCCACCACGGTGGCGAATGCGCTGACGGCGCCCACAATTCCCATCGTGGAGCCTTTCAACCGGGGCGGCGCCGTCAGGGCGACCGCCATCATTACGCACACAAACGCGAGCCGGTACCCCGATAGCCAGACCACGCGCCCGGCGAGCGCCACAGCGAAAGTCGGCGATGCCGCGAGCGTAACCAGCCCCGCGGTGATCAGCGACAGCCCGAACAGCAAGACCGTCTTTTCACCGTGCTTGCGCGCCAGCAGTCCCGCCGGAACGCTGAGGATGATCCCCATAATGCCGTATACGCCGGTGAACAGCCCCAGTTGCGCGTAGTTGATCTTGAATTCCCCCTGGATGGCCGGCAGCAGCGGCGAGAAGCCTAGATTCGACATCTGCATCGCGATCATCCCGAAGACGACGGCGAGAAAGGGTGCGACCCAGGAGCGGCGGCCTGAATCCAAGTTCGTGGCTGTTTGTAGTGCCATAGTTTCAGCTATGATAGTCTGAAGATAACACCATTGTATGCACAGTGCATACGAGGCTGAAGACCGGGGAGGCTTTGATGACCGAGCGCGTGAGAAGGCTGGCTAAATCGGTTCAGGTAGACCGCTACCCCATCTGCATTCAGAAGCTTTGTATCGCGTGCGAGGTGTACGCCGCAACCGATAGCGAACCGATGCTGCTCCGGCGCGCCAAGACCTTCGCCGCGGTACTCGAACGCCTTCCCATCTTTATAGGGAATGACGACCTGATTGTGGGCAACGGCGCGAGCAAGCCCATGGGCCTTGAAATCGACCCCGAATATGGCATCTGGACCCAGGATGAGATTGACGCCCTCAAACAGGAAGGCTATTGCATTGACCCGCAGGACGAAGTGGACCTGCAAGTTGTAAACGCCGGTCTGCGGCCGAAAACGCTGGTCGCCGGGATGAGCGAGATCGTCGGCGAGCACAAGCGGCTCTGGCCGTTCATGCGCTCCGGGGTCGTTCTGCCTCCATGGAAAAACGCCAAAGACGGTTCGGGCGGCGGATATGCCCAATCCGGACTGGGCCTCGGACCCGGCTTCTTCCTCATGTGCATCGATTTCCCGAAAGTCCTGAATCAGGGACTGCGGAGCGTCGTCGAGGAAGCGGAGCAGGCACTTCGCGATCTGCGGTATACGTCCGAGGATTGCCGCAAACGCGCGGTCTATCTGAAATCGGTCATCCTGGTCCACAAGGCGGCGATCGCGTACGCTAACCGCTACGCCGCGCTGGCCGCAAAGCTGGCCGCGTCGGAAACGAATCCCGAGCGCAAGAACGAACTGGAAAGAATCGCCGGGACCTGCCGCCGCGTACCCGAGCATCCCGCCCGCACTTTCTACGAGGCGCTTCAATCCTTCTGGTTCGTGTTCCTGATGATCTCGCCCTCGCCCACCACCGCCGCCGGGCGGTTCGATCAATACATGTACCCGTTCTACCGGCGCGACCGGGATGCGGGCTTGATCACCGACGAAGCCGTTCTGGAGCTGCTCGAGTGTCTTCGGATCAAAGACATGCAGCTCAACCGGACCTCCGGAAAGGCCAACCGCAAGAAGAATGCCGGCATGGCCAAGTGGCACAACTGGACGATCGGCGGCGTGAACAGCGATGGCAGCGACGCCACCAACGCGCTCACCTATCTGCTGCTCGATGCCGCGCGCGCTACGGCCACGCCGCATCACACGCTGACCTTGCGCGTGCATGAAGGGACGCCGCAGCCGCTTCTGATCAAGGCATTGGAAGTGGTGCGCGCGGGAATGAGCATGCCCGCCTTCGTCGGCGACAAGAGTTACATCCAGTTCTTTACGGGCCACGGCGTTCCGCTGGAGGAAGCGCGGGATTACGTAATGACGGGCTGTTTGGATGCGAACCTTCCGGCGAAATCCCGCACGGCGGCCGTGGGAATGTTCGTTGTGCCCCTCGCGTTCGACATCTTCCGTCTGAATGGAACCGACCCCAATACCGGGCTCAAGGTTGGCGTTGAGACTGGTGACTGGGAGGACTTCTCAACGTACGAGCAATTCTACGCGGCGTTTCTGAGGCAGCTCAGACATCTGATGGAACTGTTCGCCGAAAAGAACAATGTGGAACTCTCGGTTTCGCGCGAATTATTCCCGGACCCATTCCGCGCTTCGCTGATGCATGACGGCGTCGCAGCAGGCCGCGACACGCTGGATCGCACCATGCCATTCGAGAACGGCGCGGTGATGAACCCGGTCGGCATGATCAACGTCGCCGATTCGCTGGCCGCGGTCAAGCTTCTGGTGTTCGAGGAGAGGACCGTCACCATGCGCCAGTTGAAGGAAGCGCTGGCCGCCGACTGGCAGGGCTACGAAGACGTCCGCAAGTTGTGTCTCGCCTCTCCGAAGTACGGCAACGGCGACGAGCGCGTGGACCTCATCGCCCGCGATCTCTACGCATTCTGGGTGAAGACGGCCGAGGAACTGCCAACGATCTACGGCAGCACCCACAAAGCGACCGCTATTTCCATCACCTCCCACCAGCCCGGAGGCGCGCTCACGAGCGCGACGCCCGACGGCCGGCGCGCCCACGAAATCTGCGCCGACGGCACCATGTCTCCCATGCATGGCCACGATCTGCACGGACCCACGGCGGTCCTGAGGAGCGCGCTCAAGATCGATCAGGACCCGTACCAAGCCACGCTGATGAACATGAAGTTTCATCCCTCGGCTCTGGAGCAGCCCGCCGATTTGGAGAAACTCGCCGCGCTGCTGCGCACTTACTTCAGCCGGGGCGGCAAGCACGTGCAGTTCAACGTGGTGACGCGCGAGACGTTGCTCGCCGCGCAGGAACATCCCCAGGACTACCGCAATCTGGTGGTGCGTGTAGCCGGCTACAGCGCCTACTTCACGCAGCTCAACCGCCCCATGCAGGACGAAGTAATCGCCCGCACCGAGCACCGCATTTAGCGGGCGCCGGGACTGACGTACCGGGGCCGGACGCCGCACTCGAAAGGGGCGCCGGCTACTTCTTCTGCGCGAACAGCCAGTCCCGAACGCCCTCAATGTAATAGGCGACTTTCCATGTCTGCATGTGCTCCATGGCGCCCACTACGCCTTCGGGCCACACGGTTCCCTTATCGAACACCACGTACTTGATATTGTTGCCTTCGTCAATCATCTTCTTGAAGTTGGCCGCGTTTTCCGCCGCACTGGCCCGCGCGTTCCACCGCGCCTTGGTGACCTTCGTTCCCGCCGCCTCCCATACCGCGACGGACGCGTTCATGCCGGGGAACGCCCCGCTGTCTCCCTCGGCGACCAGGATCCACATCTTCTTGTTGGCCAACACTGACGTCGCCTGTGCGTTCCACTGGCCGGCGACCAGCATCAGCGCGGCAAACAGGTCCGGATACTTGATGCTCATCCCGATCTCGTTCATGCAGCCCATCGACTGGCCTGTGGCGTAGAGCCTGTTCTTGTCGATACTGTATTGGCCGGCCAGAGAATCGATCAGGTCCACGAGCGTCTCCCAATCGTCGCTGCTCATCGTCTTGGCATACTGCGGCGCCAGCACGAAGGACTCGTGTTTCGCCTGTTCCGACGGCATCGCCCAGATCGCCGCCCCGACCCCTTGGACTAACGCCATTTTCACGTCGCCGCTGAGTACGCCCGCGTCATGGATGAACAGCACCATGGGGTACGACTTGGCCTTGTCATACTTCTTGGGCACGAAAAGGTTATACATCAACGACCCGCCCGTCTTTGCGTCCTTGAAAACCAATTGCTGGAAGTCATCCGCTACCAGGTTGACGGTCTTATCGTTGGTCATCGCGGCGGCATCGGGCGGGTACTGCCTGCCCGCGGCCGTGGTGATGCTTCCGGTCTGCGTCACGGAAGCTCTCAGTACCGGAACCGAGACCATCGGAAACGTGCGGCCCTGGCCCTGACCACGGCCCGTTTGCGCTCCACCGCCCGGCCCGCCGTTCGCTCCGCCGCCACCCGGCCCGGCGTTCGCGCCGCCGCCGGCCGCTCCGCCGGCGCCGGGGCCTCTACCATCGGCCGCTGCTGCCGGCGTAGCCTGGCCATTCGCCGAAACAGTCGTTTGCGCCGTGGCGAGTTCTATGATGACGTAGCGCCCGTCGGCGCCTTTGGCGGCCTTTGCGGCCGCGCTATTGGCATACACCTTGGTGATCGACTTACCTTCGACCGAGAAGGCGGAGGGGGAGAGTTTTGAATTCGCGATGACGGCATCGTATTCCACCGCCACGGCGCTTACCTTTTGCCCGTCGCCGAATACCTCCGTGATCGCGGTCACGCCGCGCACGTGATCGCTCGCGGCGTAAAGGGGCGAGGAACTCAACAGAATCGAAAGTAGCGAGATTCCGGAAACAACAGGTCTGATAAGTCTCATGTAAGCGTTCTCCAAAGGCTCGTCGGAAAACCGGGGATAGAGGCAACCGTAACGGCTTCGCCCGGAGAGATAGGGCGCGTCGGGTGCGCGTAAGGTAACGGCCCTGTAAGAAACAGGCGCATAGAGGCGGGCGGCGCCGCCCGCGCCTCAACCGCCGCTGACGCCGGAGGCCGGGTGGCCGTACTTGCACAGCATGAGCAATAACAGAGGCATGCCCAGCACCAGGTCATAGGGATACAAATGCGGTGCCGTCACCAAGCCGATCGCGAGCGTAGTAAATAGGGCCGTTTCCTCGCTCCTAATAACTCCCATCAGGATCATCAAGCCCACCGCAACGGCGAGCAGCAAAGCAAACCATACGGGGCCAAACGGTTCGACCAAAGCCGATGGTTGAAGATGCCGTTGATTCTCCATGACGAACCGAGGATAGAGCGTGATCCAGCTCGTCCCATAGAGCGCGAAACAGGCGGCCAGGAGCAGCGCCGCGCCAGCCAGAAATCCGCTTGCCATTCTCCAGCATCTTTTCATCACGAAGAATACGGGAATGAGCAAAATCAGGTGGAATTTCAACCCAAGGAAAGCCAACGCCGCCCCAGCCAGGAATGGCCGGCTGCGCATGAGCCGTGCCGAGACGGCCACGGCCAATAGGAACAGCGGCATATCCTGCCCCTGTTTGAAGCTCGTAAAAAGCGGCGGGAAGAGCACCGTAACCAGAGCCCATCTTGAGGGCCAAATTAGCCACAAGGCGATTCCAAACGCCGCGATGTTGAGAAGTTGCCACGCGACGTATGCGTGGGGCGCGCTCAACCACGCCAACGGCTTCAACAAACTGGCATAAACCGGCGGCCGGACAAAAGCCCACACCCCATTGCGCGGTTCGGCAAAAGCGCCGGTAATCTTCTGCGATTCATCGAAGGAATATAGCCGGGCTGCGTCACCGGCCAAGTGCGCCCCCACTATCCACGCCGGAAAATCAGAAGTTGGCGAGGGTATGACGAATGCGGGGATTAACAGTATTGCCAGCGCTGCCCATGCGAGCTTCCCGGAATTCATGGTGAGGAAAAAACCGACCCGTTCCTGGCTGCGGCCGACCTTCTGAGGCCGCGGTTCTACGCCTTCATTATCGTACTCTCAACCCCGGATTCAAACCTCCGGCGGCAACAGTTCGGCAGGGTTCCAGCGGCGTACCGCGGAGGGACGGCGCGGGGAATTCGCGCGGCTGTTGAGGCGGTTTGCCGAGATGAGAGCGCACGCACCGCTCCCTGGTCGGTCGCGCCTCGGCACGGGGTGGCGCGGGTCTCTTGGGCTAACGCATGGGCCGGATCATGCTGTCTTGGTTTTCCGCGCCGTGGCGGTCACTCCTGGTTGGGAACGGGTTCGGGGTGCGGCGAAGCGGCGCCGATTTCGCGGCGGAGGGAACGACCCCAATCACGGGCCTGGGGCTGTGAACTTGCGGCGCGGGCGCGGGGGGGCCGCCGGATTCGCCGGGGAACGACGGCGGGCAGGCCAGGGCATATTCGAGCAACGCTTCGGCTTCGCCGGACGGGAGTAGCGCGGCATCGAGCGGAGCGGCACTGGGGCGCTCCAGCTTTTCGAGTGCGCGGCGGTAGGCGCGTTCGGCGGCGTCAATGCGGCGCTGGAGGCGCGTGAAGCGGTCGGTGGATCGGACGTAGGCCCGGCCGAGCCAGAGGGGGATGCCATCGGAGGGCGTCTCGTCCCATTCGCACCGCCAGAGTTGGGCCTCGACTTGCCGCAAACGGCGGAGCTGCCACTCGGCGTTGACGAGGGTATCGACCAGAAAGCGGTGGTCGGGCGTGGCAGGGCGGAAGCGTTCGTGATACTCGGCCGTGAGTTCGTCGAGCACGCGCGGGTCCTCGCCGGGAATGACCGTGGATTGCGCGTCGATTCCGGTTTTGAAAGCATTGAAACGGGAAGCGGCCTTGCCCTCGGCGGAGCGCGGGCCGGTGGATTTCATTGCGTTGCGGCGGTTGGCCTCAATCTGTCGAATAGTCGCCATGGTTCCTCGCCCAAGAGGGTAGCAGGCGAGCAGGCCGCGGCCAGCGGCGGAATTATCTCAAGTTGTTGATTGGCAGCAGGTTACGAAAAACGTTTCGGCCGTGACTGAAGAAGGTCTCATCAGTTTCGCGGCGCGCGAAAGCTGGGGAGTTAGGGCGGCCCAAACGCCGCGAAAGTGAGGAGACCGCTCGGTGAACTAAACCGCAGGAGAGTGCCGGGTTATGGGGAAGGAATGAT
>CAIYHG010000054.1 GCA_903925975.1 uncultured Acidobacteriia bacterium | reverse complement strand
TGCAGTCGCGGCACTCGCTCCTCCGGCGAAAGATAGCTGAACATCCCGGCCTGCTGGTGATCGTCTCCGCGCATAAAAACATTCGATCACCAATTTGTTCGGAACGCTAGACTCGGGACGGGTTTTTCAGCAGCCTGCTAATGGACTAACTTCACCTCTACGCCAAACGGCGGCAGAAATGCCCCTGGCGCCGCTTTACCCGGCGCTGCCGTGAGCAGCAAGACCCGCTTCCCACGTAGCGCTTCCAATACCGCGAGAATCTGCTGATACGGCACTCGGGCATCGGCCTTCACGTACGCGGTCCCGGCGCGCAGGCCGCTCAGCGAACCCAACTCGGCCGGTTCGGCTCCGATGTATACCTTCCCATCGGCCGTGATGGCAACTATCGTTGCGTCTGGCGCGTCGGCTGCACGCATTTCCGTGGCATGGAGAGCTACAGGCATCTGCACGGAAACGCCCTTTCGCAGCGCCGGCTTATACGGTTCTTGCGCAGTTAAACACGCGAGGCTGCCCGCGATTAGGCACATCACCAGTAGGGGCTTCATGGCATCCACTCCTTTCCATCCTTTCGATATGGTTTGGGAAGACTCCTACGTCTTACTCTTACCGAGCGATACAGTGCCAAGCATGCCGCCGAGCCCCATCGTCTCAACCGCCGACGAAGGCACCACCACCATCGCGCCCTTTTCCTTAATGGCTTCGTAGAGCATGTTCATGGCGCGCAGATGCAGGGCGACGGGGTTGTCTTGATACGTCAGCGCCGCCGTGCCGAACTTCTCGGCGATTTCCGTTTCCGCGGTGCCGAGGATGATGCGCGCGCGCCGCTCCCGTTCGGCTTGTGCTTCGCGCGACATGGCATCCTGAAGTTCCGGTGGGATCTGCACATCGCGGATTTCCACGCTCTGCACCGTGATCCCCCAGGCTGTGGTCTTCTCGTCAAGGATCCGCTGGAGTTCCTTGCCCATCATTTCGCGCTCGGCCACCATCTGGTGCAGTTCGTGCCGGCCTATGGATTCACGCAGAGCAGTCTGCGCGCTGAACTGGATGGCCTGGGCAAAGTCCTGAACTTCGAGGATCGCCTTCTCGGCGTTCCAGACCAACCAGAATACGATCGCATCTACGTTTACCGGCACGGTATCGCGGGTGAGGGTGGATTCCGCCGACACGTTCGCAACGCGCACGCGCTGGTCCACGAAGCGGCTCAGCGTATCCACCACCGGAATGATGTGAAACAGTCCCGGACCGCGCAGGCCTATGTATTTCCCGAAACGCAGCACGGCCACCTTTTCCCATTGGTCCGCCTTGCGAATTGCGAACAACAGGTATAGCCCCACCAGAGCGAATGCCGGCATGGGCGCGGGATTGCGAAGGAGCGCCGATAGGACCGCCCCGGCGAGCAGCGAAACCACCAGTAACGCGGCTCCAACCGAACTGATCTTCAGTTCCGGTCGCATAGAGTTATCTCCTCTTTTTGGCAAGATCATTGGAACGATCACGAAGCTGCTCCTGCAATTCCTCGATCGTGAAGCCGGCGGCGCCGGCGCGCGATACGAATTCGCCGACGAGTTGAGCGAGCTGACGCTGGCGCTCCACCTCGTCGCGCTGCACTTTGAGTTGACTGACGAACGTGCCGCTACCCTGGTGGGTCTCGAGCACGCCGCGGATTTCCAGTTCCCTATACGCGCGCACTACCGTATTGGGATTGATCGCAAGGTCCACTGCGACCTGGCGCACGGTGGGAAGTTGATGCCCGGTGGCCAGGATGCCTGCGGCCATGCCGCCCAGCACCTGGTCGATGATCTGGCGGTAGACGGGCACGCCGCTATGCAGATCCAAGCGGAATGCGAAGTCCCGTTTCTCCGGAGGATTGGGCACTATTGACATATTGTACTAGTTCACTAATACATGTCAAGAGTTTCCTGGGGCAAGGCAACGGCCTCGATACGCGGACAAAATGACGAAAAGACAACACGCCTCTTCGAGGCGGGCCGGACCAGGGGGTCCGGCGCAGAACAGGGGTTCTGCCCCACAAAACGAAGCCATTCCGGTCGGGAGCAACGGAATGTACGGTGGGGGGAACGAACCCAATCGGCGTGTTCCGGCGAGGGGCGGTCCACCCAACGACATTGAAGAAGGTCTCATCAGTTTCGCGGCGCGCGAAAGCTGGGGAGTTAGGGCGGCCCAAACGCCGCGAAAGTGAGGAGACCGCTCGGTGAACTAAACCGCAGGAGAGTGCCGGGTTATGGGGAAGGAATGATCCGCCGCCGG
>CAIYHG010000053.1 GCA_903925975.1 uncultured Acidobacteriia bacterium | reverse complement strand
CGGTCCTCCAAGGACACGTAGCTGAACATTCCCGATTGCTGCTGATCGTCGCCGCGCATAGAACAATTGTCCCAATCATTGTTCTCGCCGCAAAGAGATCAGCTCGGGTTTTTCAACAAGTTCCTAGAGCTTCCCTCCGGCAAGTCCGTTCCCGTTCTCGGCCAAGGTACATGGGGAATGGGCGAAGATCCCGCCGCGCGCTCCGGCGAAATCGCGGCTCTGCGTCTCGGACTCGACCTGGGCATGACGTTGATCGATACCGCCGAGATGTACGGCGACGGGGGTTCCGAGGAACTCGTGGGCGCTGCGATAGCGGGCAGGCGGGATGAAGTGTATCTGGTGAGCAAGTTCTACCCGCACCACGCAACGGCCAAGCTTGTGGCGCGGGCCTGCGAGGATAGCCTCAGACGTCTCAGTACGGACCGCCTCGACCTATACCTTCTGCATTGGCCCCGTGAAACTCCGCTGTCGGAGACCCTGGAGGGTTTGCATTCGTTGCAGCGGGCAGGGAAGATTCTGGAATACGGCGTCAGCAATTTCGATACCGGCGCAATGCACGCTGCGCTCGAAACTGCGGGCGGATCCGCGATAGCCACTAACCAGGTTCTGTACAACCTTTCGCGCCGCGGCGTTGAGTGGGATTTGCTCCCAGCGCTTCGCGAAGCGGACATTCCGCTAATGGCCTACTCCCCTGTGGAGCAGGGTCGGATTCTGAACCAACCCGTACTTCGGTCGGTTGCGTCCCGCCACAGTACCACGGCGGCTCAGGTGGCGTTGGCGTGGCTCCTAAGGAGCCCGGATATCTTTGCTATTCCGAAGGCGGCTACGGCGGAACATGTCCGCGAGAACCGCGGCGCGCTGGAGTTGACGCTGACTGCCGCGGAACTGGCGGAACTGGACCGGGCGTTCCCGCCTCCCACGCGGAAGCGTGCGCTCGAAATGTTCTGAGGCTCAAGCGCCTTGAACTGCCTGCGCCACCGATGAGCGCGCGCCCCTGTTGGCTTGCAGCCTCAGCCGGATGATCGAACTGGGTCCACTTGACCGAAGTCCTTCAACTTCAATCCCTCACGATTGATTAAGAGTTTTGCATATAGTAGCCGGAAATACGTCTTAGCAGCCCAAGGCGCGGGGAGTTCGCGCAAAGCGTTTGCGTTATCATACGCGTATGGAAGTTTCCATGATCGGAACCCGTAAGAAGCATCGTGGCCTGGCGAAGGAGTTGGTGGATGCCCTTACGGACCGCATCCGAAAACGTCAGATCCGCCCTGGCGATAAGTTGCCCACCGAATTTGATCTGATTCGGGAGTATGGCGTAAGCCGCACGGTGGTGCGGGAAGCGATTTCCGGGCTGCAATCGGCCGGTCTGGTGGAGACGAGACATGGCATCGGCACGTTCGTTCTGGAACCCCCGCTCACACCTCAGTTCCGTGTGAATCGCAGCAGCATCCCGACCGTTCGTGAAGTGCTGGCGATGCTCGAATTTCGAATCAGCTTGGAGTCGG
>CAIYHG010000052.1 GCA_903925975.1 uncultured Acidobacteriia bacterium | reverse complement strand
CCTGCTCGCCCGGAGCACACCCTTTCCCTGACGGCCGCCGCCACGACCTGCTTTTTGTGCCCCGGGCTCATAATTTTTTTTCGAGGGCGTGCTCCAGGACCTTCTTCGCCAGCATCGCGTCGGCGAGCATCTTTTTCAGCTCCGTGTTCTCGCGCTCGAGTTCCTTCAGCCGCTTCGCCTCGTTGAGGTTCATGTGGCCAAACTGCTTTCGCCAACGGTGGTACGTCACATCCGAGATGTTCTTCCCCCGACACACGTCCACGATGCTCTTGCCCGCGTCCACGTCCCGCAGGATGCGGACTTTCTCCTCCGTGCTGTAGCGTTTTCCTTTCATGATCTGGGCCCTTTCTGTTGGACCCAGACCAAACCTTCAAGCGGCTCGAATTTCCGAGATCACGTCACTGATCTGCGGCGGGTATCGGGGTCCGCGCCAGCTCGCGGTATGCCGGGGCGGCCGGCTCGGGTGCCGTCGCCCACCCGAGATTTACCCTCCCGGTTCAGCGGTGGTTCAACGAACGCTGGAATTCCCGCGGCGCCACGCCGTGCACTTTCTTGAAGCACCGCGAGAAATGATAGGGATCCGCGAAGCCGACGTGGCTGGCCGCCTCCTTCACCAACGCGCCGGGCTTCAGCAGCACCTCGGCGGCCAGAGCCATTTTCCGGTGCAGCAGGTATTGGTAGGGACTGAGCCCCTGGTAGCGGCGGAAGAGCCGGCAGAGGTGGGACGCCTCCACCCCGACCACCCGCGTGATCTCCCCCAGCGTGCCAAGCCGCGTCGCCTGCTCCTCGATCGCGCCTTTGCAGCGAAGAAAGGTCTCCGCGCCCTTCGGTCCCTTCCCGCCAGCCAACCCGGCCAGCTCCTCGATCTTGAGGAGCAACACCTCGACCAGTGCGCTGCAGATGCGTCTGGCGGTCGCGCGATGATGCGAGCCGTCGCGAATCAAATCCTCCCATAGGCGCTGTACCTCGGTGAACATCGCGAGCTGGATCGCCACATTCGCACGGATACCGGCCTCCGCCACCCGCTGGCCGGCCCGCGCGCCGGTGAGGCAAAGGAAATACTTGGTCATCGGCTGGTCGGGATTCGTGCTCATTTCCAGCCGGGTGCTGTGATCATAGTGGAACAGCGTGCCCGCCCGCAGTGGCGCCGTCATGCCATTCATCCAGACCGTCCCCTGCCCGCCCACCACCAGCTCCAACGTGCTGAAGGCAAAGTTTTCGCGGTGCACGATGTAGTCCGGGTTGCACCGCTCAAAACCCCCGTAGGCCGGGATCACGCCGGCGCGGCTCGTCCCGATCAGCTCGAGGAAGAAATACCGTGAGCCCGAGACTTGCGTCGAGAGCACGACACTTTTGCGGTCGAGTTCAGAGCGCGTGGCCACCGCCCGATTGCGTCCCGGTTGGCCGACGGTGGCAAGAATATCCATCTCTTTGCCATCTATATCCATCGAAGCGGTATGGATTGATGGCCCAGATTAGTCATCCTCGCCGGCTAGCCCCTCCCGTTTATCATCGGCGGGCGCCGCCCCCATCCCATGCGCCTGTGCCCCGCGAAATATCCCACCGATGCGGCCCATCCGCGGCATCCGCCCGGAGCAATCGGCGTCCCGCCTGAGGCATAACCGGTGCTCTGTTCCATTTCCGGCATGAAAAAGTCCGCTTCCGCCATCTTCCTGGTCGCCAACGGCGACCTGCGTCTTTCCGCCAACCAAAAATGCTGGCCCGCCCAGGCCGCCATGGAGAAACGCCTGGCCGCCGCCGTCGCCGCCGCCGG
>CAIYHG010000051.1 GCA_903925975.1 uncultured Acidobacteriia bacterium | reverse complement strand
CTCGGAACTTAATGATTTGACAAAGCCTTCTTAACCATTTACTATTTCAGCGAAGGGCGAACCGTTTTCTCCGACTGAAGACAGGCGCTTCTGGGGCCGAGTACGACCGGCTTCGGGAGCGCCTTTTTTATTGGGGCGAACAGAAGGGAGGGTAACCATGAAACGTGGCCGCAAGCGTTCGAAAAAGCATTCCAAAAAGTAGCCGGGCCGTGTCCTCCGCGTGAACGAGAATCCTTCGGGATGCTCCCCTCGCGGTAGCAGGGTAAGGCGCGGGGGCGGGATTGTAGGGGCCGCCCCCACTCACAGTCATGAAGAAAATTACCAAACTCAGCAACAAGCGGGCCAAGATCAAGACGCCTTTCAAGGCGGTCCGCAAGTAGTCCGATGACACCGACTCCTTTGTCGTCTCCTCAGGGCTCTCCCGGCAATGCCGCCGCCGGTGGCGGATCGCTCACGGACTTCGGGTCCGTCATGGGAGTGCAGCAGGGGCAACAGCCTTCGGTGACCGATAACGCCCGCGAACTGCGCAAAGCGCAAATGCGGACGGTCGGTCAACAAATCCAACAGATCACCGAAACGCTGAACGGCATAGCCCGGCAGTTCCCCGATGTCAGCCGGGAGGTGCAAGCCATGCAGCAGATGGGCACCACGGTGTTGGTTAAGATCGCTGGCGCACAAAGTCCGGAAAGCCAACCCCCGACCGGAGCATTGGGATAGGCGCAGTCCGGATGCATTTCCGCAGCCTCGAAAGAGGAAGGAAGGATTAAACGAACATGCCAACGTTACAGGAAGAACTCACAGCCGCGGGCGTAGACGCGAAGGTCGCGGAAGAGCTTCTGAAGAACCCGAAGGTGGCCGAGCGGTTCGAGGGCAGCCTTCGACAGTCGGATTACGACCGCAAGATGAACGCGGGGAAAGCTGAGCTGGAAGCCGAACGGCAGCGCCTCGGGGAGCAGCGCGCGCAGTTCGAGCAGGCCCAGACCAGGATCAATGAGCAGTTCACCGCCGCGCAGAGGGAGCGCGAAGCAGCGGGCCTGAAGGTCGCGGCGGTGCGAGAAAAATCCAAGAGCCTTTCGAGCATGTACGGCATCGACTTCGAAAAGCAGTTGTTCGAGGGCGCGGACCCGGAGCCGGTTCCCGCTGTGCGGCCTCAGCCTGTGGCGGCTGGCGGAACCGACAAAGCCGTGATGGACCGCCTTTCGGCGCTCGAAGACCTCTTTCGCACCAACGTCTCTTTCGAGACGCAGCTTCACAACATCGCCCGCCAGCACGATGAGCTTTTTCCCGACAAGCCGCTGGACTTCGAACAGTTGATTTCGGAGTCGGTGCAGCAGCGCCGCACCCCGGCCCAAGTTTGGGATGACAAATTCGGGGCCACTGCGAAGCGCCAGGAGATGCAGGCCGAGAAGTTCCGCGAGGAAGGGCGCAAGCAGGCCCGCGAGGATCTGGAGAAAAGGATCAGCCAAGGTAACGTGAACCCGCTGCGGCCCAATGTGCCGACCTCTCCAATCTTCCAGGT
>CAIYHG010000050.1 GCA_903925975.1 uncultured Acidobacteriia bacterium | reverse complement strand
GACCCGGAAGTGATGGGCGGAAAACCTTGCCTACGGGGGATGCGCGTCACCGTGGGGACGCTTGTTGGGCTGGTTGCTGCGGGTCACGCCAGCTCCGAAATCCTGGCGGCGTACCCATACGTCGAAGAAGAGGACATCCGGCAGGCTCTCGCTTACGCAGCCTGGCGCGTTGAGGAAATCGAAGTCCCACTTCCAGCCGCATGAAACTCCGGATCGACATGAACCTGAGCCCGGCGTGGGTCCGGTTTCTAGCCGATTCGGGTTTCGACAGTGTGCACTGGTCCGGCATCGGCCAGCCATCCGCGCCAGACTCCCAGATCATGGATTACGCCAGCGCGAACGGGTTGGTCGTTTTCACTCACGATCTGGATTTCGGCGCCCTTCTCGCGAAGCGGCAGGCTCGCCAGCCAAGCGTCCTCCAGATCCGCGCGCAAGACGTCCTCCCGGCGGCCATCGGCCAGATCGTTGTTCGCGCGCTGCACACCAGTCACGCGCATCTGGAAGCCGGCGCCTTGGTCACGGTAGACCCGAATCGGAGCAGGATTCGGCTCCTGCCAATTTAGCTCATCCACACAGACCCCCGCTCCCGAAGCTCGCACGACGGGCGCTGGCTCCGCAAACCCTGCATCGCCATTCCGGGCTAAGATGTTAAACGAAGATTTATGCCGCACCTCTTCGCTTTACTGCTGCTTGCGGCCGCCCTTCCGTTGGCGGCCCAGAAATATACCGGGACGCCGCCTCCGAAGGCGGATATCCCGTATTTGAAGCACGCCTCGGACCTGATTGAGCCGGAGGTGGCAAAGGCCGTGGAAGACAAGAAGGGCAACCAGATCACCTACATAATCGAGGGCGCGTCTTCCCCCGTGGAAACGCCGCTCGCCTCGCCCATCTTCATCCTGCGGGCGGACAAGCTAATTCCCGACCGCCTGGAGCTGTACAAGCTCGAAGTAAAGAGCGGCCGCAGGCAAATTACCTTCGCGCCCAAGAAGGGGCCGCCCTCGATCCGCATCTCCACCACCAGGTTCGCGGCCGATAACATCTGGCAGATTGAAGTGGAAGAGAGCCTGGAGCCGGGCGAGTATTCCCTGACGCCGCAGGAATCGAACCAGACGTTCTGCTTCAAGGTGCGTTGAAGAGCGGGGTTCCAGCGGCCCTGTATTGATCGGCAAAGAAAGGCCGAGACGAATCTCGGCCCGGCAGGCTGAAGCCCGCGCCACGAACACGTATTCGAGAGCCTGTGGCGCACGTCTTCAGCGTGCAGAGCCGGGATTCATCCCGGCTTCCGGCTCGCATGAGCCGGTATCGCGCCGTGCTCGGCTCTCAGCCGTTGGATAGCCGGTGCTAGTCTGAAGAATGGCCGCTGTGGGGCGGTCCCCCTGGACCACAAGCCGACCCCCCCGGTCGGCTTTGTCGAGGCCTTTGAAATGCCTCGGGGCATGCCGGACCAGGGGGTCCGGCGCGGACGAGGGCGTCCGCCCCACTGATATGCATGCTGGATAGACTGCTCAGCGAACAGATCAACTGCGAAGTGAGCTAAAGACCAATGGATAAATTTGTGATTACGGGCGGAACCGCCCTCCGCGGAGAAATCGCAACCGGCGGGGCGAAGAACTCCGCGCTCCCGGCCCTGGCGGCGGCCCTGCTCACCGAAGAACCGGTGACGCTGAAGCGCATCCCGAAAGTGCGCGATATCCGCACCATGCAGCGGCTGCTGGTGGATATCGGATCGAGCGTCGAAGTGGATGGCGAAACGGTCCGGCTGCACACGCCCCGCATCACCAGCCCCGAGGCGCCTTATGAGTTGGTGAAGACCATGCGGGCGTCGAGTCTGGTTTTGGGGCCGCTGGTGGCCCGCTGTGGACGCGCGCGGGTATCGCTGCCCGGCGGCTGCGGCATCGGCGCGCGGCCCATCAACCTGCACATCTTCGGCCTGGAACAGCTCGGCGCCACGATTCACCAGTCTCACGGTTATATCGAAGCCACCGCGCCCGATGGCCTTCACGGCTCCGTGGTGAACTTCGACCGCATCACCGTAACGGGAACGGAAGACCTGATGATGGCCGCCGTGCTCGCCCGCGGGGAAACCGTGCTGCGCAACGCGGCGCGCGAACCCGAGGTGGCCGACCTCGCCGACCTGCTCACCAAGATGGGCGCCAGGATCGAAGGCGCGGGCACATCCGTGATCCGCATCCAAGGCGTGGAGCGCCTCACCGGGACGGAGCACGAAATCATCGCCGACCGCATTGAAGCCGGCACCTTCCTGGTGGCCGGGGCCATCACCGGCGGCGACGTCACGGTGACCGGGTGCATCCCCGAACACGTGGGCGCGCTGGTTGCGAAGTTGCAGCAGGCCGGAGCCAGCGTCACGCAGCCGGGCGATACCGCCTTGCGCGTGCGCGCTTCCGGCCGTTTGCGCTCCGTGGATGTCACCACCGAGGAATACCCCGGCTTCGCGACGGATCTGCAGGCCCAATACATGGCCCTGATGACTCAGGCCGAGGGCATCGCGATCATCGTCGAAACCATTTTCGAGAACCGCTTCATGCACGCGCAGGAGTTGGCGCGCATGGGCGCCAATATTCGGCTCGACGGCCGGCAGGCCATCGTGGCCGGTCCGCGCGAACTGACCGGCGCAGGGGTGATTGCCTCCGACCTGCGCGCCAGCGCGTCGCTGGTGCTGGCCGCCCTCGTGGCCCGCGGCGATACCGTGATCGACCGCGTCTATCACATCGACCGCGGGTACGAGAAGATTGAAACGAAACTGGCGCAAGCCGGCGCCAGAATCCGCCGCGTGGAGTAAATCAAGATGGTACACAGCCCCGAATTTCTGAAGCTGGTGGATGACGCCAAGTCGCGCATCCGGCAGATCGACGTGGAAGGCTACAAGGAAATGCGCCGCCTAGGCGCGGAGCACCTGCTGGTGGATACGCGCGAAGAGAGCGAGTGGGCCGCCGGACACGTGGCCGGCGCGGTTCACCTGAGCAAAGGGATCATCGAGCGCGATATCGTTGCCACAGCCCCCGACAAGAACACGGTGCTGGTGCTCTATTGCGGCGGCGGGTTCCGTTCGGCGCTGGCGGCGGACAACCTTCGGAAGATGGGCTACGCCAACCCCATTTCGCTCGACGGAGGATGGCGGGCGCTGAAAGACTCGGGGCTGCCCCTCGAATCTTAGCGCCCGCGGAGGACGTTACTTAGAGGATCGGCGAGTACGCCGCGGACCTGTATAGCGCGACGTCCCGAACCGCCGGATTATTTCCAAAGCGCTGAGTGGATTCGGCGCGGACCTTCACCCACTCCGGGTCAGCGGCGAATGCGGCCCACGCCTTGTCGCGCGCGGCTTCGTCGGCGAATGCCGTGATCCAGGTCAGGTTAGGCGCTCCGGCGCCGATCGCGCTCGCCCCGAACAGCACGGGCTCGGCTCCGCAGCGCCTCAGGATGGCCATGTCGTTCTGTCCTAAGAGCCAGTGCAGCCCGTTCACTTTCTGAAATGTCGAGGTGTGGTACACGCGTACCTCGAACGTTCGCGGCGTCTTCGGGGCGGGATTCAGGGCAACAAGATCCGGCGAGTAATCCGCGGCTTCGAGCAGGGCGCTGTCCGTGCTTTCGAACGGAAGCTCCGGCCCGGCTTCCCAGGCGTCGGACGCCGCCGCCAGCGCTTTATCGGCCGCAAGCTTCTCCCGCACGTTCCACATCTCCTGCGCCGAGGCGTACCCGGTAATCAGAAGAACGTGGGGCAAGCCCTGGGCCAGCGAGGCCTCAAGCACGAGCGCCGGCGTAGCGTTCAGCTTGGCCAGCGCGGGAAGGTAACTCTTGCTCAGGAAATCGGTCAAGCGGGCCTGCTGCGTACCGATCTTCAGCATGAAATACTGCAGCAGATAGCAGCGGCCCTTCTTCTGGGGAGCCGTCTGGGCTTGTGCGGCGGCCACGGCGCCCGCCGCGCCGATCAGGCCTACAAACGATCGTCTATTCATGGGATGCCCCTTCGCTAGTTCGCGCCCGGAGAACCGGCTTCGCGCGGATAGGAAAGAGGCATCTTATCACCAGGCTGCGCTCGCGGGAGCCGTTATGGGCGTGTCCGCGCCAGCGCCTTGCGCGCCAGAGCCGCCGCCGCGCGGGAGGCTCGCTCCGGTTCGCCAAAGCCCAATACGGAAACCATGAGGATGTCGCGCTGGTCCTGAATCACGTAGAGTTGCGAGCCGGCGCCCGGAATCTCTACGAAGAACGCGGGGGCTCCCAGCCCTTCGGCAATCCGGAAAGAGGCTTCCGGAATGGATGCCCTGAGCGCCTGAACTTCCGTGCGAAGGTCCACGTCCGCCGCCGCGTGCTGCACGAGAAGGCGCACTTGGCCATCTCCGGAGGCGTAGTCGCAGATGGACCCGGCTTCCTCGCTCGATTGCTCTCCGCCCGAGAAGGTGCGGCCAAGTTCTTCCTGCACATCCACTTTCGAGAGCGTAGCGCACGCCGAAACGGCGCAGCGCGGGCACTGCAGGGCGTGTGGAGCAAGGCGGGGAGCCGGGGCCTGGGGCGCTTGCGCGGCCGCCGCGGCGAAGAAAAGAGCGAGTTTGAGAAATGCGACCACGGTCCCATTACAAAACGCCACCCGTCGCGCGGCAATGGACAGGGTACCGGGAACCAGGCCCAGTACCGCGCTGCCCGCGGCTGAAGGCGCCGCTTCGGAGGGGTATCCTCCTGAATCTTGGCCGTAGTGGTGATTTTGACCACAAATTCGGTTCTGATTCCTGTGCGGGAATCCCCTGAATCGGAGCCTCGCCGCGCCTGAAAGTATGGGTTAATCCCATCAAAATGAAACAGATATTCGGATCGGGCGATACCCCTTGACTTCGCAGTAACCTGGGAGCATAGTGAACTTGAAAGCGGTTGAGTTTGACTGCTTTCGGCCCCGTTCTCAAGGGGCCCAGACGAGATCCCCTTCATGGGGAGCTATACAACAAGGAGGAAGTACATAGAACCCATCCACTATAAGGGCGGCTTCCGGCTTCCTCAACTGACCATGTCGGAGTTCTGACGCGCCGGCAACATTCTTGGCGCCGCGGCCCCAGAGCCGCAGTCGTAACAACTCGGCACGGTGTTCTAACAGGAGGGGTCGGTGGT
Organism: uncultured Acidobacteriia bacterium; assembly: GCA_903925975.1. Classification (GTDB taxonomy): domain Bacteria; phylum Acidobacteriota; class Terriglobia; order Bryobacterales; family Bryobacteraceae; genus BOG-224. Next base: position 18,864 of record CAIYHG010000050.1, on the reverse strand, counting down.
CGCCCTTTTCATTTGTGATTTCCCCGCTTTGCTTCCCGGAGTTCGTTCCTTCCGCTAAACTGGTCTTCTCTAACCGTGAATGCCGTTGAGTTTCAGCATGTTGCCAAAAGTTACGCCATCTATGAGTCGCCCGGCGGCCGGCTGACGGAACTGGCGACCTTGAACCGGCTGCGCCGTCATCGCGATTTCCTGGCGCTGGACGACGTGTCCTTTTCCGCCGAGCGCGGAGAAACCTTCTGCATCATCGGGCAGAATGGAGCCGGAAAAAGCACGCTGCTTCAGATAGTTGCGGGCATTCTGACGCCCACCTCCGGGCGGGTCGAGGTCAACGGCCGGGTGGCCGCGCTGCTCGAACTCGGGGCCGGATTCAATCCGGAATTCACGGGCCGGGACAACGTCTACCTGAACGCTGCGATCATGGGGCTCTCCAAGCGCCAGATCGATCAACGCCTGCAATCCATCGAAGATTTCGCCGAGATCGGCGATTTTGTCCATCAGCCGGTCAAGACTTATTCGAGCGGCATGCTGATGCGCCTGGCTTTCGGTGTGGCGATCCACGTGGATCCGGAAGTGCTTCTGGTGGACGAGGCGCTCGCCGTAGGCGATTTCTACTTCCGTCAGCGGTGCATGCGCAAGGTGCATGAGCTGCGTGCGCGGGGCGTTACGATTCTGTTCGTATCGCACGCGGTAAACGACGTCCGCGCCATAGGCGACCGCGCACTGTGGCTCGACCACGGCCGCGTGGCGGCTATCGGCGGCGCCGATGAGGTGGTCACGGCATATCTGGCGGCCATGGCGGAAAAGGAAGCTGGAGAGGCACGGAAGCCCTGGTTGCCCCGCGAAATCTCCGAACCCGGCCTGGAGGGACCCGCGCCGGTGCTGCGGAGCATCCCGAACATAGACCAGCGGCGCGGCGACGGCGGCGCGGAAATCATCGGCATCGGCGTCTTCGATCGGGATGGCCGCCCTCTGCCCCAGTTGGAGCCTTGCCAGACCGTAATGCTCCGCGTCAGTGCGCGCGCCAACCGGCGCCTCGCGCGGCCCGTGGCCGGTTTCGTCATGCGCAATCACCTGGGGCTGGATTTTGCCGGCGCGGATACGGAGCGGGAGGGAACCGAGCTCGGCGCTCTCGAGCCGGGGGAAATCGTAACCGTGGATTTCGTTCTCGACTTGCCGGAACTTTACCCCGCCGCGTTTTCGTTTTCGCCGTTCATAGCCGATTCGGCCGGGATGGACTACACTGTTTGCGACCGCATCGATAACGCAATCGCTTTGCAGATGGCGCGGTCGGAGCAGCAGGTTTACGGCTATATGTACGCGCCCTGCCGCGTAGAAGTGAACGCGCGGTTACGAACCGCGCATCTATCGGAGAAGCCACTTGGCTGAGTTTACTGGAGAACGGCTCGTTCCAGGGCAGATCGAGCCGGACCTATGGAACGAACACGCTGCCCGATACGCGTTTGCCGTGACGCTTGCCGCGGGCAAGCGGGTGCTGGACGCGGGCTGCGGTACCGGATATGGATCTGCCGCCTTGGCCGGCGCCGCCAGTTTTGTGGCGGGCGCGGATATTGCCCGCGAGGGCGTGGAATTCGCCCGGGCGAATTACGGCCTGCCCAACCTGGCGTTCGAACAGGCTTCCTGTGAGGCGCTGCCTCACCCGAACGGCGCTTTCGATCTGGTGGTCTCCTTCGAAATGATCGAGCACCTCGCGAACTGGCGCGGCTTCCTGGCCGAAGCTCGCCGGGTGCTGGCGCCTGAAGGCACGTTTCTGGTTTCCACGCCCAACCGGCTCTACTATACGGAATCCCGCGGGGAAGCCGGCGCAAACCCCTTCCACGTCCACGAATTCGCGTTCGAGGAGTTTCGCGAGGAATTGCGGGGCGTCTTTCCTCACGTCTCCATGTATCTGCAGAACCACATGGAATGCATCGCGTTTCAACCCTGCTCGGGCGGCAGTGTATCGGCGCAAGCCGAGCCGGGGGAAGCAGTTCCTCGCGAGGCGCACTTCTTCGTGGCCCTCTGCTCGCTTACGGCGCTGTCGCCATCGCCCGGTTTCGTCTTCGTTCCGCGAATGGCTAACGTACTTCGCGAGCGCGAGCGCCACATCGGGCTTTTAGGCCGGCATGTCGAGTTGCTCGAACAGCAGATCGAGGAGGTGCGGGCGGATCGACGGCGGCTCGCCGATCTGTTTGACGAGCAGCAGAAGGCGATAGAGCGCAGCAACCACTGGGCGGACGAGTTGAATCGCGATCTCGATGCCACCCGCGCGCGGATAGTCGCTTTGCAGCAGGAGGTTGCGCGCGAACAGAAGTCGGCGCTTGATATGGCATCGGGTTACGAGGAGCAAATCGCCGCGCTGAAGGGCGAGCTGAGCAAAGCCCAGTCCTGGGCCCAGGCGTTAGACAAACAACTCGGCGAGGAGCAAGAGAGAGTCGCGCAGCTCGAACATGACATGCACGTGATCCGTTCCTCGCGCTGGATGAAGCTAGGGCGCGCGGCCGGTCTCGCTCCACGGATCTGACGATGCCGTTTCTGAAGCGGTTGCTGCGGACGCTGCCCGCGCTGCTATTCGTCCCGGCGCTGGCCGCAGCCGCGGCCCTCGTTCTGGCGCTGGCGGATCTGGCCTGGTTGGTATTCGGAAGGCGCCGCCCGCCCGCGCGCAAAGCTCCGGCGGGAGCCTGCCCCACGTCGGCATCCGTAGTCATTCCCAACTGGAATGGACGGGACCTTCTCGAGAAGTACTTGCCCTCCGTCATCGAGGCCATGGCGGGTAGCCCCGAGAATGAAGTCATCGTAGTGGATAACGGCTCGACGGATGGCAGCGCCGAGTTCGTGACGTCCCGCTTCCCGCAGGTCAAGCTGGTGGCTCTTCCGCGGAATCTCGGCTTCGGCGGCGGCTCGAACGCGGGTTTCCGCGCGGCGAAAAACGAAATCGTCGTCCTCTTGAACAGCGACATGCGCGCCGCTCCGGATTTTCTCGCGCCCTTGCTCGAAGGGTTCCGAGATCCGGACGTTTTCGCCGTCTCGTGCCAGATCTTCTTCACCGACCCGCTCAAGCTCAGGGAAGAAACGGGTCTGACGCAGGGCTGGTGGCAGGATGGCGGATTGCGCGTGCGCCACCGCGACGATGCGGCCGTGGACGATCTCTTCCCCTGTTTCTACGGCGGCGGAGGGTCTTGCGCCTTCAGCCGCGGCAAGTTCCTCGAACTGGGCGGGTTCGACCCTCTGCTCGAACCCTTCTATCTGGAAGATACGGACCTCGGCTACATGGCCTGGAAACGCGGGTGGAAGGTGCTCTACCAGCCGCGCAGCGTGGTTTACCACGAGCATCGCGGGACCATCGGGAAGCGCTTCAAGCCGGAATGGATCGAAACCGTTCTCAAGACCAATTACCTGCTTTTTTGCTGGAAGAACATCCACGAAGCGCGGCGTCTTGCCGCCCATTTCTGCTTCGCCGGCGCCGGGGTGATTCTGGCTACGGCTTTCGGAGACGTGCCGCTGCGCCCGAACGTGCGCGCGCTGTGGCGGGCGTTCGGCCGGCTGCCGCGCTCGGTGCGCTCGCGCTGGCGCGCTCGCTCCCTCGCCTGCGTCAGCGATACCGAAGCCTTCCGCCGCCCCATGGGCGGGTATTTCCGCGACCGCTTTGCGGAGATGGAGGCGGCTCCCGAGCGCCTGCGCGTGCTGGTGGTTTCGCCGTACCCCATCTGCCCGCCCGTGCATGGCGGGGGCGTATTCATGTACCAGACGCTGCGCACGCTCTCGGCGCTGGCGGAAACGCACGTGGTGGAAGCTTTGGACGCGGCTTCGCAGGTTCAGGAAAACGAAGAGCTGCGAAGTTTCTGCGCCTCGGCGGAATGGATCGTGCGGCGGGGCGGGCCTGCGCGCGGCGGGGGACCGCTCACGCCCTACGCGGTGCGGGAGTTCGCCGACCCCGATCTGGAATGGCTCATCCACCGCCAGATGATGCTGAAACGCATCGACGTGCTCCAACTGGAGTACACGGCCATGGCCCAATACCGGGGCGCGTTCCGCCGCATCGGGGTGGCTCTCTTCGAGCACGACGTCTATTTTCAATCCGTCGGGCGAGGCGCCGGCCGCATGCGCGGCGTATTCGGCCGCGCTAAGGCCCGGGTGGAATACCTGAGAGCGTTGCGGTACGAACTGGGCGCGCTGCCCGGATGCGACCGCGTGCAGGTGTGCACGGCTGCCAACCGCGATTACCTGCTCTCATACGCCCCATCGCTAGCCGGCAAAGTGGAAGCCGGCCTTCGTGCCGGCATCGACTGCGGCCGATACGAATTCCGGCCGGGCGGCCGCGAGCCGGAAACCATGTTGTTCCTGGGAAGTTTCCGGCACGAGCCAAACCGGGTTGCGCTCGAATGGTTCTTCCGCGAGGTGATGCCTCTCATCCTGGAGAAACGGCCGCGGGCGCGCCTGGCGATCGCGGGCTCGGACCCGCCCCCCGAGCACGTCTACTCCCGGTTCGCCGCGAACACAAGTATGTTGGGGTTCGTGGAGGATGCGCGCGATCCCCTGGCGCGGTACTCCGTGTTCGTCTGCCCCATATTGAGCGGCTCGGGCGTGCGCGTGAAGCTTCTCGAAGCCTTCGCCGCCGGCATCCCCGTGGTATCGACCGCCATCGGCGCGGAGGGACTGGCGCGGAAGGATGGCGAGTTTTGCGCTTTGGCGGATTCCCCGCTGGAATTCGCAGCGCGAGTCTTGGCGCTGTTGGATGGCCCCGAGGCAGCGGCGCAAATGGCGGCGCGGGCGCGCGCCGAGGTAGAGGCAAACTGGGATATGCCGGCCATTACCCGCCGGCTGGAACGGAGCTACCGGGAACTCCTGCGGGAGAAACGCCCGATTGTGGCGCTAGAACCCGCGTACGCGCCGGACCCCCTGGCTCGGCCCGCCCCGAAGGAGCGTCAATGATTGCCTCGCCGCTCCCGATCCAGGGCTATTTCTTGCCCTTCAGGTCGCGCTTCAGCCGGTCCACAATCTGTCCCGCCGTGCGGTCGAGCGCCGGCGCGTCCGCCCCTTTGGCCGGCGCGAACATCGACCAGATTACTTCGCGGGATTGCGCGTCAACCAGGAAGATCGTGCCCTTTCCGCGGCCGAAACTGGAGGACGATCCCACCGGGGCCAGTTGGTTATCGGCCTTCTCAGGCTCCGAACTCTTGGCCGGAGGGGGCGCGGAGGCCTGGAGAAGTTCGTCGAGCGCGGGGCCGATCCGGTCGGTGAATATGGCATCCGCCCGTTTCGAATCCGTCACCACCTGGATGACCTGTCCGCTGGCCAACCGGCTGGCCAAGTACTGGTCCAGACTGCGGGCCATGGGCATCACGTACACCGTTTTCACGCCCGAAAGCTCCGCCGCGCCCAGCATCCAGGCGAAACCGCAAAGCAGGGGTAGTAACCGCTTCATTGCTCTCATGATATCAACCGTAATGACGCCTCGCGCCCGCAAAAAGTCGGAATGCGGCGCAAAGCGTCCGCCGGACCGTACCCGGCAACCGGCTCAGGCGGGCGCCGCTTTATGAGTATCGCGGTGGTGATTCCCGTCTGGAACGGCCGCCCCCTGCTGGAGAAGCTTCTCTCCAGTATCGAAGCGCAAACCGAGCCGCCCAGCGAGGTGCTCGCGGTGGACAACGGGTCAACCGACGGGGCGCCGGACTATGCGCGCAGCCGGGGGGCGCGGGTGATCGCCATGGGGCGCAACGCGGGCTTCGCCGCCGCGGTCAACCGCGGAATACGCGAGAGCCGCGCCGAATGGGTCGCGGTACTGAATACGGACCTCACGCTGGCCCCGGACTATTTCGCGGCGCTGCGCGCCTCCGCGGAAGCGGACGGCGCCTGGTTCGCCACAGGGAAGATTCTGGACGCGCGGAACCCGAGGCTGCTCGACGGAACTTTCGACCTGACTTGCCGCGGAGGCACGGCATGGCGCGCCGGCAATGGACAGTTCGTGGATGCGGCCTACTCCGCCAAATGCCGAATCTCATCGGCGCCATGGACGGCCGCTCTCTTTCGCGCGGAGCTGTTTGAGCGCGTGGGGTTTCTGGAGGAAAGCTTCGAATCCTATCTGGAAGACGCCGATTTCGGCCTGCGGTGCGCCCGCGCCGGGCTTGCGGGAATCTACGAGCCCGCAGCCATAGCTTGGCACCAAGGCAGCGCCACTCTCGGCCGGTGGCACGCCGAAACCGTCCGGCGCACGGCGCGGAACCAGCTTCTTCTGCTCGCGCGGCATTATTCCCGCGAATCTCTGCTGCTTCACTGGCCGCAGATCCTTGCCGCGCAGCTCCTTTGGGGATGCCTGGCGTTCCGCCATGGGCGCGGCAGGGCTTGGCTTGTGGGAAAATGGCAGGGCTTGCAGGCTTGGGACGGAGCGAGCCAAAGCGCGGTGCGCTGGGACCCCCAACGACTGCGCTCCCATCTCCAAGAGAACGAGCGGCTGATCCGCCGTTTTCAGTCCGCCGGCGGATACGATTGGTATTGGAAAGTGTATTTTTCTCTGACGTACCGTGAGGCGAAGTGACACATGGCCCAGATTGGCATAGTCATTGTGACGTACTCCTCCGGCGCGGAGATTGGTTCCTGCCTGGAAGCCGCCCAAGCTTCCGGCGCGGATATTATCGTTGTCGATAATGCGTCGCCGGATGGCACCGTGGACGAGGTCAATCGGCGCGGCGCGCGGCTCATTGCCAACCAGAAGAACCTAGGGTTCGCGGCGGCTGTAAATCAAGGTATTCGGGCCCTTGACTGCCCTTACATCCTGCTGCTGAATCCCGACGCCGTGATCGAAGGCGGCATTGAAGATTTGAGGGCTGCCTGCGACCTTCCCGGCGCGGCCGGCGCGGGTGGGCTACTACTTGAGTCGGATGGAAAGCCCCAGGTCGGTTTCATGGCCCGGTCCCTCCCCACGCCCGCGGTTTTGGCTTTGGAAGCTCTCTTGCTTAACAGACTCTGGCCCGGCAATCCGATCAACCGGCGCTACCGCGAGTTAAAGAGGGATTATTCGACACGTTGCGTCGTGGAGCAACCCGCTGGGGCGTTCCTGATGATACGCCGCGAAGTATGGGCCCAGCTGGGCGGTTTTGATGAGCGGTTTTGTCCGCTCTGGTTTGAAGACGTGGATTTCTGCCGGCGGGCTTGGCAGGCGGGCTATACGTTCCATTACCAGCCTAAAGCCGCAGCCAGGCACGCGGGCGGTCACTCCATCTCTAAGATTTCGATGGAGATGCGGGTAGTTTATTGGTACTCTAATCTGATAAAATATGCGGAAAAGCACTTCAGCTCGCCGGGCTATCGGGCTGTTTGTTTGGCCGTGATGGCAGGCTCATTGTTGCGGGGATTTGCGCAATCGGCCTTCAACCGGAGTTTGGCGCCTTTTAGGGCGTATTGGCGAGTCGCGAGATTCGCCGGCGGTTCGCTAGTGAGTGGCCGGTCGAAGGAAGTTGTTTTGTCGCGGTAATGGCGGGTAGGCTCTGCGGTACGCAAGATGATCGCTAAGTTCGGGTTCTCAGGTTCTTGCTCATGGCGCAAAACGACTTCGTCTCGGTCACGATAGTTACGTACAACAGCGGACGCTACATACGCCGATGCCTGGAATCGGTGCTGGCGCAGAAGTATCCCTACAGGGAAATCATCGTCGTCGATAACAGTTCCGACGACGGAACCCAGGATCTGCTGGAACAGTTCGAAGACCGCTGCCGCGTGCAGTACAACCGGGAAAACAGGGGCTTCGCGGCGGCTCAGAACCAAGCCATTCAACTATCGAACGGCGATTGGGTGCTGACACTCAATCCGGATGTCCTGCTGCTGCCGAATTTCATTCAAGCCCTCGTGGATGCCGGCCAGTCGGACCCCGCAGTGGGCTCGGTGTGCGGCAAGCTTCTGACGATGAGCTCGCACTTCGAGATTCCGTCGCGGCCCGTAGTGGATTCCACGGGAATCTACTTCAACCCGATGCTGCGGCATCTGGACCGCGGCAGCCAGGAAGTGGATAACGGCCACTATCTGCAGCGCGAGTACGTATTCGGGGCAACCGCCGCGGCCGCTCTCTACCGCCGCTCGATGATCGACGACATTTCCGTGGAAGGGGAGTTCTTCGATACGGATTTCTTCGTCTATCGCGAAGACGCCGATGTGGCGTGGCGCGCGCAACTGCTGGGCTGGAAGTGCATGTACGCGCCCCTTGCGCGCGGCTATCACGTGCGCAAGGTTCTGCCCGGCAACCGCCGCGCATTGCCCGGCGTGATCAACATGCATTCGGTGAAGAACCGCTTCCTGATGCGCATCAAGAACATCTCGGCGGATCTCTACCGGCGGCACTGGCTTTCGATCACCGCGCGCGACGCGGCCGTGGTGCTGTGCTGCCTGCTTTGGGAACACTCGTCGCTGAAAGCGTTTTGGCTGCTGAGCACGAACCTGAACCGGGTCTTCCGGAAGAGAAGGCTGATCCAGGCGCGCAAACGAGTGGATGACGCTTACATGGCCAGTTGGTTTGAGTATGCGCCAGTGAGCAAGAAGGCGCCGGAGAGCATTTTGGGCCTGGTCTCCACTTCCGATATCGCAAAGCCTTAGGCGGCGCCTGCCGAATGCGGATTGCCATACTTGGCACGCGAGGCATACCGGCCAATTACGGCGGCTTCGAAACCTTCGCGGAAGAACTCTCGACGCGCCTCGTGGAACGGGGCCATCGGGTAACGGTCTACTGCCGCGAGCGCGGCGCGCAGCCGTTCTATCGCGGCGTGAAGCTGCAATATCTCCCCACTATCCGGCACAAATACCTCGATACGCTCGCGCATACGTGTCTCTCAACGGCGCACCTGCTCTTCCGGCGCGCCGATGTGGCTCTGTACTGCAACGGCGCGAATGCTATTTTCACCCTCTGGCCCCGGCTGACCGGCATTCCCGTGCCTCTTAACGTGGATGGCATTGAACGCAAGCGCAAGAAATGGAACCGGCTGGCTAAGGGCTGGTATCTGGTTTCGGAATGGCTCGCCACTGCGTTTCCCAGCGTGGTCATCACCGATGCGCATACCATCCAGGATTACTACTTCAATCGATACAGGAAAGAGAGCGTTTTCATTCCTTACGGCGCGGACACAACCAAAGCCTCCGGGACCTCCACGCTCTCCCGCCTGGGCCTGGAGCCGGGGCGTTACTTCCTGTACGTGAGCCGCATGGAGCCGGAGAATCGCCCTCTCGAAGTACGGATGGCCTTCGAATCGGTGGCGACCGATATGAAGCTCGCGCTCATCGGCGACGCCCCTTACGCCCAGGAATACATCCGCCGGGTGCGTGATACGCGCGACCCCCGAATCGTAATCCCCGGGGCGATTTACGGCGAGGGGTACAAAGAACTGGGATCGCACTGCTTCGCATACATTCATGCCACCGAAGTGGGCGGCACGCATCCGGCCTTGATTGAAGCCATGGGCCGAGGCGCGCTCACGCTCTACAGGAACACGGAAGAGAATGCCGAGGTGGCCGGTGGCGCCGGTATTCCGTTCGAGCCCGAAGAACTGCCGCGCAAGATCGAAATGACGCTCCGCCTCACCGAAGCCGAGCGGGCGGCGTTGCGCGAGGCCGCCATAGAGCGCGTGCGCGAGCGCTACTCCTGGGACGCAGTCACCACTTCCTACGAAGCTCTTTTCGAGCGCCTGGCACGGAAGTAGGCCGTTTCATTCGCTTCGGCCCCGCCCCCCCCGTTAGAATGGGGTTAGCAATGTCTCAGCCGTTTCGTTCCTACGCGCTGATCTCCCTTCAGCAGATCGCCCGGAATTTCCGCGGCGTTTGCGGCTTGGTGGGGCCCGGCGTTGAAGTCACCTGCGTGGTCAAGGCTGATGCCTACGGCCATGGCGCGGTGGAAGTGTCGCGCGCTCTTATCGGCGAAGGAGCCCGCTGGCTGGCGGTCAGCTCCGTCGAGGAAGGCGTCCGCCTGCGCGCGGGCGGCATCCGCGGTGCGCGGATTTTGATCATGGGCGGGGCGCTGCCCTACGAACTTGACCTCGTTGCCGAATACGGTCTTACTCCGGCCGTTCACTCGCTGAACCAGATTCACGAGACCGGCGCCGCCGCACGCAGGCTCGGGGCGCCGCTGCGCTACCACCTGAAGATCGATTCGGGAATGGGGCGGTTGGGCACGCGCGCCCATACCGAAGCGATCGTCGCGGCCGCCGGCACAGCCTCCGGGGCCACCTTGGAGGGCCTCATGACCCACCTTGCCTCGGCAGCCGATTATTCTTCGCCGCAGACCGAAGAGCAGCTCGCCTATTTTCACGGCATCCTCGAATCGCTGCGCCGCGCCGGCATCCACCCCGAATACGTGCATGCCTCCAGCACCAACGCGGTCAGCTATGGGCGCTGTGCGGGCAGGCACAACATGGTGCGCGCGGGCATCGCGCTCTATGGCTACGTGTCCCCCGCGCGCGGTGACGCCCCTTCGCGGCAACTCGACGTGAAGCCCGCTCTGGCATGGAAGGCCAAACTTTTGGCTGTTAAGGATATCCCCGAAGGCGCGCCCGTAGGGTACGGCGCCACCTTCAGGGCGCCCAAGGCGATGCGCATCGGCGTTTTGGGCGCGGGGTACGCCGACGGCGTCTTTCATCGCCTATCCAACCGCGGCAAAGTCATCGCCGGAGGAAAGTTCGCGGCCATTCTGGGCACGGTTTCCATGGACCTGACTACCATCGACCTGACCGCGGCTCCCCACCTCGTCCCAGGCGACGAGGTAACCCTGCTCGGCTCGGAAGGGGATGCGCACCTGGACGCGCAGCAGATCGCACGCACGGCCGGCACGATCTCTTACGACATCCTCTGCGGCATCAGCGCGCGAGTCCACCGCGTGTACGTGTGAGGCGCGTCAGTCATCCTCCGCAAACCCGCTCATTTTGGCACAAAACGTGCTCGGTGGCGCACTTCGTTTCGGCGGAACAATGCGTTTGACAGTGATATTATGGTGGGCAGATGAGCTTACTGTCGCCGAGATTACAGCTTAAGGTTGCGCAGAAGCAGATTCTGACCCCGGGTCTGGTTCAAATGGTGACCGTCCTTCAGCTCAACAGGCTGGAGCTGAAGGAGATGATCACCCAGGAAATCGTCAAGAACCCGGTCCTCGAAGAATCCACTGAAGAACCTGGCGAGGAGATCACCCCCGAGGAACTTCTTCCCCTGCTCGAGCAGGAGCGCGCCGGCGATCCCGCCGACAAGGAAATACTCGATTCCACCGTAATGGGTGAAGGGGCTGCCCTGGACGGCGGGCTGGCGGACGTAGCCATCAACGGTTCCGTGTTCGCGGATGCAGAGGAGACCGCCGCCTCGGCCGCGGGAACTGATGGCGCCCCGACAGAGCCGATGCAAGAGGCGCCTACTTCAACCGACCCGTTCGACGAGATCGACTTCGGCTCATTTTTCGACGACTACCTCGACCCCGGCTACAAGAGTCCGGCCTCGGAATCGGTAGAGAAACCCTCATTTGAGACCTTCCTTTCGGCCCCGGTCACCCTGGGCGATCACTTGCGGTCGCAATTGAGCGTCAGCATCATCTCGGATGACGTTCGGGATGCGGCTGAATCGATCATCGGCAATCTGGACGAAGACGGTTACCTTTGGGCGTCCCTCGAAGAGATCGCCGCAATGGGCAATCACGCCCCCGAATTAGTGGAAGAGGGGCTGCGCGCCGTACAGTCGCTGGACCCCGCCGGCGTGGGCGCGCGCAACCTGCAGGAGTGCCTGCTGCTCCAGATCGAGAGCATCAACGGAAAGGGAGGCGTTGCCTGGCAGATTGTGAGCAGCCAGCTTCGGTTGCTCGAAACCAGGCAATACAGGGAACTGGCCAAAGTCCTCAACCGCCCGCCCGAGCATATTGCGATTGCGGTGGAGATGATCCACCATCTGAACCCCAGGCCCGGGCAGCGCTACTCCGGCGCCGGCGCCCGGCTGGTGGAACCCGACGTCTACTTCATCAAGGACGGGGATGACTACATCATTCAGATGAACGATGAAGACGTTCCCCAACTGCGGCTGAATGCGCAGTACCGCCGCATGCTCGACCGCGAGAACGGTGCCACCAAAGAGGTGCGCGATTACGTCCGCGAGCGCTACACTTCCGCGATCCAGCTGATGAAGAACATTGAGCAGCGGAAGCAGACCATCATGAAGGTGTGCCAGGCGATCGTCAGGCGTCAGACGGAATTCCTCACGCACGGCCTTGACCAGCTGAAGCCGATGATGATCAAGGAGGTGGCCGAAGAGGTCGGCGTCCACCCCTCCACCGTGAGCCGGGCCGTGGCCAGCAAGTACGTTCATACGCCCCAGGGCGTTTTTGAGCTGCGCTACTTCTTTTCCGAAGCCGTGCAAGGTCCTTTGGGCGGCGGGACGCCCCTGCTGCTCCTCAAGCGCATGGTGAAGAAGATGATCGAGGATGAGGATCGCGGCAAGCCCCTCACCGACGAGCAGATCACCGCCATGCTGCAGCGCCAGGGCATCAACGTCACCCGGCGTACGGTGGCCAAATACCGGGAAGACATGAAGATCCCTTCCACGCATCAGCGCCGCACGCGAAATTAGCTGTAACCGTCCGAAATCCGCGAGAGTCTCGTGTATACTACTGAACGCGGTATACAGTAGGTAGGAGAGAGGATCGCATGAAGATCACGTATACGGGAAGGCAGGTCGAACTGGCTCCCGCCCAGTTGAAGAAGCTGGAAGCTCGCTTTAGCAAGATCGGCAAGCTCCTCGATGGCAAGCGGGAATCTGAAGCGCACGTGATTCTTTCGTTGGAACGCCGCACCCACCGGGCCGAAGTCGAACTGAAATACTACGGCCAGCAGTTAGTGGGCGCAGGCGCCGATGCTGATCTATTTACAGCCATTAATTCCGCCGCCGAGAAATTCGAAAAGCAGGTTCTCAAGGCGCGGACCAAATGGCGCGATTCCAAACGCGCGCCGAAAACCGCGCTGGCGGAACCCGAAGCGCCCGCGGCTCCCGAACCGGAGCCCGAGCCCGAACGCCGCATCTACAAGGCGAACCAACACCAGAAGCGCAAACCGATGACGCTGGACGAAGCGGTCCTCGAAATGGAAAAGGACCGTGATTACCTGGTCTACCGGGATGCGGAAACGGACCGTGTCACGGTAATCGTCCGCCGCCGCGATGGGAATTTTGACCTTGTTGAGGGATAAGACAGAACCGAAAAGCAAACCCGAACCGCGCAAGAAGAGCGGGGGCGACGGCGTGCGCCCCCGCCGCGCGCGCACCTCGCAAGCCGTTTCCACGCGAACCAAGGGGAAGACTGTCCCGCCTGCCCACCGCCGCCCCGAGCTCTTGGTGATCACCGGGTTGAGCGGCTCGGGCAAAGGTTCCGTTCTAAAGGCTCTCGAAGATCTTGGGTTCTACTCGGTGGATAATCTGCCGGTGGATTTGATTCCCAAGTTCGCCGAGTTGACCTGCGAAAACCCGGCCGTTCAGGCTGCCGCCCTGGTTGTGGATATTCGAGAAGGCGAGAGCCTGAAGCGCTTTCCGGAAGTGCTGGCCGGCATCCGTAAGCACGTGGATGCGAAGCTCCTGTTTCTAGAGGCCGACGAAAGCGCCCTCGTGCGCCGCTTCAGCGAGACGCGCCGCCCGCACCCGCTCGGCGGTGACCGCTCGATTATCAGAAGCATCCGCGCGGAGAAGTCCCAGCTCGCGTCCATCCGCGCGATGGCCGATCTGACCATCAACACCTCAAAATTCAACGTCCATGAACTGCGCGAATTCGTAGGCGAACGCTTCCGGGGGAAGCGCGACGAATCGAAGACCCTGATCTACGTCACCAGCTTCGGCTACAGGAACGGAATTCCGGCGGATAGCGACCTGGTTTTCGACGTCCGCTTTCTTCCCAACCCGAACTACGTACCGCGGTTCAAGAAGCTGACGGGGCGCCATCCCGAAGTCGCGCGGTATATCCGCTCGTTCCCGCAGACGGTGGAGTTCATCCAGCGCATTTCCGACCTGCTGGTGTACCTGCTGCCGCACTACATCCACGAAGGAAAGAGCTACCTGACCATCGCCTTCGGCTGCACCGGCGGGCAGCACCGCTCAGTCATGATGGCGGACCGGATACGGAAGAATCTGATCGAAGCCGGCTTCGTGGCCAAAGTGAATCACCGCGATATCGCCGTCAAGAAGCGCTCCTGAAAAGCGCGAAACGCCGCGTTCGTTACGCTTTGGCGGGGTGTTCGAATTCGGCCCAGAGCACGGTGTGGTCGGACGCGCTCTCGGCCTCTCGCGGCGCTGTGTCCACGTCCACGGCGATGCATTTCGCGGCCAGCGGTTGCGTCGCCAGAATGTGATCGATGCGCCATCCCCGGTTGTCCCGGTACGAGTTGCGAAAGTAATCCCAATAGGTGTACTGCACGCGCTCCGGGTAGCGCGCGCGGAATAGGTCGATGAAGCCCCAAGAGACGGCGTCCTTGTAGGCGTTGCGCGCGTCGATGTGGAAATCGGGTTCGTTGACGCGGCGCTCGGGATGGTAGACGTCGATCGGTTCCGGGGCAACGTTGAGATCGCCGAGCCACACAGCGGGCCGGTTCGGATCGAGCCGTTCGTCGAAATACCGCTTCACGCGCCGAAACCACTCCAGCTTGAACGCGTATTTTTCCGCGCCCACGCGCTGCCCCTGCGGCACGTAAGTATTGACGATGGGGATGCCATCCACCACGGTCAGAAGAATGCGGTCGTCCTCGTTATCAGGCCCTTCGCAAAGCCCGTGCGCTACGAGTTCGGGCTCGCGCCGCGTGATAGTGGCCACGCCGTTATACGCCTTGTACCCGCGGAAGGTCACATGCCGCCCCGTGGCGAGCAGTTCCAATAACGGAAACTCCGAATCCTGAACCTTGGTTTCCTGGAGACAGAGAACATCCGGATCGTGCCGCTCCAACCAATCCAGCACAACCGGCAACCGTTTCCGAATGGAATTGACGTTATAAGTGGCGATCTTCATGCGACAGCTCCATCATACGCCGCCCAGTGGCGTAGGCTTCCCGGTCTGCGCGCCGGTCGCCATATCAAGAAACTTGGGCGCGGTCGCCCAAGTTACTTGCCCCGCTCCGCCCCGTAGAGATCCACGTGCAACCGCGGCCCAAGGCGATATCCGTTCTGCTTGCAGATATCCGCCAGCCACACCGAGCGCTCCTGCAAGACCGCGCGATCAGTCCCCTCGGGCATCAGGATCACGCGCTCCGGTTCCGCATGAAGCGTGGCGGCGAGTTCGCGTGCCTCATCCACGTCACCCGCCTCGCGGATCACGAACTTGAGCTGATACGCGTAGCGCGACATCAGGTCGCGCAGGACGTCCGGTTGTAGCCGCAGCCGGTCATGCCGCTCGGCCCATTCGCCATCCGGCGTGGAGTTCGCAAGCTTCGGGCTGATGCTCATCAGGTCGCATTCCAACGGCTGCGATACAGTTCCCGCTGTTTCGATAGTGATGTGCGCGCCCAACTCCCGCAGGCATTCGGTGAGCGGAGCAGTTTCCGGGAAGATCATCGGCTCGCCGCCGGTCAGAACCACGTGCCGTGCGCCGTAGCGCTTCACTTCATCGAGAATGCGGTCAAGCGTCCAATCCTCACCTTCCGGGTTCCACGAGGCGTAGGGCGTGTCGCACCACGAGCACCTGAGATTGCAGCCGCTGGCCCGGATGAAGACCGATGGCACGCCCGCGAGCGAGCCCTCGCCCTGAATGGAATAGAACAGCTCAGCGATCCGCAATTCCGGCCTCTTGAAATCCCTTGGCGCGGAGTAGGCACGCGTCGCATTCGCCGCACGGCAGCCCTTCGGGCGTTGGATCGTAACAGCTATGAGTGAGCCCGAATGGCACCGCCAAAGTTTGCGCCAGTTTGACGATGCCGGCCTTGGTGAGATCCATCAGCGGCGTGTGAATCTTCAAGCGCGTCGCGCCCTCCACGCCCGCCCTGGTCGCGAGGTTGGCCATGTGTTCGTAGGCCTGAATGTACTCGGGACGGCAATCCGGGTACCCGCTGTAATCGAGCGCGTTGACGCCGATGAAGATGTCGGCGCTGCCTAGAACCTCCGCCCAGGCGAGAGCATACGAAAGAAAAATCGTATTGCGCGCCGGGACGTAGGTGACCGGAATAGACTTCTCCATCTCGGCGATCTCCCGCCCCTTGGGAACGTCGATATCGTCCGTCAGCGCCGACCCACCGAACGCATTCACGCCAACGCGAACCACCAGATGGTCCTCGACGCCGAGCGCCTCCGCGACGTGATGCGCCGCCTTCAATTCGACCCTATGTCGCTGCCCATAATCGAACGTGAGCGCATAGCAGGCAAATCCCTGCCGCTTCGCCAGCGCCAGGCAAGTAGAAGAATCAAGCCCGCCGCTAAGCAGGCAGACAGCTTTCGAAGGGGAGGCTTTCACCGGCATGGATCTGCTTTAATTGTACCCACGCGAGGCAGGGAGGCCGACGGCAGGGCGCCCCCACGAATGCCGTGGCGACTTTCCGTCCGACAGGCTCCGCCGCTCACATGCGCGAAAATCAGATTCAGGGAACACTAAATGCTGGATTGGACTACCTGCGGAGTGGTCGAACGGGAACCTGGGCGCGTAAGTGGCGCTTGGGTGTTTCGCGGCACCCGCGTGCCCGTATCCGCACTGTTCGCCAATCTCGAAGGCGGGGCCACGGTCGAGGAGTTTCTGGAATGGTTCCCGGGCGTCTCCCCCGAGCAGGTCAACGGCGTCCTGGAGCACGCCTCTCGCAGTTTGGTTTCGCCCGAGCCATAGGCCGCGGCCGCAGGGGCTATGATGTTATTTCAACGTGCGGCTTCGATTCCTCACCTCAACTCCCATGGACATCCGGCGGGGCAGCGGAACGTTCGTGGGTATCCGCGTCCTGGCGGACGCGCTGCAAGCGCTCGGGCATGAAGTCGCTATCGAAACGCCCACTCTGCATCTGCCGGTCTACACGCTGGAGCGCATCGCGTTCAACCGGAAGCTGCGAGCCAAGCCGGGATTTGATCTCACCGTGGGCTTCGATCTCGATGGCTACAGCCTGCCTGCCGATGCCCGCCACGTAGTGAGCTTGAAAGGCGTGATCGCCGACGAAGCTCGCTTCGAACGCGGCCTTACCCGCGCCACCATGAATCTTCAGGCCGGCCTGGAACGCCGTAACGTGCGCGGGGCGGCGCGTGTGATCGCGACTAGCCGCTACTCGGCGGAACGCGCGCAGGAATTCTATGGCCTGGCCGAGCCGCCCGCTATCGTACCGGAATTGATCGACCTCGCCCAATGGCGGCGGCAGCTTGCGCTCTATCCCGCCCAGTCGAAGCGCTTCACTATCCTGTACGTGGGCCGGCTCTACCGGCGCAAGCGCGTCGATATGCTGCTGCATGCGGCGGCGAGGCTGCGGCGCGATTATCCGGAATTTGAAGTTCGCATCGTGGGCGACGGACCGCATGTGGCCCCCCTGAGAAAGCTCGCGCGTGAATTGCGCCTCGAAGACCGCGTGGTATGGCTTGGCGACGCGCCGCAGCCGCAGGTTTTCGCGGAATACAATCGCGCCGATGTCTTCTGCCTGCCCAGCATCCAGGAGGGCTTTGGAATCGTGCTGCTGGAGGCTATGGCCGCCGGCAAGCCCATCGTCGCCTCGCGCGCCGGGGCGATTCCGGAAGTGGCGCCCTATGCCCTGTTCCCGGAACGGGACACGCACGAGTTCTTCGCCGACAGGCTGGCCCAGTTGTACCGCATTCCCGCACTCCGGGAGAAACTGGCCGCGAAAGGCGGGCGGCGCGTGGAACGCTACGATGCGCCGGTTGTCGCCCAACAGTTTCTCGATGCGGCTTGCGGCGTCACGCCGGCCGCGGCTATCTGACCGCCAGCGAAATCACCACGGGAATGGCCGGCTCCGGCCCCGCCGCGTCGTTCACCACGTAGACGAAGCCCTCGGCAGTTTCGGCGCGAATCGCGGAGCCAGTTCGAGCCAGTGCTGCGCGAAACGCATCGAGCGTGGCCGCTTCCGGCCGGCTGCGCGTGAAGCAGATCAGGATTTCCCGGCGGCCCGCCTGAGCCAGTTCGATATCGGGCGTGGTAACCGCCGCGCCCGCTTCGATGCGCTGCGTGGGCGCCAGAGCCGCGGCCGAGCCATCGGGACGCGCTTCGAAAGCGTATACCCATCCGGCCTGATTCGCTTCCAGACGCAGCCGGATCACGTCGCCGGCATCGAACCCCGACCCGCCTCCTCCTTGAAACCCGCCGCCGGACAGCTTTCGCAAAACCTGATACCGCACGCCGGCGTTCGCTGCGGCCACATAAAGCGCCCGCGGGCTTGAGGCCCGCGTCTGTCCGCCGGCCGGAGCCGCAACCGCAATGGGAGTGGGTTGCGGAATCACTCCGGGTAGCGATGCAGCGCCTCTCGCTACGGGCCGTATCGCAGGCGGCTGCGGGATGTCGGGCAGGGACGGAGATACCGGCCGTATGGAAGGGTCAAACGTGCGTCTCGGTTTGTCCGAGCCGTCCACTTCGACCCTGGTTGGCTGAACCGCGAACATCCGAATCTGTTCGTTCGAAAAACGCGTCTGCCACGCGGCATACCCAGCCATTCCCAGAAAGCCAGCCAGCGCCGCCATGCCGACGGCGTGGGAGGCCACCCACTCCGCAAACCGGCCGCGTCCGGCAGGCTCGCGCCCGTCCCGCGGTTGCTCGAAATCCGAATCCCCTGGCACCGCACGCCATGATAACAGGGGTGTGGGCAGTATCGCTCCGGCACGCGCCTTTGTGGCGCACGATTCATCGTGCCGAGCCGGCGTTCATGCCGGCTTCTGGAGTTTCTGCATTTCAGCGCGGGGCGCACTGGATTGAGGTGGGGCAGG
>CAIYHG010000049.1 GCA_903925975.1 uncultured Acidobacteriia bacterium | reverse complement strand
CGATCTGTACCCGTTTTGCCCCGTGCCATATTGCGCCGCGCCAACTAAGCGTGAATTCCGAAGTTGGGCCGTGCAAACTGGGTAAAGGCCTGCGACAACAGAGATGTGGAGGCAAACACCCGGGACAAAACAGTTCCGCGGGAGATCGCCGCTCTGCTCTCTGGCGAGCGCGTGATTCTGCGTGAGACGAAACGAGCGGTAACTCCCTTCGGCGGAGTTGCCGTTTTCATTGCTTACCTGCGCAAGGTTGGTATGGTCGAGCAGATTCGCCGGCACATGCCGATCTTCTGGAAATCGCCGAACCGCATCGATCCCACCGACACGTTCGTGGCGTTCCTGATGGTGGTGCTGGTCGGCGCCAAACGCTTCGCTCACGCGGGTCTGCTGCGCGGTGATCAGGCGCTGCACGCGCTGCTCGGCTTAAGACGATTTCCCACCGACGACACAATCTGCAATCTGTTTCGCCAGTTTGGGATGGGCCAGGTGCAGCGCTTCTTCGAGCCCCTGGCGGAATGGCAGATGCAGCGACTTCCGCAACGGCCTGAGGGCTATACCCTGGACATGGATTCCACGGTGTTCGAGCGTTACGGGAATCAGGAAGGGTCCCTGAAAGGGCACAACCCGCGCCGCCACGGGCGGCCGAGTCATCACCCGCTGCTGGCCGTGCTGAGCGAAGCCCACTTCCTCCTCCACGGCTGGCTCCGCAGGGGCAACTGCGGAACCGCCCGTGGAGCGGAGGAATTTCTCAAAGAAGCTCTCGCGCTGTGGGGACAGCGCCAGAAGATCCGCTTGCTGAGGGCCGATTCAGGCTTCTTTGACGGTCTGTTACTGAGCTTTTTGGAACAGCGCAAGCTCCCCTACATTGTAGTCGCCCGCATGACCAAGTGGGTCAAACGCGCCGCACAACGCGTGGAGTCGTGGATCGAATTGGATGACAACTACGCCGCCGGCGAGTTCCGTCTCAAGCTCCATGGCTGGGACGTGGAGCGGCGTTTCGTGGTCATTCGCGAGCGGGTGCGCGAATCCCGCGCCAGCGTAGGGCGCAAACTAATTGACGTGCCCGGCTACACGTTTCGCGTCTTCGTCACCAGTGAGGTGGCCGCGCCGGCGGAGATCTGGCGCGACTACAATCGGCGCGCCGACATGGAAAACCGCATCGCCGAATTGAAGCATGACTTGGGGGCCCACGGTTTCTGCATGAAACAGTTCTTTGCCACCGAGGCCGCTTTTCGTAGCGTGCTGCTCCTATTCAATCTGCTCGCCGAGTTCCAGCGGGCAGCTGGTTTGCCGAGCTATCGCGAGCCTGGCACGCTCCGCACCCAGGTGCTCACCTGCGGCACCATACTCGGCCGCGCCGGCCGTCGGGTGGTTGTCCATCTCTCCCAAAGTTGGGGTGGATTACGATCTAGGATCCCTTTGCTGGACAGCATCTTGGCTTGTGATTTTCCAATTTCTCCGAAGTTGACTCCCGTCCTCGAAACATGAGCAGCATGCCGCAAGGAACTCGCCGTTTTTCGTCCGGCTGAAAGGGGGGAATTATAGCTTAACTTCGGAAATCAGGCTAAGGGAGGTTTTGTTTTTTCCCGGATCGGGGCACACTGCCGGTTGCCGACCATCGGGAGGCGTGATGGCATG
>CAIYHG010000048.1 GCA_903925975.1 uncultured Acidobacteriia bacterium | reverse complement strand
TCGCCTGGATTTGAGTTCGGGAAACTCCGCGCAGATCGGGGGCGGCATTCTTCGTGAGAACCGAGCCGTGTGCAGCAGAATCAATAGCTTGCCTCTTATTTAAGTGGCATTGGGCAATCTTGCCTGCAGCCGCCTCTCCAGGCGGCTTTACCCGCGGAAAAGCAGGCCCCCGGGCTCAACAGCTCACCCGGCAACGCAGACGGATTACCGCGGCCCCACATTCCCCGGTAACTCGTCGGGGCGAAACACCAGATCGCGGTCCAGCACCATCTCCACATGCGCGCCGGCTGGCAACACCACATTCTGATTGCGGGAAAGCAGCACGCCCGCCAGAGCTCCGATGCCTCCGCCCAAAGCGGCTCCCGGCAGTCCTCTGGCCATGCTTCCTATCGCGGCGCCCATCCCCGTGCCCGACATGACAGTGCGCGAATCGGCTGCCTTGCCGCCGCCTTCCACCTTGCCCTCGCTGCCCGCGGGCCGCGCCAGAAAATCGCGAGAGACTCCATTCGGCAGAATCAGGTTGTCGAAGCGTATGTATAACTCGCCCTTGCCTGAGATCTTCCCCGCGGCTTTCGCCCGCGTAATCGTGCCCTGCACGTTACTGCCGCTGGGGATCGCCACGCGCCCGTCCACCGCCACGGGAACCGCCGTCCGCAAGTACACTCGGTCGCCTTCCTTTGCGTACTTGGTACTCACCTCGCCGACCAGTTCCAGCAGCACGCGCGTCCCCATGGGCACGGTCACATCGGGCGCCATTCCAGGCGCCGGCCGGTTCGCCAGAGCCGGCAGCTTCGGCTCGCCGGCAAGCGGATTCGCCGCGCCCGCGCCCTCCGTCGATTGCGCCCCTTCACGCCGGAAGACCAGCGTCTCCGCCACTTGGCGAGACGCATATACCGTCTGGCGGAAGATCGTCAGCGTGTCCCCGTCGCGCGATTTCTGCCAGCGGTCCATGATGGCGTAGTTCTCCGCGCCGGCAACCAGCGTATTCACCAGCAGCGCCGAGCCTTCCCACTTCACCATCGCATCCCGGACCTCTTGGCCGATGCTCCTGCGCGCATGGCTGCCATCCAGGGCGTACTGCCACTGCACGGCGCCGTTCGAGCACCGAATCGCGTCGTCGTCCTGAGTCACATCCAGTGACCGGTCGGCCTGCGTGATCGCCTCGAATCGGCTCGCCGCCAGATCGAGCGTCCAACGCCCCGAGAAATCCCGTTCCTGGTCGGTTGCTCGAAGCGGAATCGCGATAGCTGATGCGATGAGTAAGGCGGTCGCTGCAAGATACCCGCGCATGGCTCGAAGATTACCACACCACGAGGGAAGCCGCGTCTCAAACCACCCGTGGCGCAGGCCCTCGGCCTGCAGTCATCGGCTTCAGGCGGTGATGCCGGGCAAAGCCCGGCTGCTCCCACCACAGCGACTCCCCTCCCCAGCACGGCTGGTCCACAATTCCCACGCAGGCAGCGCAGCCACCGGCCGGCGCCAAAGTCCGGTCCGCCAATTTGGCGATCACGCCGCAAATCATTTCGGTAACTGTTTGCACTTAATAGAGTTACTAGGTTTCCACCCCCGGTTTTCGCACGCTCCCCTGCTACCCTCTAGCCGAGGAGTTATGGCAACCCTAAGTCAAATCGAGGCCAACCGCCTTAACGCTGTGAAATCCACCGGTCCGCGCTCCGCCGAGGGCAAGGCCGCGTCCCGTTTCAACGCTTTGAAAACGGGCATCGACGCCGAATCGATGGTCATCCCCGGCGAGGACCCTCGCGTCCTCGAAGAACTCGCCGCCGAGTATCACGAGCGCTTCGAGCCCTCCACTCCCGACCATCGCTTCCTGGTCGATACCCTGGTCAACGCCGAATGGCAACTCCGCCGTCTGCGCAAAATAGAGGCCCAGCTATGGCGCCGCGAACTCGAAGCCGTCGCCCCGCAGGACCGTGAGTTCAGCCATGGCGTGGCTTTCCGAAACGCAGCGGACCCCTTCGCGCGTCTCCAGCGCCGGATTGACGCCGCCGAGCGTGTCTACCGCCGCGCTCTCGACAAACTGGAACGCTCCCAACCCGCCACGCCCTTTCCAGACCTGCTGTCCTCCGAGGAAGCCCAAGCGCTCGGGCTAGCCGTGCCGCTTCCACCCATGCATGCCCAACCCCCCAAACAAGAATTTTGATCCTATGAGAGCGCTGCAGCGGGCTGCCGCCGGTAAACTGGCGAAGCAGCCAAATCCAGGAGGTGCTGCAGCGCTATGCGACAGTTTATCGGATGTGATCAGCACAAGGAATACTCGGTTTTCGTTGCCATGAACGAACTCGGCGAATGCGGAGAACCCGTCCGAGTCCAGCACGATCCCGAGGTGATGGACGCTTTT
>CAIYHG010000047.1 GCA_903925975.1 uncultured Acidobacteriia bacterium | reverse complement strand
CTCAGAATCCCTCGCTACAGGCCGCAACTGACCACTATTTTTCGCTGCGCCGAGAAAGCCCCAGCCACCCCGCCTCTTTTGCCCATCAGCGCCCGTCCGCCGCACGCTGGTGAGAAATCGCGGCTAACGACGCCGAATTGCTTGGTCTTGCCCCCGCGGATACGCTCCGGAATTACCGCGCCATCATTGCCGCCTTGCGGCCATCGCCCGACATGCCGATTTATGCCGAGAGTATTCTCCCATCCAGATCTATCAAACTCAACAGGCAGACCGAAGAAGTGAACCGCGGCATTCGGCAAGTCTCCGACGGGAAATCGGTAATCTTTGTCGATGTGGCGCCCGCATTCTACGACGCAAATCACCTACTGGACGAGCGCTACACCTATGACGGTCTTCATCTAAACACGGACGGCTACCTTCTTTGGAAGCGCTGGCTCGATCCAATCGTCGAGTCGCTGGCAAACTAGACCGACCGGCCCGTCGCAACACGCTGCGGCGAGTCAGGCTCGCTGCCAGTCTAGCCACCGCAGCATGTCGCTTCGCGCCCACACGATCAGACCTTGGAGCGGCTTCCACTGGCCGGCCTCATAAAGCCTGCGGCGGCGCCGGTCGCCCACCAGGAAACCCGCATCCGGAGACGCATCACCAAGCGTCGTCCATAGAGCTCCAAAATCGACGCACTCGCGATACCAGGCGGCCAACCATCCCAGATGCGGAGAAACGGCCTCCAGGGACGGGTCCATAAACCATGCCGAACCCAGGTAACCCCGAACTTCCGGCTGCTGTTTCATGGCTTCCGCCATCAGGCGGAATGCCTTGCGCTCCTCGTCCCCAGTGATGATGGGCAACTCGCGCCGGAAGGCCGTGTGCGACTCAAAAAAGGGCCGGCGGCCTCCTGCGCGGCCAAAGACGCACCACAGGGCGCGGGGGACATCGGGGAGCGGCATCTTCGTCAGAAACGAGCGAGGGAAACCGGAAATCTCCCAATCCGACTGGCCGGCGGGGAAGCGCTCCAGTAGCATGAACTTGCACATCGCGCGGAAACCGTAGTCGCGCGGGTTCAAGAGCCGTTCCGTTTCGCGGTCGGGAGCGCAAACGTAGCGGAACTGATCGAGCAGGCGCTCCTTCACCTCACCGGGGACCGGCAACCCGGACACGGCCCCCAGGGTTTCGACCCCGATCGAAAGCAGCAGATATCGCTCGGGAACGTGGGCGCCGGGCGATATTCCTTGCCGCTCGCACGCCTCGGCCAGGGGATCCCAAGCCTCCGGCGGCATGCCTTGGCGTGCCGTGAGAGCCGCTAACTCACGCAACCGCGAGGGTCCCAGACCTAACGCCGCGGCGCTCTCGCGAACCGCGACAAACTCGGGCGACGCAAGAACGCCGGCGCAGCGGGCCTCCACCTCGGCGATACGGCCGGCCCAAGCGGAAACTTCGGACATGCGTTAGCCTTCCCCGCCGCCAGACGAGGCTTCCTGGGAGCTGGCCGGGATTTCCGCCGGGAGGCTTTCGGCCGGCGCCGCCGCGCCGGAACGATGAGGAAGAAGCCAGGCGGCCCCACTAGTCCACGCCTCAAAAACGAGGTCGTGGGTCAACATGTCGTCGCTATAGCGATTGAGATAGAAGGGGTTCGTTGACGCTGAAACCAGCCCCGGTTCGCAGGTGGTGGCCGAAACGACGCCGCATTTTCCAAGAAGATTCCCCGACTGGGCATAATAGACGCCGCTCGGGTAACAAAAATGGCGGATGGCTCCTTCGCGAATGCGGGAGAGTGCGACCCGGTTGTCTTCGACTTCCTTGATGAACAGATTGCCATCAGCGGGCATACGGTGCCGGTGCGTGTGCAACTGCAGATCGAAGCCCTGCGCGGCGGCGCCCCGCAGTTCATCGGGGTTCATCAGCTGCAGCACGCGACTGCGGCAAATTTCCCCGTAATCGATGCGCAAACGGCCGGAAAGTTCGACTAACAGCGCGTCCTTATCCGCCGCCGACAATCGAGCGCCGGAGGCGAACGCGTATAGGCGCTGACGGACTTCAGCCAGATTGCCCGCGTTCAGGGAAACCTCGCGATCGAGGATTTCGGGCCAAGCCAGCATCTTCCCAGCCCCCTTCCAAAGAACGTAATCCAGCATGGGGTCGAAGACCGGCCGGTTGAACCACGAGTAATACGTACAGACGTAGACCGTCGCCGGAGCCCGGTACTCGCGCAATACCGGCGCCGCTTGCCGGTAGAAATCGTAAAAGCCGTCGTCGAAAGTGAGCGCCACCGCGTGGGGGGGCAGAGTCCCCTGGCGCAAACGTTCCACCGCATCGTCCAGCGGCAGGAGGTTGCACCCGGAGCGACGCAACAATTCCAGCCTGCGGCGGAGGAGATCGGGCGTGATGTACAGATGCGGGTTCCAGTGATGCTCGTCCCGTAAGGAGACGCCGTGATAGCAGAGAATCGCGAGCCGCCGACGCCGCCAATCGCTCGCGGCTGCGCGGGCGAAGAATCCAGTCTTCTCCGCGGCCCAGTAGGCCGTCAGCTTCAGCGATTGACGCATGGCCATATCGCTTCTACGCCCACCTGATGAGGGCCGATCCCCAGGAAAGCCCCACTCCAAACCCGGCCAGCATAACTGTCTTCCCGGGCTCCAGCCTGCCCTCGGCCAGCGCATGGGATAAGGCAATGGGAATAGTCGAGGAGACCGTGTTCCCGCAATGCCGCATAGCAATATAGAACTTTTCTTTCGGCAAATCGAGAGCTATGCGGAGCGTATCCAGCATGTACTTATTGGCCTGGTGAAAAACGAAGAGGTCGATATCGTCCACCGTCTTCCCGGCGCGGTCGAGAAGTTGATGGAAGGCCTCGGGCACGGCGCGGAGCGTAAATTCAAAAACCGCGGCGCCATCCATAAACAGGTTGTTCCGGCTACGGCAATTTCCGCTGTCGTCCTGTATTTCCGCGGCGGTTTCACTGGACCGGGGGCAACGCGCCCCGCCGGCGGGGACCATCAGATGGTTCGCTCCGCTGCCATCGGTTCCCCAGACGAAAGGCCCAATGAGAGCCTCCGCGCCAGACTCCCTGCCTTCTATAAGGGTGGCGGCGGCCGCGTCACCGAAAATAGTGCGTACGCTCTTATCCAGGGGGTGAATGTACTTGCTGTACGTCTCCGCGGTCAGCAGGAGGACGCGCTTGGCCTGGCCCGTTTCAATCAGCCCTTTTGCAAGGCCCAACCCGTAAACGAAGCCGGAACAGCCCTGGTTGAAATCCATCGCGAAGGCCCGGGTAGGCAAGCCCAGCCGGTGTTGCAGTAAACAGGCCGTCGTAGGGAGAAAGTAATCGGGGCTTTGGGTGCAAAGCAGCAGGGCATCGATTTCACTCGGGTCAAACCCGGAGGCAAACAGCTTCCGGGCGGCCGCGAAAGCAAGATCGGAAGCGCATTCATCCGGCGCGGCGATGTGGCGCTCGGCGATTCCCGTCTTCCTGTCGATCTTTTCGACTGACCATTCCGGAAACTGAGCGGCGAGCTCGGCGGTGGCCAAGACCGTTTCGGGCAAGTGATATTCGATGGCTCTAATGAACGCCTGCATGGTTCCCTCCGTTTGACAACGCTCAGGTCGCGGAAAATCCGCCGTCGATCACCAGCGTGGCTCCGGTAATCCAGGACGCCGCGCCGGAAAGCAGGAATGCGATACCGTTGGCAACATCCCGAGGGCGGCCGAGCCCCAGAGGATACATGCTCTGGATGGCAGCGCCGCCGCCAAGACTCTGCTCTTCAAATTGCTTGGCCATCTCGCCCACAACCAGACCGGGGATGACGGAATTAACGCGTATCCCGTCCCGTGCCATTTCCGCCGCAAGGGCCTTTGTCACCCCGATCAGGGCCGCTTTGCCGGCGGCATAAGCGGCAAGGCCCGGAGAGCCGCGGAGCGCCGCGACAGAAGACAGAAACACGAGAGCGCCCTGCCCGCCATGGCAGCCTTTTTGGCGGAAGGCTTTAGCGAGAAAAAGCGCCGCGTTCAGGTTTATCCGCAGCATCTCATCCAGCTGAGATGCCGATAAGGATCTGAGCGGCAGCACGCCGTAAATGCCGGCGCTGTGCACGATGCCATCGAGCGGGCCATGCCGGGAGGCGAGCCATTTGAACCAAGCGGGGATCGCATCGAGATCAGTTAAATCGAATGGTTCAATGCAGTGTCCCACGCCTTCAAGCAAAGAGTGGGTTTGGTGAAGACGATCCGCGTTTCTTGCGGTCAACAGGACGCGCGCGTTTAACTGACTGAGCAGAAGGGCCGTTTCCCGGCCAATACCAGAGGAGGCGCCGGTTACGAGGATACTCCGGCCCGCCAAATCCAACGGGTTGATTGTCATAACCAGCTCATCGAAACCGCCGACCGAGCCGCGACTGGGCTAGGAAAGGACGGGATCGTTAACAAGAGCAAACAAATCGTCTACGCACTCGCTGGAGGCAATATTCTTGGGCGACAGAGTCTTCCCTGCCTTTGTTCTCGCCAGTCCCATGAAGCTCACAACAGCAAGGGAATCCCAGGCTTCCAGGTCGGAGAGCTTCTCCGTGCCTTTCAGTTCTCCGGGCTGGAGCTCTAGCAGCTCCTCCATCGATAGAAGAAATTCTCCGCGGGTCACAGGTGGTCTTCCTCCCCGTTAGGCTAGCATGCATTCAGGCGTTTGAGGCTGCCAGAGTCTCAAAGCACCGTAATATGGCGAGCGGGCGGAAACAGCGATAACGGAAAACCTCGTTCACCACAGAACCACATCTTCTATGTCATTGTAAAATAACATCTTATGTATTTGCCAGCCAGGGTTTATAAGCGCCTGCATGCTACTCTCCGGGTGGAGAAAAGGAATGCTAAAACTGATTCTGGGGATGGCTCTGATGGCGTTAATCGCAACAGCACAAACCCAGCTCGATCTCCGTAGCCAGGCCAAGAAGGTGGATTTCACTGAGGCAGTGTCCACAAAGCCGCTGAAGACCGGGGCCGCGCTGCCGGAGCATTGTTCGGTCGGGGAAATGTTCTTCAAGAGCAACGCCCCAAGTGGATCGAACATATACGCCTGCGCGGCAATCGATACGTGGGAAGCGCAAGGCGGGCTGTCCAGCCAGAACTGCTGGTACGACTCAGCCGATACGACGCTCAAGTGCCGCGATGCCAACGGAAAGACCTGGGCTGCGGTTCAAACCTCAACGCAGGGTACGGCCAACCAGTGGGTGGATTACATTACGCCGGCCGGAGCGCCGCACACATCGCAACCCACAGCGGCGGCGGTTGGCGCGGTAGCCGATCCGGGCGCAAACGGGATTCCCTACCGAAGCGCGGCGGGAGTGGCGGCCCCGGCTAATGCGGATCAGCTCAGCCGGCCCTTTTCGTGCCAGGATGCCGGAGCTGCAAATACTTACGCATGCAGCCTCACGCCGGCAATTACCGCTTACACCTCAGGCTCCAGCTACTGGTTCAAAGCAAACAGCGCAAATACCGGCGCGGCCACGCTGAATCTAAACCAGTTGGGAGCAAAACCCATTCTCAAACAAGCAACCCAACAACTGGGCGGCGGCGACATTCTGCCAGGGCAATGGGTCCTGGTGACGTATGACGGAATTGCCATGCAAATGCAGAGCCAGACGGCGAATCCGGCAAGTGGAGCAATTGCGGCGGTGTTCGGGCGGACAGGCGCGGTAACGGCACAGGCGGGCGACTATACGACAGCTCAGGTGCCGGAGAGCGGAAACCTGTATTTCACAAATTCGCGCGCTCAGCAAGCGTTCAGTTATCCGGGGGCCGTGAAGCTGTCATCGGGCACTCTGGATTGCCCCACGTGCATCACGTCGGCGACGGCGGCGGATACCGACCTTTCCGGGAGCTTCCCCCATCTGAGCGTCGCCAAGCTGCAAGGCCGGGCGGTGGCGTCCACACAACCAGCGGATCTACAGTATCTGGGCTGGAACAGCTCGGCGAGCCGCTGGGAGCCAAAAACCATGACGGCCGCCGCAATTACTTCGATTTTTGGCCGGGCGGGAGCGGTCACGCCGCAAACAGGCGATTATAATTTTACGCAGATTTCGGGAGCGGCAAGCACAACTCAGCTTCCAGTCGCGGCGATGCGGACCGACCGGAGTAACTCTATTTCCGCCGGCACGACCCAGGACTTCAGCGCGGCCGACCACACGCTGCCCATGAAGTCCGGCGCGGCGGCGAGCCGCCCCTCGACATGCCAACCGGGAGAGGCCTATTTTGCCACGGATGCCGCAGCGGGAAACAATCTATACGGGTGCACAACGACAAACCACTGGACCGTGCAGGGCGCGGCCGTTACGGTGCGGAGCGATGGCGTTACGGTGGGATCGCAGGCAACCACGAACTACGTCACCGGTCCCGGGCTTATTTCGTTAATCACGGACACCGGAGCGGAAATCGAAGTGGTTTCGGCTCTGGACACGGCCGTGGTTCAAACTCAACCCGGAGAGCAGAGCGGCTCGGTCCTCTATTGCGCATCAAGCAGCAACTCGGCCAGTGAGTTCGCCTGCGACCTCGCGCCCAGCGCGGTGGAGTATACGCCCGGTATGGTATTGCACTGGCAACCAGATGTAACCGGGGCAGGAGGACCGAGCACACTAAACGTGGACGGCCTGGGCGCCAAAGCCGTCAAACTGCCGGATGGGGCTACGGACCCCGCCGCGACGGATATTATTGCGGGCCAACTCTATGAGGTGTGGTATGACGGTGAGCGCTTCCGCTTCATGCAAACGGCCGCCGAGACCGGCGGCGTGGCGGACCCCGGGGCAAATGGGGTGGTTTACCGAAGCGCGGGTGACTCTTCTGCGCCGGCAACCGCCCATGAAATGAGCAGCCCGTTTCATTGTGAGGACACTGGCGCCGGGGGAAACTATGCGTGCAGTCTGAGCCCGGCGATCGCGGCGTATACAACGAGGACAGTTTACTGGTTCAAAGCCAATAGCGCGAACAGCGGGGCGGCAACAATCAATTTCAACTCGCTGGGGGCCAAGACCATAAAGAAACAGAGCAGCCAGAGCCTGGCGGCCAACGACATCGTGGCTGGTCAGATCGTAATGTTAACGTACGACGGGACCAATATGCAGATGATTAGCCCCACGGCGAACGGCGGCGGCGCGGTAGCGAGCATTTTCGGGCGGGCCGGCGCCGTTGCGACGGCGGCAGGCGACTACACTACGGCGCAGGTCACGGAAAGCGGGAACCTTTACTATACGGATGCCCGCGCACGAGCGGCGGTCGCCTGGGATACGCTTTCGGGAAAACCGCTATCATTCGCTCCAACATCACACGGCGCCAGCCACCGGAGCGGTGGCTCCGATGAGATCGCCACAGCCTCACCGGCGGCAAGCGGAATTCCAAAGGCCGACGCAAACGGCAAATTGGCCCCGGGTTGGTTCCCTACGCCGGGGGTAGCCACCTTAGGAGGCATCCTGGCGGGAGACTGCTCGGGGATCGGCTTCGTGCAGCGAGTCAATACGGACGGCTCGGTTTCGTGCGCAACCAACAGCCAGGGCGGGGGCGCGAACGGGCGGACCTGGACATACCTTTGGCAAGGCGCGGTGCAGGCTGGGGCCACGGGCTTTACGGTGAACTTGCCCGGCTCCGACGCTCCCGTGCTCTCAAATTCCGGCGGCATACGGCCAGTCGCCACGCTTGCGTGGGCCGGGGCCAAGAGCACGGCCTACGCCTGGTGGACCTTTGTATTGCCGGCGGGATATGTGGCAAACAGCCCTATCACTTACACCCTGGAAACCCGCTCCGTGGATTCGGCCGGCTATGCCAACGCATATGTTGGGCTGGGCTGCGGAGGACCATCATCAGCGTTGGACAACCCAACAATAGTGGAAGCGCCGGCCGTGCAGATTACCGCCGCCGCGGCGAGCGGCAGGACCGTCACAGCGGGCAGTATTACGCCGAACAGCGGCGGATTGCCGGCGTGTTCGTCTGGTGACCGGGTATGGATCAATCTACGAGTGGATACAAATGTGCTCGGCCATGTGATGACACAGCCGTTTGAGCTGATTTCGACGGCCTTTAGCGTACAGGGAGGAGCGTGAGGATGCGTAGCCTGATTATCGTGCTTTTGACGGCGCTTCCCGCGTTCCCCGCGGCCCGGACGGCTTCGACGTCGGGCAACTGGTCGAGCACGGCGACGTGGGGGGGGGCCGCTGTTCCCGTGGCGGGCGATACAGTTACGATCAACACCGGAATCACGGTCACCGGGAACCAGAACGTCACGGTTGGGACGAGTGGAAACCCGGTTTATGGCTACGTTTCGAGCGTGACAGCTTCGGGGTGCTCTGGCTATACCTCCAATCCAACGGTGAGTTTCGGCGGGACTCCCACTTTTCCCGGCCTTGGAGCGGCCGCTACGGCGGTGCAGACGGGAGGCACGGCGGTAACAATTACCCTCACCCGGCGTGGATGGTACTCCAGTCTAACCAGCGTGGCTGCTTCGCTCTCTGGCGGCGGCGGAACGTGCTCTACCGTTACCACCGTGAATCAGGCGCCTGGTGGAACGGCGGCAATTCAGATCAACGGCAACGGCAAGCTGATTATGAGTGCGGGATACAGCCTGACGTTAAAGGGCGACCTGTTACTCCACAATCAATCAGGAGCTGGGAATACGTATGTGGTGGTGTTGAGCGGAGGAAACACCGTTACGTTCGACGGTTCCGCAGCGAGCGCCGGGAGCGATGGGGCTAAACCGATCTACGGGTTCGGGGGTTCGTCCACGCACACCTATTACGACAACGGGATGGACACTTCGGCCTGCACAGCCGCGTCGCCGTGTGTCTGGACGGCAAACGTGGCGGGAGGCGGCAACGTAGGCTATCTATATCAGGATCGAAACACGAACGCCCCAGTAATGAAACTGTCGTACCTCACCGTGTCCAACATGGGTGATGCGGCTCTGATGGCTTTCGATTGTTACGATGCCGCCGATGGTTCGGTTTGGACGCTGAATCACGTGAACTTCCTCAACTCGGGG
>CAIYHG010000046.1 GCA_903925975.1 uncultured Acidobacteriia bacterium | reverse complement strand
CTTCGGAGTCTCCGCGCTGCTGTTCCCGGCCGGCGTTCTGCTGCTCTCCTGGAAGTGGCTGCGGTCTGAGCCAATAGAGGCGGCGGGCGTGAGACTCACCGGTTGCACGCTGCTGCTGGCCAGCCTCTGCGCGGGCGTTGCCTTTATTCCCCTGCCCCTGTTCCGCGGCACTATTCACGCCGGCGGAACCGTGGGTGCGATGCTGGCCGAGCGCCTGATTGACTCGCTCAACCTGGCCGGAGCGCTGCTGGCCACCGCCACCGCCGCAGTGGTTTCCATTTATCTCGTTTCCAGTTTCACCGTTGCCAAACTCGGCCAGTGGTTCGACGGCCCTGCCGGATGGTTCCGCCGCAAGCGCGAAGCCTGGTCCACGTGGCGCGACGAGCGCCGTCGTCGCGCGATGGAGAAGGCCGCCCTCAAGGCCGCCCTCAAGGAAGAGAAACGGCAGGCCCGCCGCCAGAAGGAAGCGGCCCCCGCGCCGGTTGCGATTGCCGCCGAGCGGGAGATCCCCGCCGCCGCGCAGTTCACCACTGAGGCGGCTGCGGCCCAATGGAAGGAACCGGAACCCGAACCGGTTGCCGAAGCGGAGCTGGAAGAAACCATCCACGAGATTCCGATCTGCCCCATCAACGACCAGCCGACTCACTTGGAAGACGCCCCGCCCTGGTTGCCGGTAGTAGCCGCCAGATCCCTGGAACGCTCCTTCCACCCGGTCTACCAGTTGCCGCCCACCGACCTGCTGAACGAAGCCCCGGGCCGCAGTCCCTATGACGAGCAGGAGCTGAAAGACACCGCCGCCCGCATTAAGGCCAAGTTCCAGGAGTTCAACGTTCTGGGCAGCGTGGTGCAGATCAATCCCGGACCCGTGGTCACTACCTTCGAGTTCAAGCCCGAAGCCGGCATCAAGTACAGCCGCATCACCACGCTCACCGAAGACCTCTGCCTCGGCCTGCAGGCTGAGTCCATCCTGATTGAACGCATCCCCGGAAAGCCCACAGTGGGCATCGAAGTGCCGAACACAAAGCGTGAATTGATCGCGCTGCGCCAGATGCTCGAATCCGACGAGTTCGGGCAATCGCACTCGCACCTCACGATTCCGCTGGGCAAGGATATCAACGGCCGCATCCGCGTGGCTGCGCTCGATGCCATGCCCCATCTCTTGATTGCCGGCTCCACCGGTTCCGGCAAGAGCGTCATGATCAACTCCATGATCATGTCGATCCTCTACAAGTCGACGCCGGATGAAGTCCGGCTGATCATGATCGATCCCAAGCGCCTCGAATTGGGCCTCTACGAAGGCATCCCGCACCTGCTCACGCCGGTAATCATCGATCCCAAGAAGGCCACCAACGCGCTGCGCAACGCCGTGCTCGAAATGGAGCGCCGCCTGCGCCTGCTGGCCGAATACGGGGTGCGCAGCATCGATCAGTTCAACAAGAAGATTCGCAAGCTGCAGGAGCAGCCGCGCGAATTGTTCGCCGAGACCGAGCCGACGCAGGAAGACCTCAAGCCCCTGCCCTACATCCTCATCCTGATCGACGAGTTGGCCGACCTGATGATGCTCGAAGGCCGCAACGTGGAAGAGAGCGTAACGCGCCTCGCGCAAATGGCGCGCGCCGTGGGCATGCACCTCGTATTAGCCACGCAGCGCCCGAGCGTGGACGTGATCACCGGGTTGATTAAGGCGAATTTCCCCGCCCGCATCAGCTTCCGCGTGGCCACCCGCGTCGATTCGCGCACCATTCTCGATTGCATGGGCGCCGAGCACCTGCTGGGCAAGGGCGATATGCTTTTCCTGCCGCCCGGCTCGTCGCGCCTCACGCGTCTGCACGGCGCCTTCGTCACCGAAACCGAAATCGGCCGCGTGGTGGATTTCTGGAAGCAACAGGCCACGCCCGAATACGACCAGTCGTTCCTGATCGCGCCCCCCACCGACGACGAAGAGCCGGCGGCCGACGCAGACCCCAACGCCGCCGAGCAGGACCCGATGTACGAGGAAGCCATTCGCCTCGTCCTGCAGATGGGCAAGGCCTCCACCTCGACGTTGCAGCGCCACCTGCGCCTGGGCTACGGCCGCGCCGCGCGCATTCTCGATATGATGCAGCGCGACGGAATCATCGGCCCTCCCGACGGCAGCAAGCCGCGCGAGGTGCTGAAACGCCCCGACTGGCTTCGTGAAGTAGAAAACCAGTTACACTAACTCGCCGAACCCTGCCCTAAGCCGGAATCGACGAGCCTTTGCCCATGCTACCGTGTGATAGAGGTTCTTCCCGGGATGCGTTCGATCTGGCTCGCGTGCCTCCTCCCGTTCGCCCTGCTCGCGCAGGGCCAGAGCCCCGGTGCGCTCGTCGCAGGCGTGCTTCTGGAATGGGACGCGGGCGCTAAAGCGGGCCAGCTCAGTGTCCGCGACGGCAACAACGAAGTCTTCCGCTACCGCTTCGATGAGAAGACTCACGTGGAACGCGACGGCCAGATGATCGACGTCGCCCGCCTGCACCTGGGCGATAAGGTGGAGGTGCTGTCCGAGTTGCCGCCGGCCGGGGCGCTGCGCTATGCCATGACTGTCCACGTGTTGCCGCCCGAACTCCAGCCGCCCCTCGGCGCGGGGCGTTACCGCGCGTTCCCGCCCGCCCAGACGCGAAGCCCCCTTGCCGGCAACCTGTCTTACACCGGCGTAGTCATCAGTGTTTCCGAGAGCCGCATCGTGCTGCGGATGCGCGATGGAGAAAAGACGATCTTACTGCGTCCGGATACAAAATATACCGAAGCCGGCACAGCCGCCAAGCGCGCCGATCTAGAGGCCAATACGCGCGTATACGTGGATGCCGGCAGGACGGTTTATGGAGAGTCGGAAGCCTACCAGGTAATATGGGGCGCAGTCCTTCAGCCGCGTTAACCGCCGCTCAGGAAACCAGCGCCTTCGTGACTCGCGCAGCCAGTTGATCGAAAGTCAGCACTTCGTAGAGAGACGGATCGGACATCATGCGCGCCACCAGCGCGGCGTGCATCGCATGGCCCGCCCTCTCCGCAATTACATGGCCTAGCAGCGGACGGCCCAGCAGCGCCAGGTCGCCGATGAGATCGAGCGCCTTGTGCCGGCAGCATTCGTCGGGCGCGCGCAGTCCGCCGGGGTTCATCACGCCCGTCTCGGTGAAGCAGATGGCGTTGTCGATCGACGCCCCGCGGATCAACCCCATGTCCCGCAACTGGTTCAGTTCCTTCTCAAAGCCGAACGTCCGCGCCGGGGCGATTTCGGAGGCATAGCGCTCAGGCGTCACCTCAATTTCGAGCGACTGCTTCCCTACCATGGGGTGCGGGAAGTCGATGTCGCAGGTCAGGCGGAAGGCGTCATCCGGAAGAATCGTGATGCGCTTGCCCTTATCCTCAACCGTCACCGGGCGGCAAACCCGCAGGTAGCGGCGCTTGCGCCGGTACTGGTGGATTCCCGCCTCGCGAAGCAGATTCACAAACGGCAGCCCGCTGCCATCGAGGATCGGAACCTCTAGGTTATCGATCTCGATGAAGGCGTTGTCGATGCCCATCGAGTACAACACGCTCAGGAGGTGCTCCGTGGTGGAGATCAGAACGCCCTGCCGCATGAGGCTGGTCGCATAGCTCACGCGCGCTACATGATTCCACCTCGCCGGCACCGCGAAACCATCCAGGTCCGTCCTCAGGAAGACGATGCCGGTTGAGGGAGGCGCAGGCAGAATGCGAATCTTCACCTGCACTCCGTGATGCAGCCCCACGCCGCTGGCTGCTACCGGGCGCTGCACCGTGGTTTCAAAACGCAAAGCTATTCTCCAGCATGCCGAACCTTGATTGAACCAACTCGCGCTCCCAACTTCAAGTAATTGATACGTAAAGGAATTAATAACCGTTACCGTGTCTAATCCGCAACACTTTGCACGCCATACTGTGGCATTGCCGACGCACTTTCGTGATTGAACTTCGGCAGCAAATTTGCCGTATTCTAGGACGTGCTGAAATTCCTGCTGTGGTGCATCCTGCTGGTAATCTCGTGGCCTATCGCCCTGGCCGCACTGGTCCTGTACCCGATCGTGTGGCTTCTCCTGCTGCCGTTCCGGCTGGTGGGAATTGCGGTCGGCGGCGCCCTCGCCCTGGTGTGGGCGGTGGTGACGTTCCCCGCGCGCTTGCTCACCGGATTCCGCTAAGCCACTCGTCTCGCAACTCTTGAGTATGGAGCGTGGGGCAGGGCTCCCGGCCGCCCGGGCATCGGAAAAGGCTTCTTCCGCAGTCTCCATACCCTGCGGCTTATTCTCTTCCGCAACTGCCCGCTTTCTTCTTGCGCCAGCCCGCGAGCAGGCGTAATCTGTGGCCGTGGTTACCGACCTGGCTGAAGTCTTTCGCCTCGGGACTGCGAAGGCGGAAGAGAATCGCGACTTCCGCCGCTACCTTGCCGCCCGCCACTCCAGCGAAAGGCCGTTTCAGCTTCGTGCCGCCGAAGTGCAGCGGGCCGTGGATTGCACCGCCTGCGCGAATTGCTGCCGCCGCTCGATAGTTTCACTGGGATTGAAGGAAATCGAAGCTATCGCGAAATTCCTGGGCGTGGATGCGGATTCGGTGCGGCGCCTCTATACCGACCCGGACCCCGACGCCCCCGCGGCGCGCGTCCTGCGCGGAACGGACGAAGGCTGCGTATTCCTCTACGACAATCTGTGCCTGATCTACGAAGCGCGCCCCAAGGCTTGCAGGGAGTTTCCACACATAAGGTTGGGCGACCACTCGCTCGGAAGCCGTCCGGCTTCGATGGCCCGCTGGGCCGCCCTCTGCCCCATCCTCTACAACGCGCTAGAAACCTATAAGCACGTCACCGGATTCCATCACCGCCGAACCGCGAGGGCCGCCAGCGGTCAATCCTGACAGTAAAGCAGCCCTTCGATCTGCGCTCACCCCGAGGCGGCTCGTCTTGTGGCGCAAGCCGCCAAGCTTGCAGAGTCGGCTGTCGAGCCGACTTTCCGAGGCCGAGAGTCTTGGCAGCGTCTCCCCAAAAACCCTGCGCCACTGGCTTCGCCGGTGCTCGGCGTCGGGGGTGGGGTAGGCCTCCCGGCCTGCCCTGTGTTTCGCCGCCTCTACTCTTTCGGAAATCCGCTGCCCGCTTCGCGCGACGTCGGCTCCTCGTTGCCTATGTCCCACATGGCTTCGAGGTCCCTCTGGCTGTAGGCTCGGAATGCGATCAGCGTGCTTGTGGATTCCATCCCGGGAATCTTCTGAACTTTGCCGGCCACTAGTTCATCAAGGTCTTCGTGGCGGCGCACGCGCGCGATGGCGACAAGGTCGTATTGCCCCGCCACCGAATAGGCTTCGGTGATGCCCGGCATCTCGAGCAGCGCCTGCGCCACATCCGGCACGCGTCCCTGCACCGTCTTAATGAGAATGATCGCGGAAATCATACCCCTATACTGTAGGCGCACTCACGCGCCATGTCACGCGGCTCCGCGTGCCGGCGCCGTCCGCACAGCCCGCAGGGCGCAAGATATCAGCCCACGGCGCGAGCCGTCGGGAACCCCATCGCCCCCGCAGAGCCCCGGGGCGGAAGAGCTGTATCCGCGCACGCGGAGAGCATAGGGAACCCGTTCCGGCGGTCCCGAACACGGCCCAAAAGCCCGTCAAGACCGGCCTGGAGCCAACCCGACGGTAAGCCCGTTACCAACGCCCGATGGTCGAGCGCTCCAGCAGCCCGATCAGCGTTGCCAGCATTTCGTTCACCGGCGCCGGAACTCCCAGTTCCGCTCCGCGCCGCGCCACGTAGCCGTTCAACGAATCGATTTCCGTGCGCCTTCCCCGGGCAAGGTCCTGGGCCATTGAGGAAGTGGCGTCTCGCATCGCTTCGCCCAGTTTCATAGCCGCTTCCACCAGATCGTCATCCGGCAAATCGACGCCCTCGGCGCGAGCCACCGCCGTCGTTTCGATAATGGCGCGCCGCATCAAATCGCGCGCCGGGGCAAATTCGAGGATGCGCCCATAGCGCTCGCGCCCCAGCGCGGAAATAGCGTTGTAGGCGCAATTCATGGCCATCTTCGTCCATAGCTCGGCTTCGATATTCTCGGAAATCCTGCACGGGATTCCGGCGCTTTCGAACAGCCTGGCGATTCCCGCAAGCTCCGGGCGCCGCGGCCAGCCGGCGCGATATCCCATCACCAGGTCGCCGCGTCCGGTGTGCGTGATCTCCCCCGGAGCGCTCACGGCCACGGCCACATACACGGCAACGGGGATCGCATGAAGCCCCGTGGCCCTATGGATGCGCTCCACGTTATCCACGCCATTTTGAAAGCTCAGCACCGTAGCGCCCGGCAAAAGATGCGGCTCGATTTCGCGCGCGGCCGTTTCCGTGTCCGCGGTCTTCACGCAGAAGAGCACGAGATCGGCCGAACGAACGCTTTCGATGGCGGTGGAACTCGCAATAGGAATCCGCTCGCGCACCCGCAGCCCCTCGAACCGCAACCCGTTGCGCGCAATCGCGTCCATATGCGCCGTGCGGCCGATCAGGGTGACGGGCACGCCCGCACGCGCCAGCATCCCGCCGAAATACGACCCCACCGCGCCGGCGCCGGCTACCGCGACCGAACGCTGCTCTTCTGCCATCGCTGTTCCTCTCTTGGAGTGGAATCCTTCGTCACCGTCGCGGCGCCGAAAGCGGCCACTTGCGTCACGAAAGACTTTCGCGAACTTCGTGGAGCGCCAGTTCGTGTCATTCCGAAATTACTATGCGCTGCACTTTGCCCAGAATCACCAGATACGCGAAGACGCCCAACACGGCTACCACTGAAATGTAGACGAGCGCCATGCTAAACCCGCCGGTGCGCTGCACGATGTAGCCCACCACAAGCGGCGCCAGGGTACCGCCGATATTCGCCGTGAAGTAAAGCAGGCCGCCGGCTAGCCCGACCAGGCCGCTGGGCGCGATGTCGGAAAGCAACGCGCCGGTGACTGTGGACGCCATTGCCTGTCCGAAGAATGCCACCGCCATGAAGAAGATCACGCCTGTGATGCTCTCGGAGTAGTTCGCCATCACGATCACCGCGGCGAGCGTGAAGCCCGCGATGATCGGCGTCTTGCGAGCGACGGATTGCGAATAACCGCGGGCCAGCATCCAATCCGACCACCTTCCGCCCACGAGCGCGCCGAAAATAGCCGCAAAGAACGGCGCCGCGGCGTAGAACCCGCCCTTGAGGATAGTGAGCCCTCTTCCGTTGATCAGGTACGTGGGGAACCACGTCAAAAAGAAGAACAGAATCGTCATTACGGCGAACTGGCCGATGAACATGCCCCACATCTGCCGGTAGGAGAGCAGACGACGCACCTTCCGCCACGAAAACGCCTGCTCACTCCTGGACCCCATTTCGGCAAGTCCGCCACCCTCGCTGATGAGGTTTAGCTCGGCCTCATTGGCGACGGCGGAATCGTGCGGATCGCGGTAATATGCGTGCCACACGAAGCCCGCGGCGATGCCTATCGCTCCGGTGAGGTAGAAGATCGTCTGCCATCCGTAATGGACCAGTATCCACGCCAGCGCCGGGGTCAGAAAACCCGACGCGAAGTATTGCATGGACGTATACAGCCCGACGGC
Source organism: uncultured Acidobacteriia bacterium (assembly GCA_903925975.1). Classification (GTDB taxonomy): domain Bacteria; phylum Acidobacteriota; class Terriglobia; order Bryobacterales; family Bryobacteraceae; genus BOG-224. Next base: position 13,247 of record CAIYHG010000046.1, on the reverse strand, counting down.
CAGTGCGCGTTCACGGGCCGGGAACCATGCCGTTACGCACCTCACGTTGGCCGGGATCACGGGCGCTTCGAAGAAACCCACGCCCACGCGGCACGAGATTAACGCCGCCAGGCCCCTCACCGCTCCGGTGACCGCCGTAAACGCCGACCAGCCGATCAGCGATACCGTCAGCAAGATTCTCGCCCCTGCCTTGTCCAGCGCCGCCCCAGCGAACGGTATCGTGGCGGTGTACATCCAGCCGAACGCGGAAAACAGGATGCCCAAGGTCGCTGGGCTTAGGTTCAGTTCCTTCCCCATGACCGGCGCAGCCACGGAGAGGTTGGCCCGGTCGAGATAGTTGATGCACATCACCATCATCACGAGAACCAGCATGAGCCAGCGCGCCCTGCTGGGCCGGGAGCCGGAGCCGGCCATTCGCTCGTTCATAGCAATTCCTCCGATCAACCGTATTCAGATATGCGGTTTCCATTATCTCAGGCCTGCCCGCGGCGCCCGGCCGCGCGCGAAGATAGAAATATGACCGGCGTGCGGATCGACAAGTGGCTGTGGGCGGCGCGGTTCTTCAAGACGCGTTCCATGGCGGAGCGTGCCTGCGAACTCGGCCGCATCGAATCCAAGGGGCAGCACGCCAAACCCGCGCGCGAGGTTCACGCCGGCGACCTGCTTCAAATCAAGACCCCCGGCGGCGATTTCGAAGTGGAAGTGCTGCTGCTCAGCGAGATGCGCGGCCCGGCGCCGGTGGCGCAAACGCTCTACCGCGAAACGGAACAGAGCAAACTCGCCCGCGCCCAGGCCGCCGAGCAGCGCAGGCTCATGCCGGCCTTCCAGCCCATTCCGCAAGGAAAGCCATCGAAGCGCGACCGCCGCAAGCTCGATCATTTTCGCGGCAGAGGCTGACGCTGTGGGGTGGACGCCCTCGTCCGCGCCGGACCCCCTGGTCCGGCCAAGCCCGATCAATCCTCAATACTCCGAGGCATTAACCCCGCTGCGGCGGCTGCAATCCCTTAACCAGGCTCCGGAAATCCCCCGGCGGTATGCTCTTCACAATGATCGTTTCGCCGGTGCGCGGGTGTTTGAATTCCACTTGGACGGCGTGCAGCGCCACGCGGTCAATGCGGCTCTCCTCCGCTTCCTCGGGCCGGTATTTCCTATCGCCGATCACCGCGTGCCCCTCGGCGGCGAACTGCGCGCGGATCTGGTTCTGCAAGCCGGTAATCAGAGAGATGCGTACCAGCGCGGCGCCGCGGAGAGGCCGTTCCACCGAATAGCGGAGTTCCGCCCGTGCGGCTCGCGGGTCCTTCTCGTCCCGCATCTTCTGCATCATCCCCACGCGCTCGAAGTAGTGTACGAGCGTGCCCTTGAATTCGGGACGGCCCCGTACCACCGCCAGATATCCCCTCACCGGCGTATGCGCCAGAAACTGGCGGACCAGCGCGTCGCGGTCGGCTGCCGTCTTGGCAAACACCAGCAGGCCTGACGCAAACCGGTCGATGCGATGCACCATGAACGCGCGCTGCCGCCTCGCACCGAGCATCTCGGAGAGCTGCGACCACGCCGAAGGCGTCTTCGATGTTGGAATCGGCACTGCCGGAAGCCCGGCGGGCTTCTCCACCACCGCCACGGCATCGTCCTCATAAACGATTTGAATGCCCAGCGGCCGCCGGCGCGCAGAGGAACGCTTAGTTCCCCGCCCCGGCTTCCCGCCGCGATTTCCCGGTTTTCCTGACGGCTTTTTCATTAGTAATGCAGACCCCTGGTCTGCCGGATTAGCGGGGCAGTCCCAATGTGGGGCAGACCCCCTGGTCTGCGCCGGACCCCCCGGTCCGGCCCGGCCCGAAGGGCCGTATCACGCACAACAAAAGATAATATTAAGCCGCCGAGGAACGCCTATCCACGCAGATGAGCAATCCATCCTCAATCGGCGTCCATCCGCGTTCATCGGCGGCCAATACTATCTTGCCTTCTTCAATTAGAACGTCGCCTTCACTTGCTCGTACGCCCAATCCAGCCACTCGGTGAGCAGCTTGATGTCGGACGCATCCACCGTCGCGCCGCCCCAGATGCGGAGGCCCGCCGGGGCGTCCCGATACGCGCCGATATCGAACGCCGCACCTTCCTTATCGAGAATAGACCCGATCGACTTGGCGTGCTTTGCCTGGTCCTCGGGCGACAGCGCCAGATACGCCGGGTCCACGATCTTGAGGCAGATCGACGTATTGGAACGAATCGCCTGATCCTCGGCCAGAAACGCCGCCCAGTTCGATTTCGCTACCCAAGCCTCCATCGCATCGAGGTTGGCCTTCGACCGGGCGATCAGGCCCGCAAGGCCGCCGACGCTTTCGGCCCACTTGAGCCCGTCAATCGCGTCTTCCACGGCGAGCATCGAAGGCGTGTTGATGGTTTCGCCCTCAAAGATGCCGGCCGCAAGCTTGCCGCCCTTGCTCATCTGGAAAATCTTGGGGAGCGGACGGTCGGGCGTGTAGCTCTCGAGGCGCTTCACCGCGCGCGGGCTCAGCGCCAGCATGCCGTGCGCCGCTTCGCCGCCGAGCACCTTTTGCCACGACCACGTCACCACGTCCAACTTGTCCCATGGAATTTCCATGGCGAACACGGCCGAGGTGGCGTCGCAAATCGCCAGGCCCTGCCGGTCGGCGGCGATCCAATCTCCGTTGGGTGCGCGCACGCCGGAAGTGGTCCCGTTCCACGTGAACACCACGTCATGGGACCAATCCGCCTGGCTCAGATCGGGAATCTTTCCGTAATCGGCCTTGAAGACGCGCAGGTCTTTCAAGTTGAGCTGCTTCTTGCAGTCGGTGGCCCAACCGCTGCCGAAGCTCTCCCAGCAGAACACGTCCACCGGGCGCTCGCCGAGCATCGACCACATGGCCATCTCGATGGCGCCGGTGTCCGATGCGGGAACGATTCCGAGGACGTAATCCGAAGGCATGCCGAGGATCTTCTTACTGCTCGCAATAACCTCGGCCAGCTTCGCTTTTCCGATCTTGGCGCGATGGGACCGCCCAACGGCGGCATTCTTCAGCGCATCAAGACCCCACCCGGGGCGCTTGGCGCACGGCCCCGACGAAAAGCACGGATTGTTGGGCTTGGATGATGGCTTCATATGGCTTCAATTTCTCCTGTCTGTATCAATAGTGCGGCTAGCGCTACCCATTTCGCCGCAGGCCTTCCTTCGATTCTACTGTGTCCCCTCCATTATAAAAAGAGACACCAGAGTCTTAAATCGGGATTTGACCCCCCGCGGCGCACCCCACAGCCGCGTGGCGCCCTGAGTTCGCCTCTTCCGTGGCGCGGGCTTCGCCCTGCCGCGCCGGCATTCATGCCGGCGTTCTTCATGGGTAGCCGTCCCGCCTCAATACCAGCGCCCCCATTCCCGCATGTTGAGCGCCCAACCTCATGTTGTTATCATGCAAGCCATGAAGCGATTCGGCGCCATCATCCTTTTCGGACTGCTCCTCGCAGCGATCTTGCCCGCGGCCAACACCCTCGACATGTGGCTGGTGGATACCGAGGGCGGCAAGGCCCTCCTGCTGGTCGCCCCTTCGGGCGAGACCATGCTGGTGGATACGGGCTTCCCCGGCTTGAACGGAAACTCGCGCGACGCCAACCGCATTATCGAGGCAGCCAAGGCGGCAGGCATCAAGAAGATCGACACGCTGGTCACCACCCACTACGACCTGGATCACGTCACCGATGTTCCTGAATTCGCGGCCAAGATCCCCATCGGCCTCTTCGTCGATCACGGCGCCCCCGCGGTCAATGACGAGGGCACCGCCGATTGGGTGAAGGCATATAGCGCGGTGTGGGCGAAGGCCAAGCACCGGGTCGTAAAACCGGGCGACACGATCGCCTTCGGCGGCGTCAATGTTCTGGTGGTTACGGCAGCCGGAGAGGCGCTCAAGACCCCCATTAAGGGCGCCGGCGCTCCGAACCCCGCCTGCGCCGGCGTGGCGCGAATGGCGTGGACGGGCACGGACCAGCACTTCACCTACGGCCCTTACAAGATACTCGATCTGGCGAACCAGGACGCTTCCGAGAACGGCCACGCGCTCGGCCTGCTCTTTACCTACGGCCAGTTCAAGATGCTCGATCTAGCCGACCTCACGTGGAACCGGGAACTGGAACTGATGTGCCCGAACAACCCAATCGGGACTGTTGACCTGTTCATGGCGAGCCATCACGGGCATGACATTTCGAACTCCCCCGCGCTAGTGAATGCGCTTCACGCCCGGGTGGTGATGATGAGCAACGGCCCGCAGAAGATGGGCATGCCGAACGCGCTGAAACTGATCAAAGCCGCTCCGGGATTTCAGGCGCTCTATGCCACCCACTGGTCCGAAAACGCGCCCGTCGATAACCCGCCCGACGCCTTCATCGCCAATCTGAAGACTTCACCCGACGGCAAGTGGCTCAAAGCCTCCGTCTCCCAAGACGGAACCATCGTAGTGACCAACGGCCGCACAGGCGAATCGAAGACGTACAAACGCTAACGCCTTGAGCGCGATCTTGTTCGATGCAACGGAAACTGCCTGCTTGCGCGCGCAGTTCCAATCCGAGCCGCGCGCGTCAGCAAGCGGTTTCTCGGGGGTACCGGAATAGCCGGCCGCAACACCTGCTACCGAGGTGTGCGCGAGAAAGGGAGACAGCGCCTGCATCGGCGGGCCGAGGGCTCAGTCTTCCTCACCGCTCAAACTCCGCCATCCACACATCCGCTTCCGTCGTGCTTACGCTGAAGTAGATCTCGCGGTCGTCGGGGCTTATCGAAAAACCTCTCCGCGCGATCTCCTCCGGGGCAACCGATACCAGTTCTCGCGTGCTGCCGGAGACGCTGTCCAGCAACTGAATCTTTCCCTTATCCAGAAACAGCAGCCGGCGGTTGTCGCTGAGCCAGACGGGGTCGGCGCCGTGTTCCGTCAGCTTGCGGTACTGCCGCGACGCCATGGAATAAATCGCGATTCCGTTATCCATATCGAGAAAGCCCGCCATCGTCGAGCCGTCGAGCGACCAGCTCCAGCCATTGAAAAGTTGCCTTCCTTCGGGGAACGGCGGCAGTTTCTCGGGCGTTTGCGCTTCCCACGCACTGCGCAGGTCCACCACGAACGTATTCAAGCCGAAGATCGTATACGCCAGCCGCTTGCCGTCTGCCGACCACACGGGCCATGCCACGTTGTTGCCGGCGAGATTAGTGATCTGGCGAGAGGCCGCGCCATTCGCGTCCGTGGACCATATCTCCCACATCCCGCTGCGCGTCGAGAAGTACGCGATCTGTTTGCCGTCGGGCGACCAGCGCGGGCCGCGGCTGCGAAACTCCGCTCCGGTGATCTGCCGGGAACCGGAGCCGTCAGCCCCGGTGACGAACAGTTCCTCGGCCTGCTCGGTTGAGCTGTAGGCCAGCCATTTGCCGTCGGGCGAAAGCGCCGGCCGGGAGACGCCGCTTGAACTCCGCAAGATTTCCTTCGGCTCGCTGACCACAACCTCCCGTTCCGGGTCGAAGCGGACCGAGTCCAGATGGCCCGTGGTGATCTGGCTGGCATACGCCAGGCGGCGGCCGTCGCCCGAGAAGCTCAGGTAAGCCGGGTAATAAGTGGGCGTTCGAACCAGTTCGGGCGCGCCGCGCGGCTCGGCCGTGCTCTCCTTGATAGCAATCCTCCAGATGGCCATCGCGCCGCCGCGATTACTGCAGAAATACAACCAGGCGCCATCGGGCGACCAGGCGGGGTTCCAGTCAAGGAACGCATCGCGCGTGATGCGCACGGGCGGTCCGCCGGATACGCTCCTGGTCCAGAGATCGCGATTGCCGTCGCGGTCTATGGCCCAGTAGGCGATGAACTGGCCGCGCGGCGACCACTGCGGCTGCACGCCGTCGTCGCCACTCAACACCCGCGTGCGACCGCTCCCGAGATCGGCCAACCAGATCTTACTCAGGCTGGCCGAGCGGTCCTCCGGACGTGTGATGCTTTCCTCGGCGTACGCGATCTCGTGCCCATTCGGGGACCATGCGGGGTTGTAGCCGGCGCCGGAGATCCGGCGCACGTCCCCGCCGTCGCTGCTCATCACGAAGATACCGCCGCCGTTGCGCTCGGAGCGGAACGCGATCTCACCCCCGTCGGGCGAGAATGCCGGCTGGGTGTCGTCGGCGCCGGAACTCTTGGTCAGATTTACCGCTTCGCTCGACCCAACGCGCTGCGTGTAGATATCCCAGTTGCCGGCCGCTTTGCTTGCGTAAACCACGCTGCGCCCATCCCCCGAGAGGCTCGGGAACAGCTCCGCGCCTGCATCGTCGGTGACCTGCGCGAAAGTGCGGCCGTCCACCGATTGCGGCGCGCGGGCATCCCTCGCCAGAACATACGCCAGCAGCATCCCCGCGACGGTTGTTGCCGCGAATGCCGCCACCCAAGGGCTGTACCGGCGAAAGGGGCTCTTCGGCGGGTCGGGCGGCGGCGCGGGCAGCACCGCGGCGCAGGCTTCGAGCGCGTAGCCCACGTCCCGAGCCGATTGGAAGCGGTCCCCGGGCGCCTTTTCCAGGCAATGCAGAATGACGCTCTCGAACGCGCGAGGAATGGCCGGTCCCGCGTGCCTCAGTTCCGCCGCATCGCCGTTCGCAATCAGATTCATCGAATCGGCCGATGACGGAGCTTCGAAAATCGAACGCCCTGCCAGCATGCGGTAGAGCACCGCGCCAAAAGAGAATACGTCCGAGCGTGGGTCCACCGGCTCGCCGCGAATCTGCTCGGGAGACATGTATTGCGGCGTGCCGGCGATGCCGCCATCGTCGGTAAGCGCACCCGCCCTGCGCGCGAGGCCGAAATCCAGCAGCTTCACCGCGCCCTCGGGCGTAATTCTGACATTCGCGGGCTTCAGGTCGCCGTGAACGATTCCGGCGGCATGTGCGGCGGCGAGCGCCGCGGCGATCTGCGTTCCGTAGGCCACGGCCTGTTTGGGAGCTAGGCCGGAAGCGGGAATCACTTCGTCGAGCGCGCGCCCCTCCACGTGTTCCATGGCGATGAACTCGATCCCCCTATCGCTCCCGATATCGTGCACCGTAACAATGTTCGGGTGCATGAGGGCCGAGGCCGCGCGTGCCTCGCGGGCCAATTTCTCGGGACCGGCGGGGTCGCCCAGCGGCTCCCGGCGAAGGAGTTTCAGAGCGATGCGGCGGTCGAGCCGCGTATCCCACGCGCTGTAAACCACGCCCATGCCGCCGCGCCCGATGCGAGCCTCTATGCGGTACGGCCCAAGCATCTCGCCGCGTTCCGGTTCGCGCGGCGCCTCCCGCGGCAAAGCGCCGATCATCGGAGGTTCCAGAGGCTCACGCTCCGCTTCGAGGAGTTGTTCCACTTGCTCACGAAGACCGGCGTCGGCAGCGCAGGCATTTTCGAGGAACGCGCGGCGCTCGTCTTCGGGCAATTCGAGCGCGGCGCCGAATACTTCCTTGATTTGCGCCCAGCGCTCGGGCGTCATTTCGGCGTCGCCGAGGGAATCTGGATCCGCAACCATGCCTTTGCCATGCTCCATTCCCTCTTTACGGTACGCGGCGAGATCGCCATAACCTCGGCCGTCTCCTCCACGGTCATGCCCGCGAAATAGCGCATCTCGACCACGCGCGCCTGTTGCGCATCGAGCAAGGCCAGCCGCCCGAGAGCTTCATCTATAGCCAGGATCTCTTCGGATTGGTCCACGCCGATGCCGCTATCGCAGCTTTCGAGTTCGAGCGTCACCACGCCTCCGCCGCGCTTCGCCGCGACGCGCTGTCGCGCGTAGTCCACCAGAATCCGCCGCATCGCCTGCCCCGCCACTGCCATGAAATGGGCGTGATTCTGCCACTCCGCTCGCTGGCCGGCAAGGCGCAGGTACGCCTCGTGCACCAGCGCCGTAGGCTGGAGGGTGTGGTCTTCCCGCTCGTCCTGCAGGATGCGGGCCGCCAACCGCTTGAGTTCGTGGTAAACCAGCGGGAACAGCTTTGGCAGAGCTTCGCCGCGGCCGCGTTTGACCTCGGCCAGCAAGACGGTCACTTCACCCGGGGAGTCCGCCATTGGATGATAAGAGGGCTATTCTATCTGTAATCTACTGCCAAGCCAAGCCCTTCTAACAGCTTATTCCCGTGTTTCATGTGTGAGCGACGCTCAGAGCAAGCCGCGACCGTGACAGAGCGGTGCGCGAACCCTCCGAGGGTGAGACGTACCCCTCAGACGCCCGAAGCATCTTATGAGCGCGTGAGCCCCGGCCTCCGCTACAGCGCCAGACCCTTCAGATATTCGCGGAACGGCCCGCCCAGATCGCGCCGCTTTAGCGCGTATTCCACGGTGGCTTTTAGGAACCCTAGCTTGTCGCCGGCGTCATAGCGCGTGCCCTCGAAGCGATACGCGTAAATCGGCCGCGTGCGTAGCAGGTGCCTTAGCGCGTCGGTGAGTTGCAATTCCCCGCCCGCTCCGGGCTCGATGGTCTGAAGGGAATCGAAAATATCGGGCGTAAGCACGTACCGGCCGATGATGGCGAGATTCGAAGGCGCTTCCGAGGCTTTAGGTTTTTCCACCAGGTCGCGGATCCGGTACACGCGGTCGTGGCTGCCGTTGTGCCGCACCGGTTCGGCGTCGATGCAACCGTATGCGGGGATGGCCTCAGGCGGAACCTCCATCACGGCCAGCACCGGAGAGCAGAAGAAGCTGTAGACGTCCAGCAGTTGCCGCAGGCAAGGCGTTTCGGCCTCGATCAGGTCGTCCGCCAGCACCACGGCGAACGGCTCGTGGCCCACCAGTTCCATGGCGCGCAGCACGGCGTGGCCCAGGCCCAACGCTTCCTTCTGGCGCACGTAGGAAACGTTGATCATGTCCGATATGTTCCGGACAATGGCCAACAGGTCTTTCTTCCCGCGGGTTTCGAGCATATTCTCCAGCTCGAAGCTCACGTCGAAATGGTCTTCAATCGCACTCTTGCCCCGGCCCGTCACGATGATGATGTTTTGAATCCCGGATTGCAGCGCCTCTTCGACGCCGTATTGGATAATCGGCTTATCCACGATCGGCAGCATTTCCTTCGGCTGCGCCTTCGTCGCGGGCAGGAAGCGGGTACCCAGCCCGGCGGCGGGAAAGACGGCTTTTCTGACTTTGGCCTGCATCATATTCAGTTTGGCGCCTGCGCGCACCAAATGCCAGCCGCCCATTTGTATTTCATCGTCGCGTGTGATATCTAATGGAGCTGGGAAAAACACATAAATGGCATACGTGATTGCTGAACCCTGCATAGGCACCAAGGACACTGCGTGCGTCGACGCCTGCCCGGTGGATTGCATCCACCCCAAGAAGGATGAAGGCCCGTTCGGAGAGGCCGAGATGCTCTACATCGACCCGGTGGAGTGCATCGATTGCGGCGCCTGCGTTCCGGTTTGCCCCGTCTCGGCGATTTTCGCCCTGGACGACCTCCCCGAAAAGTGGAAGGAGTTCACAGCCAAGAACGCAGCCTATTACGGCCGCTAGTCCAGTGGGGTAGGCCTCCGGGCCTGCCCACACCCGAATCCACCGCTTACGGCCGATAAGTCGCGCTGGCGGTGTCCGTTTCCCACAACCGCACATAGCCCACGCGCGCCCCGGAAGGGTTTGTCTTCAAGCCCTGGCTGACTTCGTCGTAAATATACTTCGCCATGTTTTCGGCCGAGGGGTTGAGCACGTCGAACGGCGGCAGATCGTTCAACCACACGTGGTCCAGCCGGTCGAGCACTGCATGGACGGCCTTCTTGATCTCCACGAAATCCACCAGCAGCCCGATGGGGTCCAACTGCTCCCCTTGCAGCATGACCTGGCACCTGTAGTTATGCCCGTGCACGTTTTCGCACTTGCCGCGGTAGTTCCGCAGCGCATGTCCGGCCGCGAACGTCTCTTCAATGGTCACTTCAAACATCGAAAAACTTCTCCACGTCTTCTATCTGGGTCGTAAACCGGTAATCAGGCAGGCTATCGAAAAATACCTGGCCGTAGCGCTGTTTGGTGATGCGGTTATCGAGCAGCGTAAGTACCCCCCGGTCCGATTTGCTGCGAATCAGCCGCCCGAAACCCTGCTTAAGGGCGATGGCGGCCTGCGGAACCTGATAGTCGTAAAACGGGTCCCCACCCGCGGCGCGCACGCTGCGGATTCGCGCGCCAACCACGGGGTCTCCCGGAACGGCGAACGGCAGTCTATCAATGATAACGCAGCTCAATTGCTCGCCCGGAACATCCACGCCCTGCCAGAAGGATGACGTGGCAAACAGTACGCAATTCGGCGTGGAGCGGAACTCATCGAGCAGCGCGCTGCGCGGCGCCGTGCCCTGCAGCAGAGTGGGATAAGAAATCTCGAACGAGACGCGGTCGTAGACCAGGCGCATCTGCTGGTAGCTGGTAAACAGCACGAAGGCGCGGCCCCGGCTGTGTTCCAGGATGCGCGTCACTTCTTCGGCGGCGTCCCTGGTGAATGCCGGACCGCGCGGGTCGGGCAGATGCGGTGGTACGTAGAGCAGCGCCTGCGTCTGGTAATCGAAGTGGCCGGGCACGATGGCTGTGCGCGCGTGCTCCACTCCCAGCCGTTTCTGAACGTAATCGAAACCGCCCGAGACGGCCAGCGTCGCCGACGTGAGAATCACCGAACTCACTTTGCCGAAGAGGCGGTCGGTAAGAAGGTTCGAAACCTCGATCGGAGTGGCCTGCAAAAAACGCCCGCGCCCGCGCCGCTCCACCCAGTAGACGTAGGCCTCGTCGTCTTCCTCCATGATGAAGCGCAGCGCCTCAGCCAATTCGAACGCGCGCCGGAACAGCGGCTGAATCTCTTCGGGAGGGTTCGAAATCAGCTTCAAGTGGGAGCAGATCAGCTCGAACGCCGCGATGAGGTCGGTGTAAACGTCCTCGTTAGCTTCCCTAAAGCCATCCCGCCCTTCGAACGACATTCGCCCGTCGCCATCGCCGAACAATGCGAAGAACCTGCCGCTCAAATCCTCCAGCCGCTGCAGGATGCGGTCCAGCTCGGCCGCGCCGAATTTCTTGGTGCGCGCCACGGCTGTGATGTCGCGCTTCAGATCCTGCACGCGGTAGTTGCTCACCGAAACGCCGAAGTACTGCCCGGCCACGTCTTCGATTTCGTGGGCTTCGTCGAACACCACGGCGTCGTAATCGGGCAGGATGCCGCCTTCATACCGCTCGTCCTTCAGCGCCAGATCGGCGAAGAACAAATGGTGGTTGACGATGATGATGTCGCTTTCGATGGCGCGCTGGTGCATCAACGTGATGAAGCAGCGCTCGAAGTTGGGGCACTTCTGGCCGGTACAAAGGTCGTTGCGGGCATCGAGCTTGGCCCACGCGGAACTCGCTTCGGGCAGTTGCTTGATCTCCGCGCGGTCGCCGAATTCGGTGGTCTTTTCCCACTCGCGGATTATCTGGAAATCGGCCACTTCCTCAAGCCCCGCAAGCACCGGCTCTTTTTCCGCGTCGTAAATCTTCTGGCGGCACGCGTAATTGTTGCGGCCCTTCATGTAGCAAACGCGCAGGGGCCGCGGAAAATGTTGCTGCAGGAAAGGGACGTCCTTGAAGAAGAGCTGCTCCTGCAAATTCTTCGTGCCCGTGGAAACGATGATGCGCTTTCCCGAAAGCAGCGCGGGAACAAGGTATGCCAGCGTCTTCCCCGTCCCCGTGCCGGCTTCCACAATCAGGTGGCGCTTTTCGACCAGCGCGGCTTCTACCGCTTCGGCCATTTGCACCTGTCCCGGCCGGAACTCATAGTTCGGGTGCCACTTCGAAAGAGTCCCGTGGCGCGAGAAGAACTGGCGCACGCCTGCTGGCTTGGCCTCGGTGGGCATGGATTGCTTCAATTTTAGCGTGGCGGCGGCTGATTCATGAAACGCCCCGAACCCGGCTACACTGGAACTTCGTGGCCACCCCAGAGAACGCACCATCCGCCGCAACCGCGCCCAGCCTCGCGCCCATGAGCGCGCCGGTGCGTACTGCGTTCAAGATTCTCTGCGCCATCAGCCTGTGCCACTTCATTAACGATCTGCTGCAGTTCGTGATGCCCGCCGTCTACCCCATCCTCAAGGAAACCTACAAACTGGATTTCGGGCAGATCGGGTTCATCGCGCTTACGAATCAACTCACGGCCTGCCTGGTTCAGCCGGTGATCGGGTGGTACACGGACCGTCACCCCAAGCCGTATTCCCTGGCCGTGGGAATGGCGTCCACGCTGGTGGGGCTGTTTCTGCTTTCCAGGGCGCCCACGTACGTAGCCATTCTGGTGGCCGTGGCGTTCTTTGGACTCGGTTCCGCCGTGTTTCACCCCGAAGCGTCACGAATGGCCCGCATGGCCTCGGGCGGCCGCCACGGCATGGCGCAATCTTTCTTCCAGGTGGGCGGGAATGCCGGCGCCGCAGTCGGGCCGCTGCTTACCGCCTTCATCGTGGCGCCCTACGGGCAGCGCAGCATAGCCTGGTTCTCCGCGCTGGCCTTAACCGGTATCAGCCTGCTGACGTGGACCGGCGGTTGGTACAAGCGGCATCTCGCCACCCTGGCCAAGGCTCGCGAAACCGCTCCCGCGCCTCCCAAACTGCCCTCGTTGCGCGTGCGATTCGCGCTGCTGGTTCTGTTCACGCTCACGTTTTCGAAATACGTCTACATGTCGAGCCTTTCGACTTACTACACGTTCTATCTGATCTCGAAGTTCCACGCTTCCGTGCGGATGTCGCAGATCTGCCTGTTCATCTTCCTCGGGGCCGTGGCATCGGGCACGATGCTGGGCGGAGTGATCGGAGACCGCTTCGGCCGCAAGCCCGTCATCTGGTGTTCCATCCTCGGCTCGCTGCCCTTCAGCCTCGCGCTGCCTTACGCGAATCTGCCGTGGACCATCGCGCTGACCGTTGCCGTGGGCGTGGTGATGTCCTCCGCCTTCTCGGCAATTCTGGTATTCGCGCAGGAACTGGTACCGGGACGGGTGGGCGTTATTTCCGGCCTATTCTTTGGCTTCGCCTTCGGCGTTGCGGGCGTAGGCTCCGCCGCGCTGGGACAAGTAGCCGACCGCTCGGGCATCGACGCGGTGTATCAAATCTGCTCGTACCTGCCCGCGATAGGCCTGCTAGCCGCGTTCCTGCCGAATCTGAAGCCGAAGCGGGCGGCGTAGGCGCGCCGGCTGCGGCGCGGCCCCTTAAGAGCTTGTGGACGAAACCATGGCAGGCGAAACCGCCTTCCCCACCTGGCCGCACAAGTGCTCGATCATGAGGG
>CAIYHG010000045.1 GCA_903925975.1 uncultured Acidobacteriia bacterium | reverse complement strand
ATGCCGATGTATTCCGGTGTGTATGTTGCGTTTGTTGCCATGCCCTTTGGCCAGATGTCCAGTATTTTTGGACACTTGGGGCCACTCGGCGCGCGCAGAATATCCCTGTATTCCCGGATATTTCCGGTCGATTCAGCATTTCAGAGAAAATTCAGGTGTCCAGTTTGGACAAGGATTGGACGCTATTGTCTGGTGTGGCGAGGATCATCGGGCGCGTAGAGTGCTCCCCGCCCTCTTGCTCGCTGCTGGCGGTCAGCGATGGAATCCTTGCTGAGTCGCGGTTCGCCGAGCACCTTCGCCCACTTCTTGCGCCAAGTGCCTGCCGTGGTGGGCGAGCACTTCGCAAAATCTGCTGCGGCCCGAAGACTTCCGTTGCGGTTGGCGTAGAAATAGGTAAAGAGGGGCAGGCGATTCGGTTTCACGCCGATCTCGTTGGCAAGCTGCTTTATCACGGCCTCGGCCGCGGCTTCTGGTTTCTCATTGGGTGCCGGTGTCGATTTCTCTACCTCGGCCGGCTTCTCGGCTGCGCCCGCTGACGGTGCCGGCTCTGGCGTATCCAGCCACGTCGCCACGCGGCGCAGTGCCCAAAGCCAGGTATCGCCGTGATTGCTCGGGCTTGGCAAATCGGATGCGTGGCCGGGCAGGTTCTTTGCCCACGCCGCAAAGGCGTCCATTCGGTGATGCGGCTCGGCTTGTCGCCACTTATTTTCCCGCCGCGTTCCAGGAACCTTCTCAGCGTGATGCGTCCAATCGGGATCCGTGAAACGTGGGTTCCCTTTGAATTCATCCCGCCGCCCCGTCCGCTTCACAATCCACGCCCAACAGCCGCAAGCTTGCCGGGCAACCCGTTCAAGGATGGCGTGATGCGCGATGACGGTAGGCGGGAAGCCTTCGCCATCCCATGATTCGGCAAGCTTTGATCGGTACGCGATGCCGGTTCGCCATTCGATGGGGCGCAACCTGGTTTTGGCCGCTTTGAGCGCCTCGGCCAAGTCTCGAAGTTTCGCCGCCATGTCAACAGGTTGTCGGATCATCTTTCACCTACTGGTTGCGGGAGGGGTCCGGGGCGGCGCTGGCGTAGGTGCAAACCGGCGGCCGCGCCCGAACCTGTCAAGCGGTAATTACTCCGCTTGCCCGTTGTGATCATCTTACCCGATCTTCGCCATAATCTCGCGCGCGTGCTCTCGGCTCTGCTCCGCGTACACCTCGGTGATCGTCGCGTGTTTGTGGCCGAGCACAACCTGGGCGCCGTCCAGTCCATAGAGCCGGCGGACGCGGGTAGCTGCGGAGTGACGTAGAGCATTGGGCGTGAAGCCGGCCGGAAGTCCCGCCTTCTTGCAGGCACGTTTGACGCAGCGGGCGAAGGCGTCCTTGTCGTAAAACTCGGCCGTCTTCCTCGGGTTCTTCCTGGCCTTCTCCGCTTCGGCCTGGAGTCGGCGGGTTTCGCTGGGGTAGACGGGGGTTCTGGTGTTGTTCTGCGCGGCACGCTGATGGCGCTGCTCTCGTTCCCATTCCAGCGCGTCGGCCGGGGTGAACAGGTAGGCGTTCATGCTGGGTTTGAAGTGCGCCCGGATGATCTCCTGGGCCTTGGGGCCGAGGAAGATTTCCCGGTTGTGGTCTTCGCCGTGGTGCTCTGT
>CAIYHG010000044.1 GCA_903925975.1 uncultured Acidobacteriia bacterium | reverse complement strand
TCTGTGGGCCGAGTACCAGCGCCAGCGCGACCCTCTGTGGGCCGAGTACGAGCGCCAGCGCGACCCGCTGTTGGCCGAGTACGAGCGCCAGCGCGACACGCTGTGGGCCGAGTACGAGCGCCAGCGCGCCCCTCTGTGGGCCGAGTACCAGCGCCAGCGCGCCCTGCTGCGGGCCGAGTACGAGCGCCAGAGCGCCCCGCTGCTGGCCGAGTACCAGCGCCAGCACGCCACGCTATTGGCTGCTCTGCTGGAGGCAACCAATGCAGCCTAGAGGACAGCAGTTCGACATCGCCGGGGTCTCCTCCGGCGCACCCGCTGCTGGTAGATACCGAGTGGTGCTGGGGTGTGATGCTACGATGTGGGCCGCGCTGACTATTCACGCCGCATCCGAAGGCGAAGCCCAAGAAGGCATTTGAGCGGATCTGGGCGGAAGCGATTTTGGAAACAAGGAGGGAAAGGATGGCGATGTTGGGTTCTAAACATCGATCGGCAGTTGTACTTCGAGGAGAACGCTTATGCTCCTGACCTTCAAGAAGCGATTCGAACCCTATCTCCTGGATGGCTCGAAACAGCACACCATCCGGGCCTACCGCAAGAATCCCGCCAAGGTGGGGGAAACCTGCTACTGCTACGGGGATGCGCGCCAGAAGACGATGCACCTGATTGGCGCGTGGCCCTGCGTGAAGGTGGAGGACATTCGGATAGCCAGACTCTTACGCGCGCGGACTATAATTGGCGAGCGTATCGGCGGTACCTGGAATCAGCGGAATTATGGAATCTGGGTCTGCCAGATCCCTCTCAGCGTGGACGAGTGTAACGCGCTGGCATGGCGCGACGGCTTCCGCGAGACGGGCGTCAACGGTGCCTTTGACGAGATGATCTCGTGGTGGATGAACGTCCACGGTCTACCCTTCCAAGGGCAGATCATTCACTGGAAAAGCGGCCAACCAGCGACCGACACGGCCGTGGCGGGCGCGGCATCAAACCCAAATCTTCCTCGAGGCGAAGTATGACTTTTCATTGTTCTCATTGCAAAAAGAGAATCCCTTTCACCTTCAAGCGACACATGCTCTGCGAAGACTGCGCCGTGCTCCTCTACCAAAAGATCCTGGCTGAGCCTGAACCGAAATGCCCGTGCGGCCGGGAAGCCTCAATCTTCGTCAGCCACCACCCGCTCTGTAAAGTCTGCTACGACGAGTTGGAATCCTGGGTCCGGGCATTCCGAATGGACGGATACGACGACGCGCATATCCTGCGGCGGTTCATCGATGCGGGACGATTCGCGGAAGCCGAGATTCTGCTGAAGAAGCTCGAAGGCGCGGCCACGGAGTACGAGCGGGCCTTTGGGGAACGGGAGCCAAACTGAATGGTGGAAACCACCCAGCCCAGCGCCTTGGCGAAGTGCGACCGCTGCGCCGTGCAGCTCCGGGTAGCCGAAAGCCGGCGCGAGGACTCCCGCCCATTCCGCAAAGCCGCCGTGCCGAAGGGCCTTTGCCCGGATTGCGTCATGACCGAATTCCTCTACAACACGTACCCGGTCAACATGATAATCGACGAGCGCGGGCCCGAGATGCTGCTGAATGCCGAATCCATGCGGATGGCGCTGCTCTCGTCGGGTGTCATGGATCCGGCGCACTGCGAGATGGACGTGAACGAGATCAACTGGCGGCGGGTCGTGGATAACTGGAACCTGCCGGTGAAGCTTTCCAAGAGCGGGCGGAATCCGTACCGCATGGGCGACGCGAAGAAAAGGCTGCCCCATGCCGCCGAGATGTTCCCCGACGAGGACACGGCCCGCAAGGAGTGCGTAGCTGAGTTGCTCACGATGCTGCACCCCGACGATCCAGTCTCGGCCGACGAGATCGACATACCTGACGACTTTGGGCCGATCCACCGGAAGCGGAAACCCCAATGAGCGAAACAACCAACCAATGCTGCCGCTGTCCGCACGGCGAAGGCGACCATGGCAAACACGGGTGCAGGCTCTGCGGTTGCCTGCTCTATTGGGAGTCAGCCTGGGGAACCTGGTCGGGGTTGAATCCGGACTGGAAGATGAGCCATAACTATGTGGATCCGCTCAGAGCCAAGACGGCCGGCACGGGCGTTGTGCAGGGTGGCCGGACATCTGGAGGACCGATTCAGTGACCGCCTACGCTGTAGCCTCACCCCGCCTTTACAAGCCCGCGGCACCCCAGGAAGACCCTGAGTACCTGAACTTCCTCCGGACGCAGCCTTGCGCCGTTTTCGGCTGTAGATCCTGGTACGTAGAAGCGGCGCACATCGGCGGTCGAGGACTTTCCCAGAAAGCGGACGACCGGGGGGCCATCCCGCTCTGCCGGCACCACCACCGGACAGGCGAAAAGGCGCTGCACCGGATCGGGCCGCGCCGGTTCCAGGCGCACTACCGGATGAATTTCAGGCTGTTGGGTGAGGAGTTGAACGGGAAGTTCGAGAGCGGGCGAGGGGGAGAGGGGGCGATGAAGATGAAGCGGCGCACGAAATTCAACGTAAGGCCAGTGGAGGAGCGTTGGCTTATGCGCAATGGCTCCGTGGCTCACATCACGCACCGCGGCGGCGGCTTCGC
>CAIYHG010000043.1 GCA_903925975.1 uncultured Acidobacteriia bacterium | reverse complement strand
CCTGGGCCGACTGGGGTACCGCACCCCAGCCCAGGCCCGGCGCGACTTTTCTCTTGACCTCGCTCAGGCGGCGTGATTCAATGACTTCACTTATCCCAATTCGGCTGTCCACCCCGACCGGACCAATACACGGCGACTTTAATGCTGCAAACCTCAGCCCAGGCAACTACCGGGTGGAAGTCTCCACGCCGGGTTTCCAGACTTCTGTGATTGACAATCTGACGCTATCGGCCGGCGCTACGGCGCGCGTCAACGTGAGACTCGAAGTTGGTGGCGTCACGCAAACCGTCGAAGTGCAGGCACAGAGCGTGCTGGTGCAGACCGAAGACGCCAAGATCAGTCAGAACATGTCCAACAACATGGTCGACCAGTTACCGCTGGTAGTCGGCGGCGCAATGCGCAGTCCGTTCGATCTCGCCGCTACGATGGCGGACGCAAAGGGCGGCAGCGGACTCATCCTGGGTGGCGGCCAGAGCGGAGCCTCTTCGGCAACCTTTGACGGCGTCCGCGTCAATACGAACCGTGCCAGCAATACCGGCGAAAACAATTACCTCACGCCTTCGGTAGAAGCCATCACCGAGTTCACCGTCGACACGAACGGGTTCAAGGCCGAATTCGGACAAGCCGGCGGCGGCGTAATCAGTTTCGCGTCAAAATCGGGTACCAACGAGGTTCACGGTTCGGCTTACGACTTCCTCCGTAACGACGCAGTGGATGCGCGCGGCTTCTTCGCCACGCAGAAGGGCATCTACAAGCAGAACGATTTCGGCGTCTCCCTCGGCGGGCCGATCTATATTCCGAAAGTGTACAACGGCAGGAACAAGACGTTCTTCTTCTTTAGCTACGAGGGTTTTCGCATCCGCCAGTCGGACACGAGTTCTTACTCGAGCGTTCCGACGTCGGAGATGTGGGACGGCAATTTCACCAATCTGGTGGATAAGAACAACAAGCAGATCGTGGTTTACGACCCGAGCACGACACGGCTGAACGCTGCCGGCACGGGGTACGTTCGCGATCCGTACGTGGGCAACCAGATTCCGCTCGCCAAGTTCAGCGCTGTTTCCAAACAGTACATCGCACTTGCAAAGGCAGCCAACCTGGTCCCGAATCGCCCCGGCATCACGCCTGGAACGTACGGCTACATCAATAACAACTACGTGCGCCTGAGCAGCGGAAGCACGGCGGAGGCCACCGACAAGACGAGCATCAAGGTAGACCATTCCATCAACGACAGTCACAAGGTCTCCTACGTCTACAACCACACGGGCGATCTCCGGCAACCGGGCGCCGCAGGCCCCGTTGGTCTTCCCGTGCCGTTCAACAGTTCGAGCAAGACCAGCAACACCGCGGACCTGCACAGGGCGACCTACGACTGGAACATCAATTCGCACATGTTCAACCACCTGGTGTGGGGCATGAACACCTTCAATAAGGATTCGTACTCGATCAACGTGGGTCAGGATTGGAAGAATAAGGTCTGCATCATCAATGCGGTCGATTGCAACAGGAACATGGGCCAGGTCTCTTTCTCGGAATTCTCCGGTTGGGGCGGCGCCGCCGACAACGGCACCGAGCAGCCTTCCTGGACTCTGCAGAACAACCTGAGTTACATCCGGGGAACGCACTCCTTCAAGTTCGGCTACACTTACGACCATCAGGAGGCCAACGGGTTCGGACAGCAGCAAATCGCAGGGCAAGCCGGTTTCAGCTTCCTGGAAACAGCTGTTCCGGGCGCGACATCGGCCACGAGCGGCAGTTCGTTCGCGTCGTTCCTATTGGGTAATGCAGATACGGGAGCTACCGAGACGGAACGTTACCTCAAGCAGATCTACCGCTATCACGCCGTATTTGCGCAGGATGACTGGCGCATCGCGCGAAACCTCATGATCAACTACGGGGTGCGTTATGAGTTCACCATGCCGCCGATTTCGGGTGGCGATCAGTACTCCGACTTCTCCCCCACCGAGCCGAACCCGACTGTGAACAACTACAAGGGCGCGCTGATTTTCGCCGGCTTCGGAAGCGGGCGGCAGAATAAGCACAGCCTGATTCCGGGCTATCTCGGGGCGATTTCGCCTCGCCTCGGTTTGGCCTACACCCTGAACGAAAAGACCACCCTCCGCGCGGCGGTTGGCGAATCGTTCGGCCGCGTGTCGGTGTTGGGCTCCAGCAGCCACTACTCCGGCTTCATCGGCCAGTACAATTTTGCGTCGGCTGACCAGGGCATCAACCCCGCGTTCAAGTGGGATACCGGCATGCCGTCCTATCCGCTGCCTCCGCAGATCAACCCGTCATTCCAGAACAATCAGGATGTCGATTACTGGAACGGGCGGGAATCCGCAAGACCATCCACGTACTACAACTGGACGTTCTCGATTCAGCGCCAGGTGACGAGCAAGTTCACGGCTGAAGCGGACTACAATGCCACGATGGGCGCTCACCTCAACGCCGGACTGATGAACATCAACCAGGTACCCCTGGCGACGTTCAACAGCCTGGTGGCCAAGTATGGCGCATCGCAGGCGATCAGCCTGATGAATTCGAAGATCACATCGGCCTCCGCGGTTGCCGCGGGCTTTACAGCGCCGTATGCCGCTTTCACCACGTCCGCACAGACGTCGCAGACCGTCAGCCAATCGCTCAGGCCGTTCCCTCAGTACCTGGAAATCAACACCAGGAGCGGCGGCGGCGACAGGTCCGGACACTCCACCTATCACGCCCTGCTGACGAAGCTCAACTACAGAAGCAACAACTTCATCACGTTCCAGGGCAGCTATTCGTTCTCGAAGATCATCACGAACGCCGATAGTTTCAGCGGCAGCGGCCGCGCCATGGATACGGCCAACCCCGGGCTTGAGAAGTCCGTGGGTAACTTCGACCAGACGCACACGCTAAAGTTGAACACCATCTTCGATATGCCTTTCGGGAAAGGAAAACGGTTCCTAAACCGTGGCGGAATCGTCAGTCAGATCATCGGTGGATGGCGGATCAGCGCGATTCAGTCCTACTACACGGGAGCGCCCATCGGCGTGACCACCAACAGCTCGTTGCCTATCTACAACGGCTCGAACAGGCCGGTTGTTACTACCTACGACTGGCTGACGGCGGCCGCTGCGGACGGGACCTTCGATCCGAATAGGGATCGGTACCTGGACGCCAGCGTATTCCCGACTCAGCCCGTCGGGGTGCTGGGCAATGCCCCGCGCAAGAATTCAAAAGTGCATCAACCCGGAACTTTGAGCGAAAATGCCAGCATCGCAAAGACGTTCAGGGTGACGGAGAAATTCAAAATCGATTTCCGCGCGGAGGCTTTCAATGTTTTCAATCGGGTTGTTTTTGCAGCCCCGGCGACAAACCTGAACGCTAACACGTTCGGCCAGATCTCCAGCATGTCGAACAACCCGCGGCAGATGCAGTTCGGCCTGAAGTTGTACTGGTAACAATCGGCGCCGTTCGGAACCGCTGGCGTTCGACGGCGCAATAGATCGGCAGGCGCGTGCGTCCCAACGGACGCACGCGCTTTCGAGTTTGGAGCTCTTGCGTGCGATTCCGAAGCCCGGCGCCTGTTATAGTCGATTTTCGGCGGTCTGCCCTTGAGCAGACCGTAGCGGCCGGACTGTCAGCATTTCGCCAAGAGCGATCTCGCGCAATAACTAAGGAGAACTAACAATGAATCGCCGTAATTTCATTTCCACCGGCGCCTTCGCGGCAGCCGCTTCGGTTTCCGGCGTCGCGCCATCGGCGGAGGCGGCGCCCGCTCCGCAACCCATGTTGATGAAGGCGGGAGCGGACGCGTCCAACGAGCAGGGGATGAAAGCTCTCGGACGCTGGGGAATCAAGAACATCGTCAGCTCCGTGCGGATACCGCCCGAGGAAAACCGCCTCACCCCCAAGGTGGAGGAACTAAACGCGCTAACCGACCTCGCCGCGAAATACGATCTCAAGGTCGAGATCTATACTCCCGCCCAGCTCTCGTCGAGCCATATCGATCGCGAGAAGAACCCGGGCATAATGCTGGGCAAGGAGCCCGAGCGGGCGCGGGAGATCGAAGCGCTTCAGAACACGATCAAGAACCTTGCCGCCGCGAAGATCCCCTGTTTCAAATACAACATGAGTCTTCTAGGCGTGCTTCGCAGCGGGCCGAAGCCGGGCCGCGGAGATACCAGTTATACCTCCTGGGACCCGAAGATCGCCAAGGCGCCGGACCCGCCGCTAACCCGCGCCGGCAAGGTGACTGCGGAGATGTACTGGGAGAGGATTACCTATTTCCTGGAACACATCGTGCCGGTTGCGGAGGAGTACAAGGTTCGCATGGCCTGCCACCCGAACGACTCTCCTGTAGCGGAATGGCAGGGAATCGTTCCGGTGCTCGGGAGCGTCGAAGGGCTGAAGAAGTTCGTTCAAATCAAGGAGAGCCCTTACCACGGCCTGAATCTCTGCCAAGGCTGTCTAGCCGAAATGTGCGTGGACCCTGCAAAGGAAATCTACGGCCACATCCAGTGGTTCGCCGAGAAGAAGAAGATCTTCAACGTCCACTTCCGGAACATCACGGGCGGCCGGAACGGCTTCTCCGAAGTAGCGGTGGACGAAGGCGCTGTGGACATGTTCCGAGCGATGAAGATCTACAAAGCGGCCGGCTATCCGTATATGATTCAGCCCGACCACGGCGTCCAGTCTCCCAGCGATAACGGAGGAGACTATCAGTCGTTCTACTACGGCTACATCCGCGCGCTTTTGCAGGCGGCGGAACGGTCGGCGTAACCGAGCCACGAAACGCAGATGGCGGGCCTTCGGACCAGACGCGGCAGATCTGGTTTGAAGGCCCGCTTTTCTTTCATGGGGGTGCAGGGCGGAGACGCGTGGCGTCGCCGCCTTTGTACCATCAACATATATACGCTATGCGAACCCTAGGAACTTGTTGAAAAAGGCTAGAAGGCAGCGGCCATTCGGTTGTGGCTGACGCGAAAGCATGGGCCGTTGAGGTATTTCGAAGCCGGGCTGCGCCCTCGGCGGGGGCGCGGCGTGTTGAAAAACGCCGCTTTTCGCCGCCAGATCACACTCCGGCCTGCTGT
>CAIYHG010000042.1 GCA_903925975.1 uncultured Acidobacteriia bacterium | reverse complement strand
GGACGCTCGGGTATTCGGCACGGGGCCGGGCTTATCAGCCTGGCCCCGCGCCGCGTAGTAACTTGGGCCACCCTGCCAGCCTCCAAACTCACCAGCCGTTTTCCGGCCTCATCTTCAGGCGCCAACGCCCGCCCAGCCCTCGCTCCCAGCGCGCGGTTTTGTAAGGGAAGGGTAAAAGACGGGCGCCGCTAGATCGCCCCGACGATAATGGGCGTAGATCGATTATGCGGCGAAACTGCATTCTCTCGTTGTTCCTGATTGCGGCATCCGCGCAGTTCGCACCGGGCCAGGACCACACGTTTGGCCTCTTCCTCAACAATGCCGCGAAGGCTTCGCCGGGCTATCTCCTGTTGCCGCCTATTCACAACGGCTACACGTACCTGATTGACAACAACGGCCAGGTAGTCCATTCCTGGAACGGCGGAAACTCCGAGCCCGGCCGCATGGCCTACCTTTTGACCAACGGCCACCTCCTTCGTTCGGATTCGCTCCCCGGCCAGGGACCGCCCATCGGCGGCGGGGATGGCGGCCGCTTCCGCGAGTTCGATTGGGATGGCAATGTGCTGTGGACTTACCAATACGCCACTTCCACTTACGCCCTCCATCACGATTTCAAGCGCCTTCCGAACGGCAACATCATCGCCTTGATGGTTGAGGTTAAGAGCCCCGCGCAGATGGCCGCCGCGGGTTTCCGCCCGGACATCCTGCAGCCCGGCGGAGACGGCAATCTCGCCCCGGACGCCGTTGTCGAGATTCAGCCCATCTACCCGAGCGGCGGCCAGATCGTTTGGGAATGGCACGTGTGGGACCACCTGGTGCAGAGCTATGACTCCGCCAAATCGAACTACGGCACGCCCGCCGCGCATCCCGAGTTAGTGGACCCGAACTCCTCGTACCCCACCAAGATCGCCGCGTTCTGGAACCACATGAACGGTATCGATTACAATGCCGATCTCGACCAGATCATGCTCAGCGTGCGCGGCAACAGCGAAGTCTGGATCATCGATCACTCCACCACCAAAGCCGAAGCGGCGAGCCACTCCGGCGGGCGGTACGGCAACGGCGGCGACCTTCTCTACCGCTGGGGCAACCCTTCGATGTACGGCGCGGGTAAGGCCGCCGACGAGATCTTCTACCAGCAGCACGATACGCAATGGGTGGCGAAGGGCCTCCCCGGCGCGGGCAACGTACTGATCATGAACAACGGCGTGAAACGCCCCGCCGGCAATTACTCCTCGGTGGATGAGTTCGTCCCGTCCGTGGATTCGAACGGAAACTACTCCCCCGCCGGCGGTTCCGCATACGCTCCTCAGAAGCTCGCCTGGACCTACGCCGGAAGCGGCACGGAACAGTATTACGAACCGGATATTGCCGGCGCCGAGCGCATGGCCAACGGGAATACGCTGATCTGCTATGGGACCCACGGCGTGATCGAGGAGGTAACCTCGGCCGGTGAGATCGTCTGGAAGTACGTGAATCCGGTGGTTCAGACGGGGCCTCTCGCGCAAGGGCAGACCCCAAGCCTCGACGCCAAGAACGAGAACATGAACTCCGTGTTCAAGGTCCGCAAGTACGCGCCGGATTTTCCCGGCCTTGTGGGCCGGGACTTGACCCCTAAAGGTCCTCTGGAAAAGTACTCGATCACCTATGTGAACGGCGCCGCATTGCAGGCTGGCCCGGGCGCGCCGGGCGCCATCATGAGCGTCACCGGCAGCGGTTTAGCGGATGGCGCGGCGGCCTCGATGACTACGCCGCCGCCGACTACGCTGGCCGGCACGACCGTCCAGATCACCGACAGCACGGGCGCCACCATTTCCTGCCCGCTGCTCTTCGCGTCGGCGTCGCAACTTAACCTGCTGGTCCCTACTGAATGCGCCAAAGGCGCTGCCACCGTGACAATTCGCCGGGGCGCCGCAAGCACTGCCTGGGTCAGCGCGTCGATCGAATCCGTCGCGCCGGGCTTGTTCTCTATCAACGGCACTGGCAAGGGAGTCGGCTCGATTCAAGCCCAGCGCGTTGACGCCGGCGGTGTGCGCAGCGATGTTCCGGTCTTCAGCTATAGCGCGAGCGCCAAGCAGTTCGTTTCCACGCCGATCGATCTTGGCGCAGCCACAGATCAACTCTATTTGACTCTCTACGGCACAGGCATCCGAGGCTACAGTTCCCTCTCGGCCATAAGCGCCGCCATCGGCGGAGTTGCGGCGCCCGTTGTCTCGGCGTCCGCGTACGCCCAGTTTCCGGGGCTGGACTACGTTACCGTAGGGCCCCTGCCGCGCACTCTCGCGGGCAAGGGCGAAAGCAACATTGTGCTCACCGTAGACGGCCGCACCGCCAACACCGTAACCGTGAACATCAAATGAAACAACCCACTCGAATGCGATGGTTCGCGGTGGCGCTCGCAGTCTTACTGGGCTCAGTGGCGCACGCGCAGTCCACTCAACCCGGCCTAACCAAATACCCTGAACTGACGTTGCTCCCCTCGGGCGAGTATCAGATGGGCGACCACTACGACTTCGTCGATCCGCAGCATCCCAGCGACGAGCGGCCTCTGCACCTAGTGGGGATCGACTCGTTTTACATCGGAACCTACGACGTCACCAACCAGCAGTACGTCGAGTTCCTCAAC
Organism: uncultured Acidobacteriia bacterium; assembly: GCA_903925975.1. GTDB lineage: Bacteria > Acidobacteriota > Terriglobia > Bryobacterales > Bryobacteraceae > BOG-224. The sequence continues at coordinate 25,482 of CAIYHG010000042.1, read as the reverse complement.
TCGGCCTATGCGCAGGGCCTGATCGAGGTTCGCTCCGGCCTGATCTACGGCAAGGGCGGAACCGATTTCTACGTGGAGACGCACCCGATTCTGAACTACAGCAGCATCGGATGGGACGGGGCGAAGTTTTCGGTAGTCGATAGCCGGGCCAATCATCCCGTAGGAGTGCGGTGGTCGGGAGCCGTGGCGTATGCCAACTGGCTCAGCACGCAACAAGGGCTCCAGCCGGCCTACGATCTGACTACCTGGAAATGCGATTTCACTAAGAACGGCTACCGTTTGCCCACCGAGGCGGAGTGGGAGTACGCAGGCAGAGGCGGCCAGTACAACCCCTATTACAATTTCCCCTGGGGCAATGATGCCGCCAGCGCCAAAGCCAATTGGCCAGACCCGGCCAACCCCAATCAGGGGGCGGACCCGAACAACCCCTACCAAACCGGCTCGTATCCGTGGACCACGCCTGTTGGCTTCTATAACGGCAAACTCCACACGAAGGCGGAGTTCGGCTGGCCCGGCAGCCAGTCCAGCTACCAGACCGCGGATGGGTCGAATGGCTGGGGCCTGTACGATATGGCCGGCAACGTGTGGCAGTGGGTCAATGATTGGTATGGCACGAACTACTACAGCGTCAGCCCATCCAAGAACCCCACCGGTCCGGATACAGGCAGCCCCATGCCGGACAGCCAGCCCTACCGCAACATGCGCGGGGGCAGTTGGTACAACGGCGGCGTGAACGACCCCGGCCATGCGCGTGTTTCGAATCGCGATCCTGGCTACTATCGGGCGCCCGATAACCCCAACGGCCCCTATTACCACACCGGCTTTCGCGTGGCGCGGCCCCTGCCGGCCATGACCGCGGCTTCGGCGGCCTACCTTTCCAGCGCTTCGGTGGCTCCGAGTTCCATCGTCTCCGCATTCGGGCGCGCACTAGGCGGTAGCGCAGTCACAGTGAAGGACAGCACCGGCGCAACCAACGCCGCGGAAGTGCTCTTCGCTTCGCCCGCGCAAGTCACATTTGTCATGCCCGCCGCAACGGCTTCGGGCCAGGCGACCATCGCGATATCGAGCGGCGCCGCCGTATCCGCCGTCGCAACGGTGACTGTGGAGACGGTCTCTCCCGGCCTGTTTTCCGCGAATGGAACCGGCCAGGGACCGGCGGCGGCGCTTGTGGTCCGCACCGCGGCCGGGGGCGCGCAAACCATCGTTCTAGCCTTCCAATGCTCGCTGGGCGTTTGCTCCACGGTCCCCATCGATCTCGGCGCCACATCGGATCGAGTCTTTCTAACTCTCTTCGGCACGGGATTGCGTGGTGCAATGGGGGCTCCATTGGCTACCATCGGCGGCGTGTCGGTCGGCATTACGGTGGCCCAGGGCGAGTATCCGGGCCTCGATCAAATTAATCTCGGTCCGCTGCCGGGCCCGCTCGCGGGACGCGGCGAAGCGCCAATTATTGTCGTCGTCGGTGGAAAAGCCTCAAATCAGGTGACCGTGAATATTCGGTAAGTAACTTCCCGCTGGCCGGCCATGGGCGTATCGCCGCCATTGTGAAACTTTGGTGAACCAGAAGCCAGGAGGAAGCGCGGCGTGTTATCAGTGACAATACCGTACTAAGGGAACGCTGCTGTGCTGGTAAACAGGAACCGATCGCTCTTTCTGAGTTCGCTCATGCTCGCGGTGTGGCCTCTGGCTGCGGCCCCGGCCATTACTCTGATCCTGGGCCAGCCCACGGACCGTTCGATCACCGTCAACGCGCGCGCCGATGCGGCTGTGGAACTCTACTTTGAATTTGGCGTCACCTCGGGCGTTTACTCCGCCCAGACCAAGTCCGCCGTGGCGGCGGCGGACCCTTACGCCCCTGGCTTCTTTATCTCGCAGACAGTGCTGACAGGCCTTTCGCCGGATACTCGGTACTTCTACCGGATCGAATCCCGCGCGGCGGGTTCAAGCGGCCCCTTCACGCCCGGCGCCGAGTACTCGTTCCATACCGAGCGGCGTCCCGGCAGTTCGTTCACCTTCTGCGTGCAGGGCGATTCGCACCCGGAGCGCGCCTCGATGTTCAATGCCGGCCTCTATACCCAGACGCTGGCGGCCGTGGCTTCGGAGCGGCCTGACTTCTACGTCGCCAGCGGCGACGATTTCAGCGTAGACACCCTGCCAACGCCCTACACTCAATCGGCGGTCACCGGGCGCTACACTCTGCAACTACCGTACCTGGGTCTCGTCGGCCGTACCGCTCCTCTATTCCTGGTCACGGGAAATCACGAGGAGACGTCGCTTTCGAACTACAACCTGCCCGCCGATAGCGCCAACAGCAACATGGTCCCCGTCTGGGCCCAAAACGCGCACAACCTCTACTATCCGTCGCCCGCCCCGGGCGACCCAAATACCGGAACCTTCTATACCGGGAACGTCACGAACGTGCCCGGCATAGGGCTGCTGCGCGACTATTACGCATGGCAATGGGGCGACGCCCTTTTCGTGGTCATCGACCCCTATTGGACTTCCCCCGCCCAAGTGGACACCGGGCTGGGAGGCCAGAACGGCGCCGGGGGCAAGACCGCGGATAAGTGGTCGATGACTCACGGCGACGCGCAGTACCTATGGTTGAAACAGACTTTGGAGCAGAGTACCGCCAAGTGGAAATTCGTGTTCGCCCACCATGTGATGGGCACGGGACGCGGTGGTATCGAGATCGCCAACCAGTACGAATGGGGCGGCGTCAATAGCAACGGGACGTCAGGGCTTGCGGCCAAGCGCCCCACTTGGCCCGCGTCCATCCACGATCTGTTCGTGGCCAACCGCGTGAACATCTTCTTCCAGGGTCACGATCATCTGTACGCCCATCAGCAGCTCGATGGAGTTACTTACCAGGAACTCCCCAACCCGGCCGACAATACTTACACTGCCTTCAATGCCGATGCCTATACGAGCGGCGATATCTTCCCGAACTCGGGCTACGTGAAGGTGACAGTCTCCGCCGCGGCCGTCAAAGTGGAATACATTCGCGAGTTTCTTCCGCAGGATGAGAATCCGCCTTCCCGCGTAAGCGGCGCCGTGCAGTTCGCCTATACGATCGCTCCAAGCGCCGCTGCTCCGGCGCCCGCCGTTTCGCGCGTCGCCGATGCAGCCGGTCAGGGCCCCAATATTTCTCCCAACTCGTGGGTTGAGATCGACGGTCTGAATCTGGCGCCCCGCGGCGATTCTTTCTCCGGGCAGGGCTCGAATCTCGCCTACAGCGACTTGCCGGCGCAGATGGGTGGAGTCAGCGCCTCCGTCAACGGAAAGGCCGCGTTCCTCAAGTACGTCAGCCCCACGCAATTGATTGTCCTGCCGCCATCCGACGCCATGTCCGGTCCGGTCAGCGTGCGCGTTACGGTCAATGGCTCTGCCAGCCCGGCGTTCACCGCCCAGGCGCAGGCGCTGTCGCCGTCGTTCTTCGTGTTTGGAGGCGGTCTCTATGTTGTGGCTACCCACGCCGATGGCGGAGTGGTTGGCCCTGCCGGGCTCGTCCCTGGCGTGAACAGCCCCGCCAAGCCAGGAGAAGCCATCGCGCTCTACGCCGGCGGCTTCGGTTCCACTTCAGGGACCGGCGTCCCCAGTTCGCTGCCCAAGTTGCCGGATATCAAGATCGGCGGCACAGCCGCAACGGTCCAATCCGCCGGGCTCATAGCCGCCGGGTTGTTCCAGTTCAATATTGTGGTCCCGTCCGGCGCTCCGGATGGCGACCTGCCCATCGTCGCGAGTTACAACGGCGCGTCCACTCAAAGCGGAACACTGCTGACGGTGCGCCACTAATTGCTTGAGGAGTCTGAGGTGATCTGGAAATGAAAGCAATGCTAGAGCTCGCTGGAACGTTACTTGCGGCGGCCGCGCTCGCCGCGGCTGAGCCTGCGTTCATGGGCAACGAACTCCTCGGCAGAGTGACTAACAATTCAGTCACCGTGAACGTGGCTGCGGACCGCGATCTCGAAGTCTACTTCGAATACGGGACGGCATCCGGCGCTTACGCCGCGAAGACCGCTTCCGCCGTTCATTCCGGCGGAACTCCTTTTAACGTGGTGATCGACCAGCTCCAGGCCAATACCCGCTACTACTACCGGATGCAGTACCGGGCGCCCGGCGCGGCTGCCTACGCCGCCCGCGCAGAGCACTCGTTTCAAACCCAGAGGCCGCGCGGCGCCGCCTTCACGTTCGACGTCCAGTTCGATCCGCACCTGGACGAAAACTCCGATGCCGATATGTACGCCCTCACGCTGGCCAACGAACTGGCGGATAAGCCCGACTTTCTCGTCGATCTCGGCGACAACATGATGTCCGACAAGTTGAATCCCGCGACCGACGCGGGCGTCTTGGGCCGCGTCAAACTGCTGCGGTCCTACTACGATCTGGTCTGCCACTCCGTGCCGCTGTTTCTCACCCTGGGCAATCACGAAGGCGAGTGGGGCAGGAATCTCAATGGGACCGCCAACAATGTAGCCATCTGGGACACCCTGTACCGCAAACAGTATTACCCGAATCCAGTGCCTGACGGCTTCTACTCGGGAGATACGCAGACTTATTCGATCGCCGGTCAGCGTCAGAGCTATTACTCGTGGGAATGGGGCGACGCGCTATTCATCGTCCTCGATCCCTACTGGAACCAGCCCTCGTCGCCCGAGGCGAGCGGAGACTGGTCGCTGACTCTGGGCCGCACCCAATACGATTGGCTCAAGAGCACGCTGGAGACGAGTACGGCCACTTACAAATTCGTGTTCTGCCACAATCTGGTGGGCGGCCTCAACATGAATGGCCCCATGCGCGGCGGAATCGAAACAGCCAAGTATCTCGAGTGGGGCGGGTACAACCTGGATGGCACGTGGGGTTTCGATGCCGCCCGGCCCGGCTGGCCCATGCCCATCCATCAATTGCTGGTCGCCAATAACGTGACCGTCTTCTTCCACGGCCACGATCATGTCTACGTCAAGCAGGACCTGGACGGAATCGTCTATCAGGAAGGGCCGCAGCCCAGCGCCAAGAACCTCAGCCTGGGAACGCGCGCCACAAGCTACGGCTACACCCACGGAACGGCCCTCGGCGGCGCCGGCTACATTCGAGTGCAGGTCTCTCTCGCTTCCGTGAAAGCGGAGTACATACAGACGTGGACGTCGGCGAATCAAACCTCCACCCAAAAGAACGGCATGGTCGCCGATTCGTACGTCGTCCCGGCGCGCAGCGCCGGTCTCAAAGCCGTTTCGGCTGCCAGCCGCACAAGCGGAACTGTAGCTCCGGAATCGATTGTGGCTGCGTATGTCAGCCCGGCCCCCGGCGGCCAGGTAGTGGTTCAGGATAGCGCGGGCGCGGCGCGTGAGGCCAACGTGCTCGCCGCCGCGCCCTCGGAAGTAATCTTCGTCGTGCCGTCAGGCACCGCCGCGGGCAGAGCCCAGGTGGCTGTCTCCGGTTCGCTGGGCGACGTCCTTGTGGATTCCGTCGCTCCCGGTCTGTTTAGCGCCAGCGGAGATGGCCAGGGAGTGGCGGCGGCGATCTCCATCACGGTTGGAGCCGGCGGCCAGGAGACTTCACAAGCTGTCTTCGCTCAGAGCATGACGACTGTCGTACGGAGCGCCGTCCCGATCGACGTTAGCCAGGCTAACCAACCGGTCTACCTCTTGCTCTTTGGCACCGGTATGAGAAACGCTTCCCAGCAAGCCACCGCGACGGTGGGAGGCGTTTCAGTGAATGTCGCGGGACCAACGGCGCAAAGCCAATACGCAGGGCTCGATCAGGTCAAATTGGGGCCTCTGCCCTCGTCGCTAGCCGGGCGCGGCATCGTCGATATCGTGCTGACGGTGGATGGCAAGACAGCCAATACCCTGCAGGTGACTATCAAGTGAAGCTGTCCGGTTGTCCTTCGTTCGGGAGCCCCTGCGGTTGTGGCGACCGCTAATCGGGCTTCCGGCGGCGGATGAGCCACGGCTCAATCGCGCCAGGGTCTTCCAGGATGTCCGCTTCCAACTCTTTGAATTGAAGGTCCATTACAGTGCGCTCGATGGCCTCGCCCAGCGTGGGGTCGCCTGTTTCAGCGCGCTTCTGGAGGATGAGGTTCATGACCGCTTCGCACAGCTTCAGATTCTCCGATGTGTTGCTCATGGCCCGTGCCTCCTACTGCATAAGACGCCGGCCGGTGAGGAAAGTTGCACGGAGTGGTTCGCGCCGGCGCATCGGATAGCAGTTTCGTGGCAAATACGAGGGTTAACGCGCCCGGATAAGCGATATTTAATTCGCGACCGCGCCGCTGGGGATGCGCGGGATGGAACGCAGTTTCAGATGTGAGAGTCTTATTAAGTGACTATGCGAAACATCATCGCTTGTTTTGCTTTGGGATCGTTCGTCGGCCTGTTAGCGCCGATGGCGTCCGCGCAGCAAGAGCCCGCTTCCGGCTCCGCGGTCCAGACGGCCAAGCCCGCGGCGAAGACTCCGCCCAAGACTGCGACTAAGACTCCGGCCAAGGCGCCTGCCAAGGCAGCGAAGAAGGCCGCCGTCCAGCCGGCTTCAAAATCCACGGCGGCGACTGTCGCGAGACCTGCTGCGAAGGCTGCCGCGGAAGTTGCCGCGCCCACTGTGGCTCCAGCCGCGGTACAAGTAGCGCCCGCGAAGCCCGCGGCCGCAGTCGTTGAACCCGTGGCGGCGCCTGCGGTTGCTGCCTCGGAACAGCCGGCGGTGCCCTCCCCCGCGCCGGCCGAGGCTGCGCCTGCCGCGAAGCCCGTTCCGGCCGTATCCGCACCCGCGCCCGCCGCTCCCGCGGCCAGCGCCGTAACCGCGCTCAAGTTCACCACCAATTACGGAACGGTGACCTTCAACCACCAGGCGCATGTGGAACGCGCCAAGGGCGAGTGCGCCAAGTGTCACCCGGCCCAGTGGCCTGAGGATTCGAAAGCGCCGTTGAAATACAAGGCCAGCATGCACCGCCCGGCCGAAGCTGCCAAATCGGCATGCGCCATGTGCCACAACCCTGGCGGCGCCGCATTTGAGAGCAAAGCCAACTGCAAGAACTGTCACGTCAAGTAGCGCAAGTATCAGCCGGGAGTTGTCTCGGGCTGAGCCTGCATCCCGAATTTGGGATGCAGCCGGCGGGTAAGTATTGAAACAACGGAGCGGTGCGTGCCTCATCATCTGCGATCACAAGATCGACGGCAGCGAGTGGATCGAAACCGCCCGCACCGCGCATCGCGCAAATCGCCCTGCGTCTCGGCGCGGACGATATCGACGGCACAATCGTGAAAGAGCGCATTTACCACGACGCCGGCGCCGCCACGAACCAGGGCTTCCGCCGCGGCGAGTTGCTTGAGCTGATCCGCCGCGCCGGCCGCGAGCCCGTAGAGCGCGACACCCTCTACCGTCCCGTGGAGCGCACCGAAACCACCTTCAGCGTCCTCACCTAGTGGGCAGGGCTCCCGGCCTGCCCACCGGACCGCCAAGTCCGGTGAGCCACGAAGTCTCCTCGCCGCCATTTCTTCTGACCCGGATTAACGTAACTACCACCGCACTTTCGAATCACATGCAGGGTCCGCGTTGCCTGGGAACGTGAATTATGCGACTGTACTTTCTTACACACTCACATCCGTAATTGGAGGCCCCTTGCGCCATTTCCGTACCCAGCGATGCCGTCTAGCCCAAGTCACTATGATCGGAGCACAGAAAACAAGCCCCCGGAGGGGGTTTCGCCTGCTTGGCGTCTTCCTGGCGCTTAGCTTGGGGGCGCTGGCCTGGGGCCAGGAATCGGCTTCGAGTGACGCGCTGGCGCAACAGCTTACAGGCTTCAATTCACGGCTGGCCAGCGATTCGCGAACCTTGTCCCGTGCGCAACTGGACGAAGTCCTGGCCCAGCGTGCAAGAGCGCTTGCAGATTTGATCGCGGCCAATCCCTCGCGCGCCCTCGAAATGGCGCTGACGCCTGACCTGGCTCGGCAATTGCGAACTGCGTCTGATAACGCAAGCGCAATCGAGGCCGAAGGCGATTGGGAAGGCTCTGTGGAGGAAGTGGTATCGGATGACTTCTGGAACAATCGCAGTTGGACACGTTGGTATCTCCAAACGGCCGATACCCGCCTGGAGATTTACTTTGCGGACCGGCCTCCGGAACGAACGGGAATTCCCGTTCGACTGAGCGGCCTCCGGGCGCTTGACCGGGTAGCGGTGCGGAACTTCACGGAGGTGGAGCGGGCTGCCGACGCGCTTGTATTGTCGCCGCTGGGGCGGCAACGGATAGTGGTGCTGATGATTACCACGCCGTCCCGCCCAACGCTGCCCGCCGGGGCGGTTGAAGCAGTGAGGCAGGAGTTATTTGGGCTATCCGGTACGGCCAGCAATGAGTCGCTCAACGATTTCTGGCAGGAGGCTTCCTACGGAAAAACGTCCGCCGAAGGCGAAGTGCTCGGGCCGGTTCCCCTGAACAAGGACTATGGATGCGAAGAGAACGGCGATCTTGCGAAAGCGGCAGTTGCTGTCGCGGATGGCCTTACCGATCTGACTCAGTTTACTCGCATCGGCTTCGTATTCCCCGTGACAACTGAATGTACCTACGCCGGCCGCGGTACGGTTGGCGCCGGGGATTTGGTGTTGTCGATTGCAAAGGGACCCTGGACGGTCTCCGAGGTCTGGCTTCCGATTCCGCCCTACAACACAACGGGAGTTCCGGAACTGGGACCAACCGTCCATGAATTTGGCCACAATCTCGGCGTTGTTCATTCGAGAAAAGAAAGCTACGCTGGCGAGCCCTTAGGCGCACTCGACGACCCGGGCATTGGTCTGGGTCCGCACGAATATTCTCCCGCTGTGGAGTACGGCGACCCGTTCTCCATAATGGGTTCGGGAGGCATCCGTGGAGACTTCGTCTCCGAGCACAAGGCCCTCATTCTGGGATGGCTGACGGCAACGGACTACCAGGTGGTCGCCGCATCCGGCACATTCACTATACAGCCTCTCGGCTCCGTCGCCAATCCGCGCGCGTTGCGTATATTGCGAGATCCCGCGTCTGGGGCATGGCTGTGGCTGGAGTACCGGCAGCCCGTCGCCGATCTCGATGCTAAACTCGCCAACAATCAGCCAACCAACGTCTACGATGGAGCGCTCATCCACTACGAGAATCCCAAGCTGGAATCTCCGGGCTATTCCTATCTGCTGGATTTCAAGCCCGACACGCTAAGCGACATGACTGATGCCGCTCTGACTCCGGGAACTACATGGTCGGATCCGTACTCGCCGCTGAGCCTTACAGTCAACAGCGCCAACTCGGATGGGTTGTCCGTTTCAGTCAGCTACGATGCTCCCTGTGCCAGTCTGCAACTTTCCCCGGCGTCCCTTCCCCCGGCCGGTGGCACGGGGACGATTGTTGTCAGCGCCCCCTCGACATGCTCCTGGAAGGCGTCCACGCATACGGATTGGATTGCCTTGCAGGGAGACCCGTCGGGCCATGGCGACGCTGTCATCCCCTTCACTGTCTCAGCCAACAAGAATACAACGCAGCGGACCGGCTATGTCACCGTGCAACGTCAGAGCCTTGCAGTCGTTCAGTCCGCTAGCGCCGTTTTGGTGGCCGGAGTCGTACCAGCGGGCGGAACGGGCGAATCCGCTCAGTTCGTTTTCAGGTTTTCTCACCCTTCCGGCTACGCGGCCATAACGAGCGTGATGATGACGTTTTCCGGATCTCCGACGTGTCAGGTCACTGTCGATCTCAGGAATAAGGTCTTTAAGCTTACCGGTGGCTCACCCGCGTCGCTATCGCTCGCCGCTGCGGAAAGTACCGCGTCGAATACCGTTTGTGCCGTTACGATGGGGGCTGGCTCGATTGCCGGCTCCGGCGCCGATCTGCAAGTGACCCTTCAACTCGGCTTCCTTAGCTCGTTCGCGGGCGGGCACAATGTGACGGTTTACGCGGCTGGCACGGGCGGCTCGGTCGACTACATTCAGGTTGGAACCTGGATAGTGCCTGCGACGCCGGCGCCCTCCGTCACCATCAGCGCCAGCATCGTGGGGGCGCCTTTCTCTGTTGATGGAGCCGAGTACGTGGCCCCGTCAACGTTCTACTGGGTGCCAGGCTCGCAACACACGGTCAACTGGCTCCCCGCCGCGTCGGTGCATGGCACTGGCGCGTATGCATTCCTGGGTTGGTCCGATGGCGCCGCGAATCCCCGGACGCTGACCGCGCCGGCAACATCGGTAACTTTCCGCGCTCTTGTAGCCGCCACAGGCGCCTACTCGCTATCGAAAATCGCGGGCGGGCTGCGCCCTCCGACCATGGCAGTGGCGACTTCGGTTACGTTGCCGTCTCCAAACGGCCTTGCGGGCGATTCTGCCGGTAACCTATACATCACCTCTCCGGCGCTAAACGCCGTATATCGCCTCGACCCGGCCGGCATTTTGACATGGACTGCCGGAACCGGGAGTGCCGGCTATAGCGGAGATGGAGGTCCGGCAACCAGTGCCGCGCTGAACTCCCCCAACGGCTTGGCTGTGGACCCTGCGGGCAATCTCTATATTGCTGACTATGGGAACTTTCGCGTTCGCAGGATTGACCCTAACGGGACCATCACGACCGTGGCTGGCAGCGGCTCGTATGGTTCGACTGGCGACGGAGGCCCTGCGACCAGCGCGAAATTGTCACAGGTGACCGGAGTCGCTTTCGACCCGCGGACTGGTAGCCTGTTTATCGCCGACGCGGGTAACCACAGAATCAGGGCCGTGGCTAACGGGACTATTACGACTTTCGCGGGAACTGGCACGGCGGGCTACTCCGGCGACGGAGGCCCCTCGGCCAGCGCCCAGTTGAACCATCCAAGTGCCGTCGCAGTAGATGCGGGCGGAAACGTATACATCGCGGACGGCAATAATTGCCGTATCCGCAAGGTCTCGGTAAACGGAACTATCACAACTGTGGTGGGTACGGGTTCATGTGGTAACGGAATCAGTGGAACCTCGGCAATTGCCGCCCAGATAAATTCTCCTTACGGCATCAGTGTCGATGCGGCCGGAACGCTCTACGTCACTGAGTGGGGGCGGCTTCTCAAGATCGCAGACGGCGTGATGACGGTTCTCGGTGACAGTACCGCTTCACTGCCGCCATCAAACGCAATAGGCGTTGCCGCAAATTCTGGCGGCGTATGCTTTGCCGACTTCGGCAACAACCTGGTGCGGTGCTACTCGGCCGGGGGCCAGTTCCAGACGGTGGCCGGCGGGGGCCTAGGCGATGGCGGAGCGGCGCCATTCGCCGGGCTGAACCAACCGGGAGGAGTCGCAAAGGCTGCTGACGGAAGCCTGTTTATCGCCGATACCGGCAATCATCGAGTTCGGAAGATCGCTCCAAACGGGCTGATAACAACCGTTGCGGGAATTGGCCTGCCCAAGTATTCCGGCGACGGTGGACCGGCCGCCGCTGCGGGACTGAGTTCCCCGAACGGGGTGGCAGTTGACGGCGCAGGCAATCTCTATATTGCGGATACCGGTAACCACCGCATTCGCAAGATCAGCTCCGATGGAACAATTCGTACTCTTGCCGGCAATGGCACAAGCGGTTTCGCCGGCGATGGCGGCCAGGCGACCGGCGCAAGGCTGTATTCACCCTACGCTGTTGCCGTGGATGGCTCGGGGAATGTGTACATAGCCGATACCAGCAACAGCAGAATTCGAAGGGTCAGAGCAGACGGGGTCATTTCGACGATAGCCGGCAATGGCAACTCCGCCTATTCCGGAGACGGCGGGCCTGGGGTGAACGCCTCGTTGCGTTTTCCGCGAAGTGTGGCAGTGGACGGCGCGGGGAATGTTTACATCGGCGATTACTCGAACTACCGGGTTCGCAAGTTGGACAAGGCGGGTGTGATTTCCACTGTCGCGGGCAACGGCGCTTATGCCGACGCCGGAGATGGCGGCGCGGCTACCGCGGCATCCATTGGGGGGCCGCAAGGCATGGCGATTGACAGCGCTGGAAATCTGTATATCGCCGCTAGTAATCGCATCCGTAGAGTCGATAAGAACGGAACCATTAGCACGGCCGCGGCCAATATCGATTACAGTTTTTCGTACCCGGGACCGGCACTCGATACGACTATGGGCTATCCAAGAGGGCTGGCCGCGGATGCATCCGGCTGTATCTATGTAGCGGACTCCAATGGCGCAATCCGAGTCTTGACGCCGTCCGGCGCATCAACGGTTCTGACGATCAACTCCGCTCACACTGGCAATCTCGTGGCCGGGTCCGTGGCTGCTTATAGTCTCGTCGTGAGCAACGCGCGGTATGCCGCGGCCACGACGCGGCGAGTAACGGTGACCGAGATAGCGCCCCCGGGGATGCAGCTTCTGGCGATGGATGGAGCAGGGTGGAACTGCGCGGGGAGCGTTTGTACCCGTGACGATTCTGTGAGCGGCGGCTCGTACCCCGCCATCAACGTTTCCATGAGAGTTCTGTCCAACGTTCCGTGGCAGGTCGCCAACCGCGCGACCGTCTCGGACGGCGGCGTAACTACCGGTTCTGTCGATATCGCCCTGACCGCGCCATACGCCACGCAAGCCAACTGTAAGTACGCTCTAAGCCCCTCGGGAATTGCCTTCTCATCAACCGGAGGCGCCGGCACAGTTCAGGTGCAGACCGGTTCGCAATGTGCATGGAGCGCCTCAAGCGCCTCCGCTTGGGTGGCGATTTCCACGCCGGAGTTTGGCGCGGGCAGCGGCCCGGTAACGTTCTCCGCCTTGCCCAACACCGGCGCCGCCCGCTCCGCAACGTTCAAGGTAGCGGGAGTTGACTTCACCGTTGAGCAGCAGGGCGCCGCGCCGGCCGCGTTGTCGCTGTCGGGATCGCTGCCCCATATCGCTTCGGGAGGCGACTGGTATACGGATCTCACGCTCGTGAACCTGGCGGCGAATCCATCATTGGCGCGTTTCAATTTCCTCGACGACTCGGGGAAGCCACTGTGGCTGGGCTTGGAGTTTCCGCAATCCGCCAGTGGCAGCTCATTGCTTGCGGCGAGCCTCGACCGCACCCTGAACGCGAACTCCGTGTTAATGATGAGGAGCCAATCGGGTTTGAGCGCGGGGGCTCAGACGGGTTGGGCGCAATTGCTGAGCGCCGATCCGGCGTTGAAGGGCTTCGCGATGTTCCGATACCGGCCCTCCGGACAGGAGGCTGCCGTTCCTCTCGAAGTGCGGGACGCCGGCTCGTACTTTCTTGGATTCGACAACACCGGCAATGTAACCACCGGAGTTGCGCTAACCAACATGGGCGCGGGCCAGGCCAATATCTCTTTGGTGCTGCGCGACGAATCCGGAGCGGTAATCGAAAACGCGACGGTCACGCTGCCTGCGCTTGGGCATACATCCTTCATGCTGCCCGATACCTACGGGAGCACGGCCAAGAAGAGAGGCACGGCCGAGTTTCGCACGCCAGTCGGGGCTCGGATTAGCTTGCTTGGGTTACGCGTTGCCTTGACTGGGGTGGGCGACAGTTGGTCAATCACCACGCTTCCCGTGCTGACCAGCGCCACTGAAACAACCGGCGCTCTCACGCACGCCGTGGCCGGCGGCGGATGGCAGACTACGTTCGTGCTGATGAACATCGGCAGTTCTTCGGGGCAGGCGCAACTCAGCTTCTTCGATAACCAGGGCGCGGCGCTGGCGATGCCCTTGACCTTTCCCGCGTCGGGCGACTCAATGACCGCTTCCGCTGTAACCCGCACTCTCGCGCCCGGAGCGGAATTGACCATTACCTCCGGCGGCGCGGCCGCATTGGCCGAAGGATGGGCCCAGCTATCCTCAACGGGCGGCAGTATCGGCGCCTTCGCCGTGTTTCGCTATCAACCCTCCGGGCAGGAGGCGGGCGTTCCGCTGGAAACTCGAAGCAGCGGCGCCTACGTACTCGCCTTCGACAATACCGGTGGAGTCTCCACCGGCGTTGCGGTTGTGAACTTGTCCTCGAGTCCGGCCAGCATTCCGGTCGTGATCCGTGACGACGCCGGGAATCAGATCGGCGCCGCAACTGTAGACCTTCGGGCGCGAGGCCACCTGGCATTCATGCTGGGCAGCCAGTATCCGATTACCGCGCAGAGGCGAGGCACAGCCGAGTTCGGGGCCCCGTCCGGGGGCCGTATAGGCGTGCTCGGGTTGCGTGCGGCGCCCACCGGGCAAGCCGGCGCGTTTGCCACCACAACGCTCCCGGTGCTGGCAAAATGACGGCTGGCGTGAGGAGATGCTTGGCGCGATGCCGGTTTCGCCCGGCGTTCGCGCGCAAGCGGCGCGTGCGGGGCAAGCCGCGGAAGGGCGCGCCCCCTACGCCGCGTAGACGGCCACGCTGGTCACGGTTCGAAAGCCCATGCGTTCGTACAGCGCGTAACCTGCCGGAGTGGATTGCAGAACCACGTTCTCGATTCCGTGCCGCTCGCGCGCTTTCAGCAGCGCGTGCCGCATCACGGCTTCCCCGTACCCGCAATGCTGGCTCCCCGGTAGCGTAGCCACGTTGTATACTCCCACGGCCCCGCCGCCCAGCACGGTGGCCGCCGTAGTCACCGGCTCCTCATCCACATAGCCCACGTATGCCGCGAAGTTCTCGAATACCGTCTCGTTTTCGAAAACCTCGCGAAACCACCTGAGGGGCACGTTGAAGCATGTGGAGCCGATGCCGCAAAACGCATCCTGCGTCGCGCGGTCCGCAACGCGGCGAATCTCGATTCGCGGCAGCGGCTTCTTCGGCGGCAACAGCCGTTCCGCCACCATGCCCGGCAGTTCCACCGAATGCCGCAGCCCGCGCCGCTCGAATGCGTCCCGCCCGCGCCTGCGCGCCGAAGGCGTCAGCCAGCCCGCGCAAACCCAATAAGCCCAATCCAGCCCGCGCGATTGAAAGTGAAGCGACGCAAGTTCGATCCGCTGGATCAATTCGTTCTCGGAATTAACCGGCGCTGAAAGAAACGCCGCGTTGAACATTTGGAAGGTGACGCCCGCGGCGGCAATGCTCACGCCTCGCATTTCCCGAACTTCTCCCAACGCGTGGCTGCCTGCAATCGCGCGGAACGATTGCGTCAGGTTTTCCGAGACTGTCTCAAAATCCACTTTTCTCAGTATGTGACAGCTCGCGGCGGCGTTGCGAGCCGCGGCGCATCTCGCGCCCGCCGCGGCCCGCCAGTTGCCGTCCCGCCGGTCTACTGCGCCGCCTTCGCCGCTTTCATTTCCGCCATGCGCTGTTGCATCTGCCGCGTCAGGTGCGGCGTGATCCCCAGCATCCGCTCCGCCGTCATCAGTTGGCCACGGTGGTGCATCTCGTGCTCCTTCGGCGAGAGCAGCATTTCGAAGCGCGATTTCGTCGCCGGCGTCGCCCCATGCGGCATCTCCACCTGCTCGGCCAGAAATTCTTCCGTAACGTTCTCCAAGCGGCCGGCGAACTTGTCGCCCTCCGCCCGCAGCAGCGCTACGATTTCGGCCTTCGAACGGTTCTTCTTCTCTTCCGCGCTTTGCTTTCCCATAAACGCGAAGAAATCGAAACCGTTGAGCGAGCCCAGGGGCTCCGCGAACTGGATCTGCTCCGCCAGTCGCGTCCCTAGGGCGATGTGCACCAGCGTATCGGCAATGGAGCGGACTTCGGGCGACGTGCGAAAGCCGTAATGCTCCTCCGGAATCTCCTCCGCAATCTGGATCGTATTGCCGCGAACCGTGCGAAACGATGCGGCCAATTCCTTGGCTCCGTAGTAGGTCATAACCAATCTCCTCTTGAGTGGATGAACATCAGTGTATACCGCTCGGCCGCTGCCGTGCGATATTCCTCGTCCTTCATCGGGGTGCTTGATACAATTGCCGCGCCGGCCCCCGTTCCCACGGCCTCTTGCGCCGTCCAAATCTCCGGCCAGAAGTGTATGGGATTCCGTCCCGGCCCGTGTTATGGTCGCTTAGATATGAACCCGTACGCAAAATACCTGGGCACGCAGGATCCGCTCGATGTCCTTGCGTCCACGGCCGACAAACTGAAAGCCCTCTCGGGAGTTATCGGACCCTCCCGCGCCACTCAATCGCCCGCCTCCGGAAAATGGAGCGCGCGCGACATCTTCTGCCACCTGGCCGATACGGAACTGGCCTTCGCCTTCCGTCTGCGGCAGTCTCTGGCCGAAGCGCACCACATGATCCAGCCCATGGACCAGGAGAAATGGGCCAAAGTGTACCCGGCCATGGACGGCGCTGCCGCGCTATCCGCCTTCCTCGCCATCCGTGCCTGGAACCTGCTGTTGCTGCACGCCGTTCCCCGCGCCACTCACGCCAAGTCCCTGTTCCACCCCGAGCGCGGCGCAATCACCTTCGGAAGCCTGCTGGAGACGATGGCCGGCCATGATCTGAACCACATCGTTCAGCTGGAAGCCATCGCCGGTCAAACCGAATTCCCCCAGGCGTCCGGCTCCGGGAACGCATAAGATCCGGCGGCGACGTCGCTATGCCGGCTGGCTGCCCAGCAGTTCCCGCGCCATCGCGAGCGCCGACATTGCCGTGGGCCACCCCGAATAGAACGCCAGGTGCGTGATCAGTTCGATGACTTCCTCTTTCGTTACGCCGTTCTCGATCGCGCGCGGAATGTGAAATCGCATCTGTTCGGTACGGTTGAGCGCCACCAGCGCCGCCACGGTGATCAGGCTGCGGTCGCGTTTGGAAAGTTCTGGCCGCTCCCATATATCCCCGAAAAGTACGTCGTCGGTAAGTTCGGCCAACTTCGGCGCAATGTCTCCAATTCTGCCCCGCGCATTCGATCCGCTTTGTTTTTCCATCTTTCCTATGTCCTTTTCACAAGCATACCCGCCGCGGCATTAGGCGCCGCCGGCCCGCCCCGCTACCAGTCGCGAAGCATCCCGCGCATCCACGCCCACGCGGCGATCTCGGCGGCGAACACGCCTTCGGTAAGCGCCCACCCCACTACGCTCTCATTCCAGCCGAGATGCATTACCCTGGGCAGCGCCACCGTCAGAAACTGCCGGCACCCTAGGCCGAGAACGCACGCCGCCAGCGATACGCCGAGCGCCAACATCGGCTTTCGCCCGCCCTTCGTCGTCAGCGCCGCCGCCGCGGCTGACAACCCAGCCACAAGGCAGGCCCCCGGCGCCCACCACAGGTTCCCGCACAACACCCCCGCAAACCCTGTTGCGGCCAGCCTCCCCGTCAGGCACGTTCCCTCGTCTCCCGTGCCGTGGGCCACTGCCGAATAAACGCACAGCGCCGCCAGGTATACCGCGCAGAAAGCGCACACCGCGGTGATTCTGGTTGGCAAATACAGTTGGCTGGTTAGCGCCACGGCTCGCGCCGCGAGCGTCCCCGCCGCCATGCCGGCCGGCACGGCAGCCGCGAGCCGGAAACCGTTGACTGCCTTCCGCGCCGCCGTCGCTGTCATCAATATCGGTTTCCGTCCTAGTGTGCCGGCAGCTTTCTCGCGGAGCTCTCCAATCGCGCCTCCTCGTCGTCAGGCAGCGCGCCGAAGAAATCGCGCCCCGCGAGTTTCTCCACCTGGTCCACCGGCAGGGCATAATCCCCGAGGCCGCCCTTCGGTTTGGCCACGTTGGGCAACAGGAATCCATACATCTCCTTTTGCCCGTTGCCAGCAACGCAGAGTACCACCTTGAACGTGTGCGTGGGAACCGCCACGTGGTTCGCGCCGATCGTCTTCAGCGGCTTGCCGCCGATAAACACCGGCCCGCTGAACACCCAAACCGTCCCTTGGTCCGCCGCCAGCGCGCGCACCGCCGCCTCCAGGTCTTTCCATAGACCGGCATTCACTCCGTGTTTCTGCGGCACGGTATTGCTGAGTACGAAAGTGGATTTCATCGCCGCGAGGCTGCGCTTGAAATCCGCGGCCGGGGCCATGTGCCCCTTGTCGTAGCTGCTCTTGGCGTAATCCGCGTTCGCCGCGCGCTCCTGCTTCGGAACCGCCGTATCCGCCAGGAACCCGAACCCCGCCTCATCGCGGTTCGCCACCGCATGCGCCAGATCCGCAGGCGTCAGCGCATACCCCACCCACGCCGGAATCTTGTGTTGGGAATCGTAGCAGACAACGAAATAGGTCTTGTCGAGGACCGGCGCCGGGCAGGCCGGTTGGCCGTACTTAAAGACATCCTCGCCCCAGATCGTCCCGCCGAAAACAACCAGCAATAGTAGACCGGAGAACCGTGTCTTCATGGATAGAATCTACGCCAACCGCCGAATCGTGGCAAGCCCGGAAGCCGCGCCGGGCGCGCCCGCGGAGGTAAGGTATGAAATAATCAATCACGACGCTTCGGCGTTAACGCCGTTAGCTTGAACAGGAAGTGAACCATGCGCCCAATCGCCCTTCTTATCTATTCCGTCTGCTGCGTCGCCCTGAGCGCGCAAACCGCCGCTCAGCCGCCGGCCGCGAACCCTGCGTTCCAGGCCATGGTCAAGGACGCCAAGACGCGCATTCAAGAGATCGATATCTCGAAATTCAAGGCCCTCGAAGCTTCGGGCGAATCCTTCACCCTCATCGACGTGCGGGAAGACAATGAGTGGGCCGAGGGCCACGCCCAAGGCTCCGTACACATGGGCAAGGGCGTGATCGACAGGGATATCGAATCGCGCGTGCCCCGGAAGGACGCCAAACTCGTCCTCTATTGCGGTGGCGGATCGCGGTCCGCGCTGGCCGCGGACACGCTCGCGAAGATGGGTTATTCGAACGTGCTCTCCCTTGCCGGAGGATTCACCGCATATAAATCCGCCGCCCTGCCGGTAGAGAAGTAACGCCGGCCGGGAGCCC
This sequence comes from uncultured Acidobacteriia bacterium, assembly GCA_903925975.1. GTDB lineage: Bacteria > Acidobacteriota > Terriglobia > Bryobacterales > Bryobacteraceae > BOG-224. The sequence continues at coordinate 6,731 of CAIYHG010000042.1, read as the reverse complement.
AGCGCCACTGCTGTCGCAAGTCCTTGCCCTCGGGGGTGGGGCATGCTTTAGCCTGCCCGCGTTTGCCTCCTCGGCGGAGCCGGGAGGCAAAACGTCTCCAAAGCTTTTCCGCAAGCTGGTCACCGCGCTGAGTCCAGACCTAACCCGACTTTTCTTTCGCGCCATGCCCAAGGGCTCCTCCGCTCGGGCCGTTCGTCCCGCTCACCGGAATCGCTGGCCGGCTAGTCTCTTCGCTTGCCGATCCAGACGAAGTTGCCCGATTGCGGTTGATACTGCGCCGCCTCCGCGCCCCAGCGATACACCGTGCCGCTGGGCAGAATATCCGCCACCCCCGCGATCTCGTACTTGCCGTAGTAACCCTGCCACCACTTCGCGAGCCGCGTAGGCGAATCGGGCCGTTGCAGCCAGGAGGCGCCCGTGCGCACCCAAACCATGTATTCCGGCCGCGCGGCTTCAATTTCGCGGATCATCTCGTTCTGCATATGCAGCGCGAAGGGCTGCGGCTCCATCAGGCCGTACATGTAGACGTAGCCCGTGGCGGACATGCGGCGCGAGTAGAACAGTATCTCCGGCTCCGATCCCAAAATTGCAATGCGCGCATCCGGCTTCGTGTGGCTCGCGAGGTAATCCGCAATCGGAATCGCCTCCGGAAACGGATTTCCTCCGTAGATCGCACGGGCGGTATCCTGCGGATCCATCCGCAGCGCCTGCAATACGTCCGTCTGTAGCGCCGCCATGGATAATGCCAGCGCAGCCGCGCACACGCCGCACGTCCAGACGCCCCCCAGCGTCTTTCGCAGCCATTCCGCGCCGGCCCCGGCCAGCAGCGCCACTGCCGGAAACATCAGAATGAAGTAGTGCTGCCGGAAATAGAACCCGGCCGAAACCGCCACGCAAGAGAACGCCAGCATCGCCGCCACCAACAGCGCATGCGAGAAGTTCCCTGGTTTCCGCCACACCAGCGCCAGCCCGGCGGCCGCCAGTATCCAAATTCCCGGGTTCGCCGCAAGAATCGGGGGCAGGGAATAGGCAAGGTTCTCCCATCCGTCGGCCAGCGGGAGTCGCGTGCCGTATTGGCGCGCGTAGGTCACCGTCCAGAACCAGAAGTTCTCAAATACGCCCGCCTGCCATAGAGTCGCGCACGTTGCCGCGAACGGCAGCGCGAGGCCTAGCGTGAACAGGCCCGTCGCGGCCATGGAACGGCGGCCGCGCCACTCCCGCCTCAGGCTCCACATCACGAACAGGCCGCCGCACAATCCGAATACGAGCCCCGGCTGCTTCATCAGGAACGCGATGCCGTATAGCAACCCGCTCCATAGCAGCGTGGTCTTGCGCCGCGATTCCGCCCAGCGCACCAGCAGCAGCGTTGCCGCGATCGCCGGCAGCGCCACGAAATGCGTCGCATGGGCCGCGTTTCCGAGCACGCTCGGGCCGAACGAAAGCAGCGCGTAACTCGCCGCCGCAACCAGTCCCCCTGTCTGCCCGTAGAGCCGTTTGCCCAGGAAATAGAGCAGCGCCACCGAGCCCGCACTCACCAGCAGGTAGCCGAAGTGTATCCCCGCCGGAGTCTGCCCGAAAACGGCCATGATGAGGGCGTAGGCCGCGTCGGTCCCCGGCAGCTTCATGTTCGACGCGAAGCGGAAGGGCGGAATGCCTCGCAGAATCAGTTGCCCAATATACGCGTACTCGCCCTCGTCGCGTTCGAGCGGAATCTTGAGCAGCGCGATTCGGTACGCCAGCGCCGGAAGCATCGCCAGCGCGGCCAGCGCCCAGGGGATCGCCTTGCTCCACGCCGCCGGCCGCGCTTTGGGCGGCGCCGCGCCGGTCAGCGCGTCATGCGCGCCTGGTTTCTGTGCGGGAATTTGCCCCTGTCGCCCGGGGCTCCGTTTACGCGTCATCTTCCGAAGTGCCTGAGTAAGATCCGCCCTTGCCAGGCGGCCGAGACACACGATTATAGCTGCCTGCGCTTATTGGCTCTCAACAAGGTCACCGAACGCATTCGCGACGCTTCAGAGCGGTGTCTCCATCCCCGCGGCGCAAGCAAACGGGCTGTTACGCACGTTCCTGCGCGTCGCCCCGGGCGTATACTCCAGGTAAGTTCTGCCGTTCAGTTAGCGGTTCCGCGCTGCTGCGGCAGTCTCCTGCCACCGCGCTCCACCGGCCTTCCACGCGGCGACGTACCAGACAATTCGGAACGGATCGAGGATCTAACAAGCCATGGCAACGAATTCGACTCAACCAAACGACGTCCTGCACTCGGACAATCACAGCCGGCTCTCCCCGGAAGAGATTGCGAAAGCCGTCGCGCGCCACAATAAGAATCACTCGGTGGCAAAAGCCGAGAACATCGCCCTGAAAGCGAACAAAGCCACCAAGAAATAGGCGCCGGGAGCCTTGCTGCCGGGGCGCCGGCCTCTCCAATCGAAAGCAGTCTGCGCCCCGCCATCCCGTTTCTTGCTCACGGTTTCCGCAACCTCTCAGAGCCCCTCCTGCACCCGCCTGATGACGCGAAGCGGCGGCGCCGCCGCCCTACGCTACTGCGCCCCGCAACTGAAGTTCGCCGCTTCGTCGATGCTGCCGCTGCCCTGATAACGCGCCACCTGCGGGTACGGGCATAGCGGCCGCGTCCGGTTCACTTTCCCTCCCGAAACCCGGCTGGCTTCGATGGATTTCGGAGCGTCGCCCGCTTCCACCCAGCGAATCAACGGCGTCTCCACGTCAAAGGTGCTGGTCCCTACCCCGCCTCCGCAATGGAACATGCCCGGAACCATGAAGAGCCGGAAGAAGTCCCCTGTGGAATCGCCCACGCGCTTCGCCACCTCGTCGTAGTATTCCACCGCCACGCGCGGGTTCAGTTGCGGGTCGGCCCAGCCGAAGTACATGATCAGCTTGCCGCCGTGCTGGCGAAATGCCGAGAGATCGGGGTCGTTGGCATCGATCACCTGCTGCAGAAATGCCAGCGAGGGGATCTCCTGGTTGATATCGAAACGCGCCATCGCTTGCTTGGGGTCCGCGCCGGGCATCGCCATGTACTGCAGAAAACTCAGTGCGTAGCCGGCCCAGATGCTTCCGCGGTTGGACGCGCCGATCGCCTGGCCCAGCCAGCCGCTCTGGCCATTCGGCGCGATCACCTCCGCGCCCACGGGCCAGCCGGGAAAGTAGCGTTTGCCCTGGCGCGTGATATCGCTGTAGATGCGGTCGGCCGCTGCGACTTCCGCAGCCGTAAAGCAATCGGACCTCTCGTTTCCGCCGGCGCAGCGGGGAAGGTCCTCGGTCGCTTTGAAGCCGCATTGCAGCGGGCTATCGATCACTCCGTCTTTGAGGCCGTCTTTGGGGTCGCATTTCTCGTAGACCCTTTCGGCCAGCAGGCCGAGTTTCGAGGCCGGGAACGGATTGGTTCCCAACCCCTGCTCCCAGTAGGCGCGCGATACCATGTTCCCGGTGTTATAGAGCGCGGGAGATCCGGCGACGATGCCATCGAAGTCGTTCGGAAACCGTTGCGCGAACGTGAGCCCCTCGCGGCCGCCCTGCGAGCAGCCATCGTAGTATGACCGGGATGGGTTCATCCCGTAGTAATTGCGCACCAGAAGTTTGGCCACCTCCACGGTGACGTGCAGCGAGCGGAACCCGTAGTCCAGAAGCTTCTGGCGGTTGAGCGCGAAGCTGGCATCGGGTTCGCGGGCCGCGGAGTGGCCCGTGTCCGTGGATGCCGTGGCGAATCCGGCGCTCAGCGCCCGCGCGTGGTTGGCCACTCTGCCCGCGGCGTCGAACGCTTCTCCCGCCCAGCCGCCGTTGCCGAACATATAGAAGCGGCTGTTCCAATTGGAGGGCAGATTGACTTCGATATTGAGCTCGGGTTGCGCCATCAGGAACACGTGGCAATGTTCGGGCGCGCTGGCGCTCGCGGGAATTACGTCCGCTGAGATCACCGAGAGTTCGAGACTGGTCAGGCTCAGCAACTGGCGGCACGTGCCGACAGGCTTAGCCGCCGCCGGCGCGGGGCTCCAATCCCGGAACTGAACCGAGCCGCCGCCCTGCGCCAGCAGCGGCGCGGCGAATAACAGAGTGGCTATGAGAAACCGCATGAGTTGTCCTGGAGGGTTTATTCTAAACTGCCTACGGTCCGGGTTCCACGGTTTTGTGGCGTGAAAGCGGGAATGCCGCCGGCTCTCACGCAGGTTCACCACCCACAGGTTCACCGCGAAGGCAGGCGGCGGACCACGCCGGCCCGGTCCTCGGGCGTGGAACGGGTAAACGATCCGCGTTCCGGGGCCGTTGCGCGGGCCGGAGCGTGCTTCTTCGCCGCCGATTTCACCGGCGCCGGCGGCACGTCCACCACGTATTCGTAGATTCCCCTGCGCCGTTCGGCTGGCGCCGGTGGAATGACCGTCCGTTTTTCGAGAATCGTGCAGCCCTCAACCAGGCCGCCGATTTCATGATCGAATTGCGAGCGAATCGTCTTGGTCATCCCGTGGGTCCCCTGTAGCCGAGGTTATCACCATTGCTTCCAGGAGTGCCGTGAACTTCAGGGTCGCCTCCGATCGCGGCCACGTCAAAACTTCCGATTCTTCGGTTCTAGAGGTACCTTCTCACCCGGCGGCAATACTCCGCGTACTCCTTGCCGAACGCGCTCCGCAAGTGCGCCTCTTCGGCCAGGATAATCCTGTGGTGAACGGCCGCAATAAAGATGCCCGCCAGAAGCAGCGCCGGATTCATCGTATAGAGCGTCGCAGCGAGCAGGGTCGAGTACACGCCTACGTACATCGGGTTCCGGCTGATGCGGAACAGCCCGTCCGTCCTCAAGCGCGTGCTTTCTCTGGGGCGCCCGATGCGGAAGGAATCTCCCAGCCCAAACCTCCCCGCAAACAGCACCAGGAATCCCGCCACCCAGAGGCAAACAGCGGCCGTCTGGAGCGCCGCCGGACTCTCGACGAATGAGACCCTAACGCCCCAACTCGCCAGAATCATAGCTACCCACACGACAACAATCAGGTACTTGCTGCCGTAGAAAACCGACTTGCCGATGGGCGCGTCTCCGTCCTGTTCAATCTGCCTGCGCCGCAATCGTTCGCCGCCCCCAACGAGCACCGCCATGAAAACCACTGGGAACAAAGTCACCGCAAGCGCTTTGATCATGCAGAGTAACCTCCCTCAAAAGAACGGCGGCGCCAGGCTCTTCACCGCGCCACAGTAGGCCGCGTACCGTTCGCCATACGCCCGGCGCAGCGCGCCCTCCTCAACCGGAATCAGCAACGCGATCAACGCCACATAGATGCCGAAAACGCAAAAATATGCCAGCGACTGCGTCAGGCACGCCAGCCCCAGGGAAACGCACAGCGCGGCCGCATACATCGGGTGCCTGACGAACCGGTATGGCCCGCGTGTAATCAACTCGTCCGAGACGCGAGGGGCATTGCCGCCCACCTGATAGTTCCTTCGCAGCGCGAACAGCGCCCAGGCCATCAGGAGGCACCCCGCCGCATAGAGCAACATTCCCGCCACCCACACCCCGGCGCGAAGCCCCTGCGGAGCAGGATTGAGCGCCGGAGCCCGCCGCATGATCAACAGCGCCGCCGCAAGAGGAGTTGCCACCAGCAGGAAGAGGAAGTTGAATACGTGGACGGCCCACATGCCGATGCCGCCCTGCGGCCTGTCCTTCAACAGAGACCCGGTCGCCATCCCCTTCGCCGCCACCAGCGCCACCCACAGCAATAGAACGACAATCCCCGCCACGCGCTGATCGAGGAAGTGCATCCTTAGCTCTCAGGAAAGCAGAAAGAAACCGTCAAGCCGGGAGCCAGACTGCGGCCTCCATGACAGTTCTCCGGCCACTGTCGATTATATAGCCAGAGGCATAATTTGAGACCTCTTTATGCCGAATTGAGCCGAGGCCCGAAGCGTCAATAGCTGCGGACCGCGACGACGCCGGATTTTGGCACGCTAGGAATCCACCCGCTCCGGTTCCCACTCGTCCGCATAGCCGCGGTCGACCCGGTCCTCGCGGTCCTCCCGCTTTTCCTGCTCGCGGCGCCTCTCGGCTTCTTCGCGCTCCTCGCGCCCGTCGCTCATATTCTCAGTGTAAAGGACAGACCCCCAGTGGGGCAGAACCCCTCGTCTCAACAGCCGCGCCAAAGCCAGTCACCAGCCCTTTTCCTAGCACATTCAACAACATGCCCATTCTCCGCCGCGCCCGCGCGCTACACTATTGCCCGGAGGGACCAAACCGCTTCCCACAGCAAAACCCGCTCTACCCGCGTGAATAGGCGGCCCGCTATTTCCTCTAATCACACCTCGGAATTGGGTTCGATCCGCCACAACTACTCATCTCCGCGCCGCGCCCGATTTTGTGGGGCGGAACCCCTGTTCCGCGCCGGACCCCCCGGTCCGGCCCGCCTCGAAGAGGCGTGCGCCCTTCCGCCGCAATGTGGATTCGTTCCGTCGGGGCAATCTGGCATGGTTCCGCTCGGGAGATTTGGCTTCGTTCGGGAAATCATTCGTCGTTCTCGCAGAGGACAAAATGGCTTTGTTCCGTCACCGCATATTCGTTGCACAGTTGGCCCAGCCCGCCCGGGCGAGTATTCACCCGCACCGAAGCTTGTTATCTCTGCATTTTGATCCTATGAGAGCGCTGCAGCGGGCTGCCGCCGGTAAACTGGCGAAGCAGCCAAATCTAGGAGGTGCTGCAGCGCTATGCGACAGTTTATCGGATGTGATCAGCACAAGGAATACTC
>CAIYHG010000041.1 GCA_903925975.1 uncultured Acidobacteriia bacterium | reverse complement strand
CGGCGACTACATCGACCGACACAATCACAACCCCAAGCCGTTCATCTGGACCGCCTCCGCCCGGGACATTCTCGAAAAGGTCACCCGCGCCCGCAGGAAGCTGGATAACCTTCAAAGCGTGTGAAGCACTCCACTAGCGGAGCGAGACGTTTCAACATTATGCTTGAGGCTAGCACGAAGTAGAGACTGTTTCATACGAGTTCGTCCTAAATCGCGCATTCGTTTAGTACTGAGGTGACACAGCCACACTAAGCATCAGGTACTGGGTACTTAGTAAGTTGTGACGCGCTCCGCCCGCCCGCGTCACCGCACGCGGAATTTTGAAGATAGCGCGGAGAGCTTGTCGTCGAGCGACGGCGCCTTGGCCTGCGCCTTCGGCTGCGGCTTGGGCTCCGGCTGGCGCTTCGGGCCGGCGGGAGCCTCCAGCGCTTTCATCGAAAGGGCGATGCGCTTCGCCTTGGCGTCGGCGCTCAGGACCTGCACCTTCACGATTTGGCCGGCCTTGACGACTTCGCTGGCTTCCTTGATGTAACGGCTGGAGAGCTCGCTGATGTGGATCAATCCGTCCTGATGCACGCCCACGTCCACGAAGGCGCCGAAGCGGGTCACGTTGGTGACTACGCCTTCGAGGGTCATGCCGGGCTGGAGGTCGGCGATCTCGCGGACGTCGTCGCGCCATTGCGGCGCCACGAATTTCTCGCGCGGATCGCGGCCGGGCTTGCGCAGTTCTTCTCGGATATCGCCGAGGGTGTAGATGCCCACCGATTCGGTCTTGAAGCTTTCGAGCTTCACCTTCTCCATCAACTCGGGTTTGGCGATCAGCTCCGGAACCGTCACGCCGAACGATGCGGCGATCTTCTCCACGACGGAGTAGGATTCCGGGTGCACGGCGGTCATGTCCAGCGGATTCTCGCCGCCGCGGATGCGCAGGAATCCGGCCGCCTGTTCGAACGTCTTCGGTCCGAAGCCGGATACGGCGCGCAGTTCCATGCGGGAGCGGAAGCGGCCGTGTTCGTTGCGGTACTCGATTACCTTCAGCGCCGTGCGCTCGTTGATGCCTGCGACGTAGCGTAGCAGCGCCCAGGAGGCCGTGTTCAGGTCCACGCCTACGCGGTTGACGCACGACACAACCGTGGTTTCGAGGCCCTGCTTCAGCCGGCGCTGGTCAACGTCGTGTTGATACTGGCCCACGCCAATCGATTTCGGGTCGATCTTCACCAGTTCGGCCAGCGGGTCCTGCAAGCGGCGGGCGATGGAGATGGCGCCGCGCACGGTGAGATCGAGGTCTGGAAACTCCTGCCGGGCGATTTCGGAGGCGGAATAGATGGAGGCTCCGGATTCGTTGACGCTCACGCTGAAAACGCCATCGAGTTTGTGTTCGCGAAGAAAGTCAGCCACCAGCGCGGCGCTTTCGCGCGATGCCGTGCCGTTGCCGATGGCGATGGCCCGCACGTTGTAGCGGCTGATGAGTTCGCCGAGCGTGCGCTTCGCGCCGGCCTCGTCATTCTTCGGCTGGAAGGGATAGATTACGGCGTGGTCCACGAACTTGCCGGTGTCGTCCACCACGGCGATCTTGCAGCCGGTTCGGATGCCGGGGTCGATGGCTAGCACGCCCAACATGCCTGCGGGGGGCGCGAGCAGCAGGTTCTCCAGATTTTCGCGAAAGACCTTGATGGCTTCCTCGTCGGAGCGGTCTTTCAGTTCCAGCCGCACTTCGGTTTGAATCGAGGGGTTCAATAGGCGGTCGTAGGAATCCTCGATGGCCTGTTCCAGATGGGGGACCCACTCTCCATCCGTTCGCACAACGCGTGAGCGCAGCAAGGCCAGCGGCCTCTCCGGCGGCAGTTGAATTTCGAAACTCAACACGTCTTCCTTGGCGCCGCGGCGGATGGCCAGCATGCGGTGGGAAGGAATCTTCGCAGCCGGTTCGCTGTACTCCGCGTACATCTTGTACTTGCCCTCGGGGTCCTGCGCGCCCTCGATGAGCCGGCTTGTCACAATGCCCTCCGCGGCCATCATGGCGCGCACTTCCTTGCGGAAATCGGCGTTTTCCGAAATCCACTCGGCTACGATGTAGCGCGCGCCTTCGAGCGCTTCGGCTACGGCGCCGACCTCCGCGCTTAGGAAAGTCGCAGCATACTCTTCGAGCGAGGCCGTCCCGGGCTGCTGCTCCCAGAGGAATTTCGCGAGCGGTTCGAGGCCCTTGTCGCGCGCAATGGACGCTTTGGTGCGCCGCTTGGGCTTGTAGGGAAGGTAGAGGTCTTCGACTTCGGTCTTTTCGAGCGCGGCGTCGATTTTCGCCTTCAATTCCAGGGTCAGTTTGCCCTGCTCGGAAATGGATTGGAGCACCGTCTCTTTGCGGTTCTCCAGTTCCCTAAAGTAGTCGAGCTTTTCCTGCACGCCCTGGATCTGAACCTCATCCAGGTTGCCGGTTACCTCCTTGCGGTACCGGGCGATGAAGGGAACGGTCGAGCCGCCATCCAGCAGTTCGATGACAGCCGCCGCGCCTTTCAAGGGTACCTGCAACGCCTGCGCGAGGTGCAGAAGAATGGGTGTGGATAAGGACCTGAGTTCAGCCATGGGGAAAGTGGAATAACCATGATGACATGAAGCGGGAACCATCGACGGCGAAACGCGCGCCCGTGGAGGAGATATCCTGGCGAGTGGTGGAGCCGCCGGTTCTCAGGTGGAACGAACGGTCTACTTCGGATCGATGAGGAAGGTGGGAACGATCCCGGCCGCGGAGGAGAAGCCCGAGTGGCCATCCGAGAGCCATGTGGAACAGCCCTGCACTTTGCCGAGGTACGCGTGCGGGTGGACGTCCACCTGCAACTCGCGGAACTCCAGGTGGCCGAAGCTGAGCAGCGGGAACACCGAACGAGCCGGTTCCACGCGCTCCTGCGCGACGTAAGGCGTACGCATGGCCAGCTTGACCGCGCGCTCCCAGGCAGACGCGTCCATCTGCCAGCCGAAGTAGGCGTGCTGGTCGCTGTAATCGTCGTTGGGCTTCAGCGTCAGCCGCTCGCGGTTCTGCACCACGTATTCGAGCAGATCCACGCGCTCCGATCCGTAAGTGGTCTTTCCGGCCTTCACCAGCCGGGTCCAGGGCACGTGATCGCGAATGGCCTTCCGCTCCGCCGCGGGGAACTTGGCGGTAACCGTTTCGTCGGTGAGCAGGCCGAGCATGGCCTTCTTATGGGCCAGTTCCGAGCGGAAGCTGTTCACCACGCAAACGGCGTGGTCGCGGTATGCCTGCACCAGCGGGTGCGCCAGATCGAAGCGCACCAGAAACTCCTGAACCCCCAGGCGGCGATAGGCGATGTCGATATCGAACGAGCCTTTGCGGAGAACGCCGTTGCGGTATTCCAGCTGCTCCGGCGAAACGATTTCGACGGCGTAGCCTTCTTCCCGGAAGCAGTCACGGAATAGCTCGTATTCGCTTTGACCGGCGAGGTAGGCCGGCCGGAACTCCACGATGGCGATGTTCGGCTTCTTGGTTCCCCCGTACTGCTTATAGGCCTTCAGCAGAGCCTGCAACAGGTGCTTGCGGCCGCCCAGACGGGTTAGAGCATAGCGCTTACGGAGTTCCTTAACCGGGGGAGCATCGTAGAACAGGTCCGCCAGGGCATCCGAGTAGCCCGCGCCAGTGGGAGAATCGGCGTTGTACTGCACCATTCGCACGCTGCCGTTGAGCAAGTGCGTATCGAGGCGGGATGCCACTTCGAGGGCCTGATAGCCGGGGTCTATGGATGCCAGCATCTTTTCCGCCGGCAGCAGTTCGAGGCAGGCAAGCAGCGCAGGACTCTTGAGCACCATCTGCTGCAGCCGGTCGATCGCGCCGATCAAGACCTCGCCGGTTTTCACCAGAGACTCGTACTGCCGGCGGGTGATGAAGTTAGGACGGAGAAACGGGCAGACCAGCCGGCCGCCGGAGGACAATTTCGCCGCCTCCATGCGGGCGTGGAAGTCCTCCGCCCACGCTAAGTCGCGGTATGGACCGGATTCGAGGAGCTTGTTGTACCTGACAACAGCATCGTCAAGCTGAGACATTCAGAGTTGAGAACCTATTCCACCAGAAAGTATCCCACATACAAGCGCAAAACGATAGCTGCGCAGCCGGTAGAGAACGCTCTAAACAAATGAATATAATGGAGTTAAATGGAATATATAAGTTAGTGGAAGGGCGTGTAGGATTCCACTGCGCCCTGCGAGAGAGGACGAATTGGGCGGCCCAACAACTGTGCCGGGACTACTACTTCTGTCCGTTTTCCTTAGCCAACCGGACCCGCGCGCCCTCCAGCTTCTTGGTTACGCTGGCAAGCAACTCAGGGTCGTTCTCGGAAGGTGGCGCGCTTTGGAACTCCGCCACCGAAACCTGCCACTGGGCAATCGCTTCCTTGGTCTTGCCCTGCTTAAAGTACACGTCGCCCAGGTGGTCGTGAACCGTTGGATCCTGCCCCATGTGTTCCAACGAGCGGAGAAGCGCTTCCTCCGCCTGCCCGAGCTTGCCTTGCCTGTAATAAACCCACCCGAGGCTATCGAGGTAGGCTCCGTTTTGCGGGTCCTGGTCGAGAGCCTTGGAAATCAGGTCGTGCGCCTCGTCTAGCCGGACGTTGCGGTCTGCCAGCATGTAGCCCAGGTAATTCAGGGCGCCGGCGTTATCCGGGTTCGATTGCAATACCTTGCGAAAGGCGGCTTCGGAAAGGTCGAACTTCTTCTGGCGCTCGTACATGGCGCCGCGCATGAAGTTGACGCCTTCCTTCTGATCGTCCGAGGTTGAGAGCTTTTCGGCTTCGTCGAGGGTCTTTTCCACGTCGGCCCAGCGCTTGCCCTTCTCGTAGATCTGGGCGATCTCCATCTGGATATCGCGGTCCTTGGCTCCGAGGGCCTTCACTTCCGCTACGGCCTCGTCGATCTTGCCGGCGTCGCTGATCACTTCCGCGTGGGCGATACGCACCGTTCGCTCGGCGGGGAACTTCTTCAGCGCGTCCTCAGCCTCGCGTTGCGCGCTGGCCAGATCTTTCGCCTGGCGGTAGGTATCGATCACCAGCACGGTGGCTTCGGCGGCGGAATCGCTATCCAGGTTTGCGATCTGGCGGAATACGTCGATGGCCTGAGGATATTCGGCCTCGGTCCGGTAGAGCCAACCCAGGCGTTTCAGGAGCGCGGCGCGGCTGGCTTTCTGGGCGGGGGAATACGTGCGACGGGCGGAACTGTCGAGCAGGCTCTTCAACTTCGCGATGGCTTCGTCGTTCTTGCCTTCGGCGTCCAACAGGTTGATTTCTTCGTAAGCCACGTTCAGATCGTTGGCGTCGATCTGCTTCGCCTTGTTCAGCGCTTCCCTGGCTTTCGGCAGGTCGCGCTTGGAGCGATAGATCTCTGCGATCCGAAGCTGCGACGCGGTGTCATGCGGATCGTCGGCGGCAATCTGCTGATAGAGTTCGAGGGCCCGGTCGTACTGGTCCGAAAACAGCAGATCTTGCGCAAACTGGGATTTCAGCCGGTCGTTATCGGGCGCAACGGAGATGGCGCGCTCCAGGGCAGAGGCCGCGTTCTTAAAATCGCGCACTCTCTCATAGGCTTCGGCCAGGGCGGTCAGCGTGGTTTCGCTGGGCGTCTTATCGGTTGCCGTCTTCAGCTTGTCGATGGCCTGCTGGTTGTCGCCCATGTCGGAGTAGAGCATCGCCAGGCTGGCCAGCGCATCCTCGTCATCCGGAGAAATCTTCAAAGCCTCGTTGAACACCTTCTCGGCGCCAGCCGAGTTGTTGGTGACGCGGTAGAGCCTTCCGAGGATCACCCGGCTCTCGGCATCCTTCGGGTCTTTCTCGGTTATCTTTTCGTATTGCTCAATGGCGTGGCGGACCATTGTTTCGTCGATGCGGTTGTCCTGAGCGTTCGAAATCGCGCGCGTATAGATGCGCCCGAGAATGCGCCTTGCGGCGAGGTTATCCGGGTTCTTCTGCAGCAGAGCATCCGCTTGATCGATGGCGTCCTGCAACTTGCCGGTTTGCAGGTAGACGTCGGTGAGCTCTTCGAGCGCGAGGCTGGCCGACGGATCGATCCGCAGCGCCGCCTGGTAGTACTGAATCGCCTTGTTTACGTATTCGCTCTGGTTTGTCGCGGAGCCCGCCAGTTCGGCATAGAGCCGGCCCATGGCGAAGTTGTAGTAAGCGCCCGCTTTGTCCGCGTCGGCGGCAGTAGCCGGCGCGCTGGGCGCCTGGGCCAGACATGCGGACGCCGCGAGGGCGGCCATAAGAAGAGCTTTGGCAAAACGAATCATGGATTCTGCTTTCTGATTACCGTTTCGAACTCCGCGGAGGGCGGAAGGCCACCCTTTTATTGTATAACGGGCCTTGGTACAACTATCCGAGCCGGACGCCGCTCCGCATGTAACCCCCGACGCGCCGTTGCGCCCTCTGGTTGCGGTCGCCGGTCCAACGGGGTCCGGGAAGAGCGATCTTGCGATTGCGCTCGCCTCCCAATTCGATGGCGAAATTGTCAATTGCGATTCGCTTCAGGTTTACCGTCACTTCGATATCGGGGCGGCAAAGCTGCCCGAATCGGAGCGGGGCGGCATCCGGCACCACCTGATCGATATTATCGAGCCCGACGCGGTGTTCACCGCGGGCGCTTACGCGCGATTGGCGCGCGAGGCGATTTCCGAAATATCGGGACGGGGCAAGCTGCCCATCGTGGCCGGGGGAACCGGCTTCTACCTCAGGGCGCTTCTGGACGGCCTGTTTGAGGGACCGTCGCGCGACCAGGACTTACGCGACCGGCTGGCCGCGCGCGAGGCCCGCCGCCGCGGGGCGCTGCACCGGATTCTGGCGCGCTTCGACCCCGAAGCGGCGGCTCGCATTCATCCCAACGACATCCCCAAGGTCACTCGTGCGCTCGAAGTGTGCGTTCTCTCGCGCCGGCCCGTGACGGAGTTGTTCCGCAGCGGCCGCGATAGCCTGACGGGATACCGCGTCCTGAAACTGGGGCTGTTTCCCGAGCGCGAGGCGCTGAACGAACGGCTGAACGCGCGGTGCTGCGCCATGTTCGAATCCGGGCTGGTGGAAGAAGTGACGGGCATCCTCGCGATGGGCTTTCCGCCCACGATCAAGCCCTTCGAGTCGCTTGGATACCGGCAGGCTCTGCAACTTGTGCAGCGCGAACTCGGCCCGCGCGACGCCGTGTTCTACGCGCAGCGCACCACGCGGCAGTACGCCAAGCGGCAGATTACGTGGTTTCGCCGCGAAGCGGGGCTCGAATGGCTAAGAGGGTTCGGCGACGACCCCGCCATCCGCCGGGAAGCGGCGGAACGCGTGAATGTTTTTCTCGCTCACTGTTAGATTTCCGCGGAACATTTCACCTGCTCGCGCGTATTAGCGAATGTACGCGAGATCTCGAATACGCAGAACAGAATTTGGAAAGAACCGCAGTAAGGAGCGAGTTATGAAAACGAGATTGCTAGTCCTGTTCGCGTGCATCGGCTTGGCTGTTGCCAGCGCCAAAGGTTACAAGGTGAGCTTGTACCAGCCCGTAATGCTGGGCGCCACGCAGTTGGCCCCGGGCGACTACAAAGTGGAAGTCGTGGGCGACAAAGCCGTGGTGAGCAACGGCCGCGTGGACGCTCAGGTTCCGGTGAAGGTCGAAACCGCGCCGTCGAAGTTTCGCGACACGACCACGAAACTGAACATGGACGGCGGCAAAGCCAGGCTTGCGGAAATCAGCATCGGCGGTACGAACACGAAGCTGGTGTTCGAATAAGAGCGGGAGCCCGCCCGCTGCGCCGCGCCATCATGGGGCAGGCCGGTAACGGACCTGCCCATTCTCACTGTTACACTGGGCATACAATGGTGCGGTTTGCGGCTCTTCTAGCGCTTCTATGCGGCGGGTTACGCGCCGAAACGGTTCTGGTGATTCCATTTTTCAACCACTCCGATTCCCAAAGCCTGGATTGGATTGGCGAGAGCATAGCCGAAACCGTTCACGATGCGCTGGCTTCCGGCGACGTGCTGGTCCTAGACCGGGAAGACCGCCTGGAAGGGTACCGGCGCATGTCGCTGCGGCCGGGCGCCGAACTCACGCATGCCTCGATCATCAAGCTGGCCGATGCGCTCGATGCCGCGAGGGTGGTTTACGGGTATTACGAAGTGCGGCAAGGGCTTGGGGCGAACTCAAAGCCATCGCTGAGCGTGACGGCCCGCGTTCTGGACATGAAGCGCGGCGCACAGAGCGCGCCCTACGGGGAGACCGGCGCCCTCGAAGACCTGGCTGTAATCAGCGTGAGGCTCGGCTGGCAGACGCTGCGCTCCATCCACCCCGAAGGGGTTGAGCCGGAAGACGAGTTTCAGAAGGCCCGCCCGCCTGTACGCATCGATGCCGTGGAAAGTTACGTACGCGGGTTGCTGGCCACTTCCGCCGAACAGCGCCACCGGTTCTTCACGCAGGCGGCGCGCCTGGACGAACACTACTCCCAGCCCTGCTTCCAATTAGGCAAGACCTATTGGGAAATGGAGGACTACCGCGTAGCCGCGGGATGGCTGCGGCGGGTGACGCGTTCAGACCCGCATTACCTGGAAGCGCGTTTCTACCTGGGCCTGTGCCTATACCACGGCGGCGATTATGAGGGCGCCGAGAGCGCATTCCGCGAAGTGGCCGACGCCATGCCGCTGAATGAGGTGTTCAACAACCTCGCAGTGGCTCAGTTGCAGCGCGGCCGGCTCTCCGATGCCATCGCCAACTATCGCAAGGCGCTTGAGGGCGACACCGCCGACCCGGATTACCAGTTCAACCTGGGCTATGCCCAATGGCGTTCGGGAGATTTTGCCGGCGCCACGGCGAGTTTCCGCGCGGCTTTGGAACGGAATCCCGGCGACCCGGAGGCCACGTCGATGCTGGGTTACGCGCTGAAAGGGCAGGGCCCCCGGCCCGCCGACCCCAAGACCGAAGGCCGGCAGCGGATCAAGACGAACTACGACGAATCCGCCTACCGCCAACTTCAGGCTGAACTCGCTAAGTAATTCGCGGAATCCGGTAGGCGGCTGCTGAAGAAGTCCTTTGGCCGCAGATCAACGCCGATGGACGCCGATAAGTCGTGTTCCTTCAATTTGCGTTTATCAGCGTTGATCTGCGGCCGACGTTTTTGGCTTGTTCTTCAGCAACTTCTGGGAGGGTTGCACCACTATGTACTACAGCTTGAAGAGCTCGCGGAGCCGGCGGGTCTGCACGCGGCTGACCGGGATTTCGGTGCGATTGCGGTCGTCCATGCGGAGCTGGTAGCTCGACTTAAACCAGGGCACGACTTCCTTGATGCGATTGATGTTCACCAGGTACGAGCGGTGAACGCGCCAGAACATGTCGCGGTCGAGGTTGGCCTGCAAGTCTTCGATGGTCCGGTAGTTCGATTGCCCCTCTATGTTGGTCGCCACCAGGGTGATCAGACCGTCGTCGATAGTCGCGAAAATTACGTCGTTGGCGTCCACAATGAAGTTGCGGCTATTGGCCCGGACCAGCAATTTCGTCCGGGGCGCAACCGGGGGTCCGGCGCTGCGCGCCACCACCGGGTATTCCGGGGATTTCTTCTCCTGGATGGCACGGGAGGCGCGTTCGATGGTCTCGGCGAGCCGGCCCTTGTCCACGGGCTTGAGCAGGTAATCCATGGCCTGCAGGCGGAAGGCTTCCACGGCATATTGATCGTAGGCCGTAACGAAGATGAAGTACGGGAGATCGACATCCTTCTCACGCAGACGGCGGACCACTTCGATACCGTCCAGGCCGGGCATGTGGATATCGAGAAAGACCAGTTCCGGTTCCAGCTTCTGAATCAGGTTGAGCGCCTCCGGTCCGTTTGAACCGGTAGCAATTACTTCAACTTCCGGGAAGTCTTTCAAGAGAAAGGTAAGCTCGTCACAGGCTAATTTCTCATCATCTATGACGACTGTCGTGAGGGTCGCGGTGGCACGCTCTCTCATGGAAGCTGGTATTATAGCAATTTCGGTCCAGAGGAGAACGTTTTGGCCAATAACGACAAGGTCCAAATTGCGCCCGCAGAGGGCAAATTGGGTGTTCTGATACCGGGCATGGGCGCCGTAACGACGACTTTTATCGCCGGGTTGGAAGCATTCAAGCGGGGCTTGGGCAAGCCCATCGGTTCATTGACGCAGCTCGGTACGATTCGCCTGGGGAAGCGCAGCGAGAACCGCACGCCCGCGATCAAAGACTTCGTGCCTCTTGCCAGGATGGAAGACCTCGTGGTCGGCGGATGGGACATTTTCGAGGACAACGCATTCGAAGCCGCCACCAAGGCGGGGGTACTGGAGCCGGCGCTTCTGGGGCAGCTCAAGGAGCCGCTCTCGGCGATCAAGCCGATGACAGCCGTCTTCGACCACGAATTCGTGAAGCGGATTAATGGGCCCAACGTGAAGGGCGGCGGATCCAAGATGGATTACGCCCATATGGTGATGGACGATATCCGCCAGTTCCAAAAGAAGACCGGCGTATCGCGCACGGTCATGATCTGGTGCGGATCAACCGAGGTGTTCCATCTGCCCGCTCCGGTTCATGCGACGCTGAAGGATTTCGAGGCGGGCCTGGTGAACAACGACCCGGAAATCTCGCCCAGCCAGATTTACGCCTATGCGGCCCTGAAATCCGGTGTCTCTTACGCCAACGGGGCGCCGCACATGACTACGGACATGCCCGCGCTGCTCGAACTGGCGCGGAACATGAATCTGCCGGTGAGCGGCAAGGACTACAAGAGCGGCCAGACGTTCATGAAGACGCTGATCGCCCCCGGTCTCAAGTCGCGCATGCTGGGTTTGAACGGGTGGTTCTCCACCAATATCCTGGGCAATCGGGACGGCGAGGTGCTGGACGACCCGGGTTCTTTCAAATCGAAAGAGGTCAGTAAGTCTTCCGCGCTCGAATACATCCTGCAGAAGAATCTCTACCCCGATCTGTACGAGAAGTACTACCACAAGGTCCGCATCGAATACTACCCGCCGCGCGGAGACGCCAAGGAAGGCTGGGACAACATCGACATCTTCGGATGGCTGGGCTATCCCATGCAGATCAAGATCAACTTCCTTTGCCGCGATTCCATCCTGGCGGCGCCGCTGGTGTTGGATCTTGTTCTATTTATGGACCTTGCGCAGCGCGCGGGCATGCGAGGCATCCAGGAGTGGCTCTCCTTCTACTTCAAGGCCCCCATGCACGCCGCCGAAGTCTATCCCGAGCACGATATCTTCATCCAGCTCATGAAGCTGAAGAATACCCTGCGCTGGATGGGCGGCGAGGACCTGATCACCCACTTGGGCTTGGAATATTACGACTAGCTGCTGTATCGTTTTATTGAAGCCATGCTTGAGGCTTCGGACCCGCGCTGACCTCCGCGGGTCCCAGCCATAAGCTCCCGGCCCCGCGTTTAGCGCCGAAATGTTTTGCGGCGTTCTCGCGTCTAGAGATCTAGGAGACTATGAAAGTACTGGTGATCGGAGGGACCCTCTTTATCGGCCGCCTGCTGGTTGAGGAGCTGATCAAGCGAGGGCACGAAGTAGCTATCCTCCATCGAAAACCGAAGCATGAATTCGGGAGGCGGGCGGAGAATATCATGGCCGACCGCAACGACGCCGAGTCCATGCGGGAGGCTTTGTGGGGCCGCCAGTACGACGTGGTTTTCGATAACGCCTACGACTGGGAGAACGGCACGACCGCGGCCCAGGTGGAGGCGACGGTGCGGTTGTTCGAGAACCGCGTCAGCCGGTACGTGTTCATGTCGAGCGTCGCCGCTTACGGAGACGGCCTGAATCACAAGGAGAGCGACCCGCTCGCGCCCGATTACCATCCCGACCCCTACATCCGGCACAAGGCGACTACTGAACGCCTGTTGTTCCGCATGCACGCCAAGACGGGGCTGCCGGTGGTTACCTTCCGCCCTCCGTTCGTTTACGGGCCAGGCAATCCGTTCTACAGGGAGCAGTTCTTTTGGGACCGCCTGCGCGCCGGAAGGCCCATCATCATCCCCGGCGACGGCCACCGCCTGATGCAATTCGTTTTCGTCCGCGATCTGGTGGAGGCGATGATCAATTCCATGACAGAGCCCCGCGCCGTGGGCGAGGCGTTCAACATTGGCGATACCAAGCCGGTGACCCAGACGGAACTCGTGGAGCGTCTGGCCGCAATCGCCAACGCGGACCCGGTTTTCGTTCGCATTCCACGTGACCTGATTACCGCGGCCGGCGGGAATGCCATGACGGAACCGTACTATTTCGGGGAGTATCTCGACGTTCCGCCCATCACTGAGAATATGGGCAAGGTTCCGCGCGTGCTGAAAGTCAAGATGACTCCTTTCGAGAGCGGACTCAAGGAAACCTACCGGTGGTACGCACGCAATCATAAGGCGCGTACGCCGGGTTTCGATTTCGACGATCGCCTGATGAGTCTCTCGCGCACGGGATCTCCCGCCAGCGTGTGATATTTCTCAGCTCGGCGCCTTCCACCCGGCGCCGCCCAGCGGCGCTTGCGGGCCATTAACTCCCGTTCATCGCCGAAACGGACAGTTCGCGAAATGCGCCTGATATAATTGATGCCGCAAGTCAATCTACCCATCATGAGCGCAGATAATAGAGAGTCGGACGACAAGAAGATTTACCTCCTGAAACCCCGCGGTTTCTGCGCCGGAGTGGTGCGGGCCATCGATGTGGTCCGGATTGCCCTGGACCTTTACGGGCCGCCCGTCTACGTGCGCAAAGAGATTGTTCACAACAAGCACGTAGTGGACGAACTGCGCGAAGCCGGAGCGGTCTTTGTCGAGGAACTGGACGAGGTCCCAACGGGCGCCCGCGCGATCTTTAGCGCGCACGGCGTCGCTCCCTCGGTGCGGGAACTGGCCGCCGAACGGAAGCTGTGCGTGATCGACGCCACCTGCCCGCTGGTGACCAAGGTGCACCTGGAGGCGGTGCGCTTTGCGCGCGACGGGTATAGCATCGTTTTGATCGGCCATCGGGACCACGACGAGGTGATCGGCACCTTGGGCGAAGTGCCCGGGCACTCCTATCTGGTGGAAACGCTGGAGGACGCGGATTCCCTGGAACTGCCGGACCCAACGCAGGTGCGGTATCTTACGCAGACCACGCTGAGCCTCGATGAAACCGAGGAACTGGTGGCCCGGCTGAAGAGCCGGTTTCCGATGATCCAGGGGCCTCCGGCGCAGGATATCTGCTTCGCCACGCAAAACCGGCAAATGGCAGTAAAGGCCGTATCGGGGTACTGCGATTTGCTGCTTGTGGTCGGCTCGCAGAATAGCTCTAACTCGAAGCGTCTTGTCGAGGTGGCGGTGAACTCCGGGGTGCGCTCCTATCTGGCCAACGATTACCGCGAAGTGGACCCCGCGTGGCTCGAAAACGTTCGGAGCGTGGCTGTGACCGCCGGCGCTTCGGCGCCCGAGCACCTCGTTCAGGATCTGGTCCGGTTCCTTGCGGATTACGGCTTCTCGAAGTTAGAGGAAATCGATTTGGTCGAAGAGGACGTGCGCTTCTCGCTGCCCTCCGAGTTGATTACGTCCATTAAATGAGCGCGTCTCGACAGATCCAGACGATGGAGGCGGCGGTGGCGTCCGCGGTGAGCCGCGCGGCGCGCCGGGTGCAGAGCCTTCAGCTTCCAGACGGCCATTGGTGCGCCGAACTAACCTCTGACACCACGCTCGAATCGGACTACATTCTCTTTCAGCTATGGCTCTATCCTCCAGCGGGCGGGCGATGGGAACCACCGACGCGGCCGTTGGTTGAGAAAGCGGCGCGCTCGATTCTCGAACGGCAACTGCCCGACGGCGGGTTCAACATTTATCCCGAGGGTCCGGCCGAGGTTAGCGCGTCGGTCAAAGCGTATTTCGCGTTGAAACTCGCCGGGATTGCGCTGGACGACGAGAGAATGACGCGCCTGCGCCGGCGCATCCTCGAATTGGGCGGCATTCGGGCGGCGAATAGCTACGTGAAGGTGAATCTGAGCCTGTTCGGGCTCTACCCCCGGCGCGATTGCCCGAGCATTCCGCCGGAAGCCACGCTGCTGCCGTTCGGTTTTCTGTACCAGGTTTCGGCCTGGACGCGAACCATCATCGTCCCGCTCTCGATCATCCTGGCGTTAAACCCGAAGCGCCCCGCGCCGGAGGGCTTCGATCTGGATGAGATCCGCGGGCCCGAACCGAGTTCCGGAGCGCAGCCGGCAACGGGCGGACTCGATTGGCGCACCCTGTTCCTGGGGTTGGACCGCGCCTTCAAGACATTGGACCCCTTCGCCCCTCAAGCGCTCCGCGGCCGCGCGCTGAAGCGCGCCGAGCGTTGGATGCTCGAACGGATGCGTCACGCCGATGGGCTTGGGGCCATTTACCCGGCGATGATGTATGGGGTAATGGCGCTCGACGCGCTGGGCTACGGCGAAGACGACCCGGTGCGCGTGGAAGCGCTGCGCCAGTTCGACCGCCTGATCGTGGATGACGGAAGCCGGTTCTTGCTGCAACCGTGTTTCTCGCCTGTGTGGGATACGGCCATCGGCGCGTACGCGCTGGCCCAGAGCGGTTCCGGGACCGAAGAGGCGCTCCGCGGCTTGCGCTGGCTGCTTCCGCGGGAAGTGCGCCGCAAGGGCGATTGGGCGTTCAAACGCCCCGGGGCCGAGCCCTCAGGCTGGGCGTTTGAGTATTCCAATGAACATTACCCCGACGTGGACGACACGGCGATGGTCCTGCTGGCGCTGAATGCGGCGGGGGCGGGGGATACGGAAATCGCAGCTTGCGCCAGGCGGGCGGCGGATTGGCTGATCGCGATGCAGTGCCGCGACGGAGGCTGGGCCGCGTTCGACGCGGACAATGACTGGCGGTTTCTGCGGCATGTGCCCTTTGCCGATCACAACGCGATGCTAGACCCGGCTTGCGCCGACATCACGGGCCGCGTTCTGGAGGGCCTTGCCAGCCAGGGCGTTCCAGCGGAACAAGCCGCCGTTAAGCGCGGCGTGGACTGGCTGACGCGCAACCAGGAGGCCGATGGAAGCTGGTATGGGCGCTGGGGCGTGGCTTACGTTTACGGCACGTGCTTTGCTCTGCGCGGCCTGGCCGCTTCCGGCGTGAGCGACCGCGAGGCTTCCGTGCTGAGAGGCGGCGAGTGGCTTCGTTCCGTACAAAACGCGGATGGCGGCTGGGGCGAAAGCTGCGCCAGTTACGATAACGGAACTTTCACGCCTGCCCGGAGCACGCCGTCGCAAACCGCCTGGGCTATACTCGGCCTGATCGCGGGCGGCGATTTGGAGAGCCGAAGCGTCCGGCAGGGCATCGAATACCTGGTAGCGACGCAATTGCCGGAGGGCGGCTGGGACGAGAAACTGGCCACGGGCTCCGGATTCCCGGGCGTTTTCTATTTGAACTACGGTCTGTACAAGGATTATTTCCCGCTGTTGGCGCTGGCAACGTGCCTGAAGACGCGGACGGAATCGAATGGCTGAACTATGAAATTTCCCATCGCGATGACCGCTGGTTTGGCGGGGTACATCCTGAAGAACAAGATGTGGCCGCGCCCGGAGTGGCAGAAAGGCCCCTCTGCCGGCGTGAACGGATCGAACCCCTTCCGCATTCTTCCGCCCAAAGCGGGAGAAGCCTCGGCGCCGCATCCGATGATCCGCAAGCGCTTCCCCATCGTGCTCATGCTGGAGCCGCTACACGCCTGCAATCTGACGTGTACCGGTTGCGGACGCATCAGGGAGTACGAGTCCACCATTACCGAGCGCGTGCCGGTGGAGGAGTGCCTCAAGGCGGTGGACGAGTGCGGCGCGCCCGTTGTTTCCATTTGCGGTGGGGAACCGATGATGTATCCGCAGATCGGAGCGCTCACCACCGGCATCCTTGCCAGAAACCGGACCATCTATCTCTGCACCAACGGCATGTACATCAAGAAGCGCCTGCACGAGTTCCGGCCCGACCAGCGCTTCTATTTCAACGTCCATCTGGATGGCATGGAGAAGACTCACGACCTTTGCGTGGAGCGCGAGGGCGTCTTCCGCGAGGCGGTGGAAGGCATTCGCCTAGCCAAGGCAGCCGGGTTTCAAGTGTGCACGAACACCACTGTGTACAAAGAAACCGACATGCGCGAAATCGAGGAATTGTTTGCGTACCTCGCGCAGTTCAACGTGGACGGGCACCAGATCGCGCCGGCCTACGGTTACTCCGCCGTGGACGACCGCGAGATCTTCATGACGCGCGAGGAAGTGTACGAGAAGTTCCGCGGGTTCGATCGAATAGCCCAGAAATACCCGGTGCGGCAAACGCCGTTGTATATGGAATTCCTGCGCGGCGAGCGCGATTTCCCGTGCACTGCCTGGGGCAACCCCACCTATAACGTCAAGGGCTGGAAAGGCCCCTGTTACCTCATCACTGACGGGCACTACCGGACATTCGAGGAACTGATGACGGAGACGCCCTGGGAACACTACGGACCGGGGAACGACCCCCGTTGCGAGCACTGCATGGTGCACTGCGGCTTCGAGCCTTCGGCCGCTCTGGGCATCAACGCAGGGTTGGCGGACAACCTGAAGATGCTGGCATGGACGCTGCGCTAGACACAGCCGGCGGGCTCGGCCCGATGCCTGCTTGGTGCGGGCGGTCCCGATGAAGCCTGTCCTCGTGACCGGCGCCTCCGGCTTTCTGGGCTGGCACGTAGCCAGAGCCTTGATCGAAAAGGGCTACGCCGTCCGCGCTCTGGTGCGGCCCGGGAGCCGGGTCGAGGAACTGGACGTGGAAATCTTCTCGGGCGACCTGCGCGACCCCTCCTCCATCGAGCGCGCCGCCGCCGGGTGCGGCCTGCTCTTCCATGTGGCGGCCGATTACCGGCTGTGGGCCAAGGACCCGGGCGAACTGTACGCCTCGAACGTGGAGGGCACCCGCAACGTTCTGCGTGCGGCGCGCATCGCATGCATAGAGCGCATGGTTTATACCAGCACGGTGGGCTGCATCGGAATCCCGCAGGCGCCGAAGGGCGCGCTGGGGGATGAAACGGCTCCCGTGGCACTTGCGGATATGGTGGGGCACTACAAACGGTCGAAGTTTCTTGCCGAGCAGGCTGTCCTCGAAGCCGCGGCGGAAGGGTTGCCGGTGGTGATTGTGAACCCCACGGCGCCGATCGGCGATCACGACTTCAAGCCCACGCCCACGGGGAAGATCGTTGTGGATTTCTTGCGCGGCGCGATGCCGGCCTTCATCGATACCGGGCTGAATGTGGTGGACGCGCGCGATTGCGCCGAAGGGCACCTGCTGGCGTGCGAGCGCGGCAGGGCGGGGGAGCGGTATATCCTCGGTTCGGAGAATCTGACGCTGGCGGAAATTCTGGGAAAGTTGGCGCGGATTGCCGGCCGGAAGGCACCCACGGCGCGGATTCCGTTCGCGGTGGCCTGGTGCGCCGGGGCGTGCAGTACTGGGTGGGCGAACCTGACCGGCCGGGCTCCGCAAGTACCGATGGAAGCCGTGCGGATGGCGCGGAAGAAGATGTGGGTTTCGCACGAGAAGGCGCGCCGTGAGTTGGGGTTCGCTCCGGCTCCGGCCGATGTGGCGCTCGGGCGCGCGGTGGAGTGGTTCGGCGTGCGCTCCGGAAGGGAAACGGCGCGGGCCTGATGCGCCTTCTAATCGTGGCTTCCGATCGAATGGAGTTTTCCGGCATTCTGGCGCGGGCGACGCGGATGGAAGCCGTCGCGCTGCCAATAGATTGGGCTCGCCGCGGGTGGCTTGGGGGGCACGAAGTCCTGCTGGCTGCCAACGGCGTGGGAAGGGTGCGTGCGGCCGCGGCCGTGGACGCTGCCTTGCCGGCGTTCCCGGCGGATCGCATAATTAGCGCCGGTTATTGCGGAGCGCTCGACCCGGAGTTGCGGCCGGGCGATATCGTCGTGGCGGACTGCGTTTCCGAGGGCGAACAGAGATACGTGGCCACGCCGATTACGGGACCGAAGCCGTTCCGGGTGGGAGGTATTCGCACCGTCGATCATGTTGTACAAACTTCGGAGGAAAAGAGAGCATTGCACGCTTTGGGCGCCAGCGGCGTGGATATGGAAGCTGCAGCCGTTGCCGAGCGCGCCTGCGTAAATCGAGTGGCGTTCTCCTGTGTGCGGGGCGTGACCGATCTTGCCAAAGAAAACCTGCTAAACGATTTCACTGCGGCCCTCCGGCCCGATGGCCACTTCGATACAATGGTAATTCTGGGCAGTTGTTTACGTCACCCGTTTGTCCGTTTGCCGGAACTGATTCGGCTGCGGAAACGCTGTATCCGGGCTTCCTGCGCCAGGGAGACTTCTTTGCTGATTGCCGATGCTGAGTTGAGCCCGATTCCAAGCACCATGCAGGCCGCGGTCTACCGCGGCAAGAGCGTGGTCGCGGTGGAAGAAGTGCCTACGCCCGAGATCGGCTCAGGTGAAATCCTGATCAGGGTGGAGGCCTGCGGCATCTGCAATACCGACCTCAAAAAGATTGCATATAACCTGCTTGCGCCTCCCCGGATTTTTGGCCACGAAACGGCGGGAGTTGTGGTTGCGGTGGGTTCCGGCGTCACGCGATTCCGCCCGGGCGACCGTGTGGTGGCGTTTCATCACATTCCCTGCCTGGATTGTTTCTACTGCCGGCGGAAACTCTATGCCCAGTGTCCCCGTTATAAACAGGTGGGCATCACAGCCGGGTTTGAACCCGCGGGCGGGGGATTTTCGCAGTATGTGCGCGTGATGGATTGGATTGTCGAGCGCGGCGTGGAGAAGATTCCCGACGGCGTGTCTTTCGAGCGGGCAGCACTTGTAGAGCCACTGAATACCTGCATGAAGGCCATGGAGCAGATTCCCCTGGGGCCGGAAGATTTGGTAATGGTCATGGGACAGGGGCCCATGGGCTTAATGCTCACTATGCTGGCCCATCGCACGGGGGCGCAGGTCGCCGTGACGGATGCCATCGAACCCCGGTTGGCTCTCGCGCGCCGCTGTGGCGCGCAGTTCGTGTGGAACGTGCGGGAAACTAATGTGAGCGCCGAGGCCAAGCGGCTGACGCAAGGCCGCGGGGCTGATGTGGTGATTGTTGCCGCGACGGCGCCTGGAATTATCGAGCAGGCAATGGCCTCTTCGCGGCCCGGAGCGAAGATCTTGCTTTTTGCGCAAACTTCGGCGGCGGAGCGCGTTGAGACAAATGGCGCGGATCTTGTTGTGGGGGAACGCACTTTGTTCGGCAGCTATAGCGCTTCCGTCGATTTGCAAAACTCATCCGCAAGTCTTATATTTGGCGGAGAGTTGCCAGTGGACGAACTCATATCTCATCGCTTGCCCTTGGTGAAAATTGATTCAGGAATCGAATTGGCGTTGCATCCTGGACCTAATTCATTGAAAATAATCATTCAGCCACAGAGGTGGTCATAAGTGAATAGCCAAATGATGGCTGCTGTGCTTTACGGCAGGGAAAACTTGCAGGTCGAGCGCGTAGCCGTTCCCACGATCGACAGTGGAGACATCCTGGTGAAGGTGAAGGTGGCCCTGACCTGCGGCACCGATGTGAAGGTGTTTCGCCGCGGGTACCACGCCCGGATGATCGTCCCGCCAGCCGTGTTTGGGCACGAATTGGCCGGGGATGTGGTGGCGGTGGGCGATGGAGTATCCCGGTTCTCCATCGGGCAGCGCGTAGTGGCGGCGAACTCAGCTCCCTGCGACGAGTGTTTCTTCTGCCGCCGGGGTCTTCAGAATCTGTGCGAGGACCTTCTCTTCAACAACGGCGCATATGCCGAGTACATCCGCATTCCGGGCCGCATTGTGGAGCGGAACACGCACCTGATACCGGATCACGTGGGCTATCTGGACGCGGCGCTTGTGGAGCCGCTGGCCTGCGTCTTGCGCGGGCTGGAGGAAACCTCGCCGCGGGCCGGGGACACTCTGGCAGTGATTGGTTTGGGCCCGATCGGGCTCATGTTCGTGAAACTGGCGAAGCTTTACGGGTGCCGCGTGATCGCCATAGGACGCCGTCCGACCCAGTTGGACCGCGCCGCGGCGCTGGGCGCCGATGAGTTGTTACAGGCTTCCTCCGACCGTGACCCAGTGGCCGCAGTGCGCGAACTGACGGATGGCCGGGGCGCGGATATTGCGATCGAAGCCGTCGGCAAGCCGTTGACCTGGCACTGGGCCGTGGATATGGTCCGCCGGGGCGGAACGGTCAACTTCTTCGGAGGGTGTCCCAGCGAGACGCATATCAGTTTCGATACCGCGCTGCTGCATTACTCCGAAATTACCTGCAAGGCGACGTTCCACCACACGCCGGCGTCGATTCGAAAGGCGCTCGATCTGGTGTGCGAGGGCCAGATTTCGGCTTCGGTGTTCGTGAACCGCCAGGAGCCGCTTTCGAACTTGCTCGAAGTGATGCGCCACCTGATGAGCCATAACGGCCACCTTAAGACGGCGATCCTGCCGTAACCAGCCGTGCGCACCACACCTGGAGACCCGAAGCCGGACCACGCGCCGGGCCACCAGTTCTCCTCCGATGCCTCCGTGCTTGCGGGCAGCTTTCTCTCGCCTGCGGATTTCGTGAAATCCGAGGCTGCCATGGCCGCAGTGTTTGCTCCGGCCGACGCCCGAGCGTACACGAAATGGCTGGCCACCGGTCACTACGAGAACTTCCACGTGGTCAGCTTCCTGCTGCCGAAGCACCTGCGCCAGGACTTTTTCAACGTGTACGCATTCTGCCGCTGGGCCGACGACCTGGGCGATGAAATCGGCGACTGCGCCGAGAGCCTGCGCCTGCTGGAATGGTGGCGCGCCGAGTTGGATGCGATGTACGAAGGACGCGCTTCGCATCCGGTCTTCGTAGCGTTGCGCGAGACCGTGCGGCAGTATGCAATTCCGCGCGAGCCGTTCGCCGATCTGATCCGCGCCTTCGTGCAGGACCAGACCGTTACGCGCTATCGCAATTGGGACGAGTTGCTGGACTACTGCCGTTATTCGGCGAATCCGGTGGGCAGGCTGGTGTTGTACCTGTGCGGGTATTCGGACGCGCAGCGGCAGCAGTTATCGGACTGCACATGTACGGCGCTGCAACTCGCCAACTTCTGGCAGGATGTGGCCGTCGATCTGTTGAAGGGCCGGGTGTATCTGCCGCTCGAAGCGCTGGAGAAGAACGGCTGCGCGCTCGAAGACGTGCTGGAACGGCGCTTCACGCCCGCGTTCCGCGCCGCGATGCGCGAGGCGGTGGAGAAGGCGCAGGGCCTCTTCTTAGACGGCTTGCCGCTTTCGCGGATGGTAGACCGGCGGCTCTCGGTGGATCTAGATTTGTTCAGCCGCGGCGGAATGAGGGTGCTCGAAAAGATCGAAGGGCAGGACTATAACGTTCTCGCCTCGCGGCCGTCTGTTTCCAAGCTGGAACGCCTGGGCCTGTTCGCCGGCGCCGTTGCGCGCGCGGCGTTCTCCACGGCGGCCTGATGGACGCGCTCGCGCAATCGAAGACCTATTGCCGCAAAGTCGCACGCTCGCGCGCCAAGAACTTCTATTACTCTTTCCTGTTGCTTTCAGGCGAACAGCGCGACGCCATGTGCGCCATTTACGCGTTCATGCGCTATTGCGACGACTTGAGTGACGAGCCCGGCGCCACGCGCGCAGCCATCGAGCAGTGGCGCGCGGATTTGGACGAAGCGCTGGCGGGCCGTTTCAGCGGGCATCCGGTTTGGCCGGCATTCCACGACGCCGTGCGGGAATACGGTATTCCCGGCGAATACTTCCACCAGATGATCGAAGGCGTCGCCTCCGATCTGGAGCCGCGCCGCTTCGCCACGTTCGAGGACTTGTACCGATACTGCTACCAAGTGGCCTCGGTGGTGGGCCTCACGATCATCCACATCTTCGGGTTCGATTCCGACGCGGCATTGCCGCTTGCGGAAAAGTGCGGCATCGCGTTTCAGTTGACCAACATCCTGCGCGATATCAGGGAAGACGCCGGGCTGGGGCGGGTCTACCTGCCGCAGGAAGATTTGGCGCGTTTCGGGGTTACCGAGGCGGATCTTTCCAAAGGCGCCCGCAGCGAGGCATTCATTCAGATGATGCGCTTCGAAGGCGCTCGCGCGCGAGCATACTACGAAGAGTCGCGGCCTTTGATAGGTTTGGTGCAGCCCCGCAGCCGTTCGTCGCTACGAGCGCTCATCGAGATTTACTCACAGCTTCTCGACCGCATCGCGCGCAAAGACTACGATGTTTTCAGCGAGCGGGTGCGACTCTCGGCGCTGAAGAAGTCGTGGATCTTGGTGAAGGCGCTGGTGGAGTGAGCGACGGGTAGGTTTGTATCAGGGCACGGCTTCAGCCGTGCCGGTCAGGTGCATAAGAGGTGGGCTTCAGCCCCCGAGAACATGGCCGTACCAAGTCGAAATGCGAGTTCGGACGCTATAGTCCGCAATCTGCGGACGTTCTTCGCCACTACCAAGACCAGCCTGGGCGTTCCGCTGCTTCAATCCGAGCGCAATGCGACGCTGTTAATCGACGTTTTGCGTTCGTGCGTGGCAAGGCATCAATTCCAGTTACTCGATTTCGTCGTGATGCCCGATCACGTCCATCTGCTGCTCACGGTTGCAAGCGGAATGTCGATCGAAAAGGCGATGCAATTGATCAAGGGCGGGTTCTCTTATCGCCTCAAGAAATAGCACGGCTACTTGGGAGACGTCTGGCAACGCGGCTTTTCCGAAACGCGGGTTGATGATGACCTGAGCTTTCGGCAGCACAGGGATTATATTGCGGCAAATCCCGTGAAGGCTGGCTTGGCCGATTCGCCGGACCAGTTTCCTTATTGCTTCTCTTACCTGTCAAGTCGAAGAGACACGGCGGCTGAAGCCGAAGGGACGCTCCGGTAGCGGCACGGCTGAAGCCGTGCCCTGATACGAACCAGCGATGTTTTCGCCGCAGCCTTCGACAGGGGGACGAGAAGGCCCTTATTTGTTGGGTCTTCGTTGCACGAACTTCGGCTGCTCCGGTGCATCTTCAAAGTGAAGGGACGTCGCCTCAAGCACATTGCGCCGGAGTTCTTCCCAGTTGTCGCCCTCGGTAAAGATGGCGTGTCCTAACGCTCGGGCGCAAAACCCGCCCTCCTCGGCGTCACGAACCTCGAAGATCAACTCCATCGCAATGGAATAGCTGAGTCTGGCATGCGCCGGACGCTCGGAGAGCAGGACAAAGTTCTTGACTTGATATGGTTTGTGGCGCAAACTGGACTGCGTAGGAGAGCAGTTCGCATGCAAGACGATTCTCCGGGCCGCCGAGCGGCGGCGTATTGGTTCAGCGACGGGTTGCCTGAGATCGTTACCGGCGCCGAGTTCGCCCTTTGCGGCGCTGGGCTGATGCTGGTGCGCGATTTGTCGACCAGTATTTTGAGAGCAACCGTCGCTTTCGGGTACGTGCTGCTTTTCTTGTGCCTGTTGAATGGATGGGATCGCGGCGTAACAGGGTTCCTGAAGTCCAGAGTCACTTACCCGCGGACCGGGTATGCCCGCCCTCCGGTCGATCTGGATCGCGTATATTCCCGCCAGATCTTTACTCTTCTGCACCTGAATTCTCCAGCCGGGGCGCCCGACGCGAATGTGACGCAGTACTACAGGCGCACAGTGTTCGTGTTGCTTCTGGCAGGGTACTTGAGCGAATCGTTGTGGCGGCACTGGCTTCCGGCGATTGTGCTGGGAGCGGCGGCGGGCGCTTTGTACGCGCTCCATCGGAACGGCGAAAGGTCGTACTCCTGGTGGTCGGTTCTTGTCCTGCCGGTAGCGGGGCTTTTGGTTCTGAGGCCCACGCCGCCTCAGTACTACAACCGCGCCGTCGTGTGGATCATTGAAGGGCTCTGGTTAGCCGGTGTAGGCGCCTGCCGGTTCGCGCGCTACCTCTATGACAATCCCATGCCGCGTCGGACGGAGGGCGTATGCCTGTAAGGACCCGCGCGCAGGAAATTCTGGAGTTGAACCGGCTCGTGCACGAACCCGCGCGCCTGACCATTCTCACCATCCTCAAGGGCGTCAGCCAAGCGGACTTCCTCTATCTCCAGCGCGAAGGCAGTTTCACACAGGGCAACCTCTCCAGCCATCTCGCGAGGCTGGAAGAAGCCGGGTATGTAGAAATCCAGAAGACGTTCAAAGGCAAACTGCCATTGACGATTTGTCGCCTCACCGCAGCCGGTGATAAGGCGCTGGCGGGCTATTCGCGTCAGATGCTCGGAATCCTGACCGGCGGGAAATCGAAACGCCGCAAGGTGGCGTAAGCAGCGCAAAGGGGATCTCGACCGGCGCCGCTAGTCGATCAAGCTCAACTGCCGGGGGTCGTGCGCCGGCTCCGGCTCGCGCGGGCGCTGCAAATCATCGTGGGTGGGATCGCACTTGCGAATCAGGGCGTTCAGCTTTAGGGAGGTTTCCCATATGTCCGCCAGCAAATTGCAGCGGACACATCCCCCCCGGATGGCGCCCCGTCCATCGACGGCGGGGTTAAATCGTTTGTGCCTGGCGCAACGGCCTTCGAACCTACGGGTCCGGATTTTCACGCGATTACAGGCCTTCTGGCTACTGAAATATGGTTAAGCCTTGTCTTTGGGGGCCGGCTTCTCTTCTTCGTCTTTGACTTCTTTGACGGACGATTTAAAGTTGCGTATCCCTTCGCCCAGACCGCGGGCGAGTTGCGGGATCTTCTTACCGCCGAACAGCAGAACTGCGATCAACAGAATAATCAGCAGTTCGGGCATACCGAGTTGGGGCATCTGGCACCTCTTGGGAACGTTTGCACCTCATTGTAGCGCGTCATAGGAGGCCGGGCGCGCGGTAGAATCCTGGATATGCCGTCCGCGAGGCGCGTGCGCTGGGCCAGGTTTCGAACCACCGTCGTGTCCCTGGTCGCGTGCGCCATCCTGATTACGCTTTGTTATCTGCTCACGGGCGGGACGCTGTTTCAGCGGAAGGCCAGAATCTACCTGTATGCGCCCGATGCGACCGGCATAGGCCCCGGCTCGCCGGTTCGGGTGGACGGAATCGGCGTGGGCAAGGTGGATTCGGTCTCCCTCGCGCCGCCCAGCGGCGACCCCAACCGAATGGTTCGCGTTACCGTGAGCCTGGAGACGGGACACCTCCGCGAGATACCCATCGATTCCTGGGCGCAGTTCAACGCGGAAACCATGGTTGGCGACCGCTTCGTGGATGTTTCGAGCGGGTCCAGCCCCCAAAGGGTGCCGCCGAACGGGGAAATAGTCTACCGCGCCCAGCCGGAGCTGATGAACAACCTCGATCTTCAGCAATTCGATCGGCAGTTGCGGGCCATGGAGGCCGTGTTGACCGACATAGAGCAGGGGCGCGGACGCGTCGGACAATTCATGGTCGGGACGGCCATGTACGACGACACGCGCAGGAGACTCGCCGTAGTGGAAAACGCGATCCGACGCGCCCGCAATAGCACCGACACCGTAGGCCGGGTTCTATACGACGACGCCCAGTATGCGCGTATCCGCAATCTGCTGGTCGGATTCGATCAGGCGTTGGCCCGCATCGAATCGGGTGCGGGGAGCGCCGGAACCCTGCTTCGGGATTCGGCGCAATACGACCGCCTGCAGACGGCCGCAGTGAACCTGCGGGAATCGGCCGAAAAGATCCGCGCGGGAAGTCTCATGGCTTCTGACCAGGCGTATTTGGACTGGAATCGAAGGCTGGCGCAATGGATCGAGAGGGTAGACGTAATCAACGCTTCGCCCGCAATGATTAGCGCCCACGGCTACGAGGAGTTGAACGGAGCGGCGGCGGAGTTTCGGGACATAGTGCGCGAATTCCGGGGCAACCCCAAGAAGTTTCTGCGCCTGGGCCTTTTCTAGCAAGATCGCGCAGCTTAGGCCGCCCCGGCCCGCTGGACACGGTCCGGAAGCCTGTCCTACTGTAGAGAGTTGAGCCAAATCACCTTTGAAGTGGTGGCGGAATGTCCCGCCACCCGCGCCCGGGCAGGTCTGCTGCATACCCCGCACGGAACCATCGAGACGCCGGTTTTCATGCCCGTGGGCACCCAGGCTACCGTGAAAGGCCTGACCCAGCGCGACCTGGACCAAGACCTCGGGGTCCGGATTCTGCTGGCCAATACCTACCACCTCTATTTGCGGCCGGGCGCGGACCTCATCAAGAGCATGGGCGGCCTGCACCGTTTCATGGCGTGGCCCAACGCGATTCTGACCGATTCGGGCGGTTTTCAGGTTTTCAGCCTAAGCGGTTTGCGCAAGATCAAGGAAGATGGCGTGCTTTTCCAGTCGCACCTGAACGGCGACGCGCACACGTTCACCCCGGAATCGACCGTGGACGCCCAATTGGCCTACGGCAGCGACATCCTGATGGCGCTCGACGAATGTCCGGAATACCCCGTGACGCACGAATTCGCGCGGGAGAGCATGCATCGCACGCTGCGCTGGGCGCAGAGGGCCGCGGCGCACCACCGCTCGCGTCTGGCCTCCGTCGAAACCCGCCACGCCCTGTTTCCCATCGTGCAGGGTTCCGTTTTCACGGATTTGCGCCAGGAATGCGCCACCGCCCTGCTGGACCTGGACGCGGACGGGTACGCCATCGGAGGGCTTTCGGTGGGGGAACCCCGGCCGCTCAGCCTGGAAATGGTGGAGGCGTGCGAGGGGATTCTGCCGCGCTCCCGGCCTCGCTACGCCATGGGCGTGGGGATGCCGGCGGAACTGCCGGAGTACGTTGCCCGGGGCGTGGACATGATGGATTGCGTGCTGCCTTCCCGGAATGCCCGGAATGGCTGCCTGTTTACGTCCGAGGGGCGGGTGATTATCAAACACGCTCGGTACCGCGACGATTCGGGTCCCTTGGACCCAAATTGTAGCTGCTACACGTGTTCCACGCACTCCCGGGCGTATCTGAGGCACCTGTTTTTGTCCGGGGAAATCCTGTATGCGGCTTTGGCGACCAGGCACAACATCCGGCGCTACCTTGACATCATGCGTGAGATCAGGCACGCTATAGTTTCGAACCGATATCCAGAATACTTGAGGACTGTCCGCTCGGCCGCGGCCGATGTGGGTTAATCCGTTTATGGTTATAACGTGGTCTTAAATCTTCTGCTGCAATCGGCTGTGCCTTCCAGTAGTTCGCTGGTGGGGTTCCTGCCCATCATTCTCATATTCGCCATCTTCTATTTCCTCCTGTTCCTGCCCATGCAACGCCAGCGCAAGCAGACGCAGAAGATGTTGGCCGGTCTGCAGAACGGAAATACGGTGGTAACCAGCGGGGGGATCGTGGGAACGATCGTCGCCATTGAGAGCGACGACACCGTGATCCTGCGGGTGAAGCCGGATGGCGTAAAGCTTCAGGTGTCGAGAAGCGCGGTGTCGAGTATGGTCTCGGCAGAGGGCAAAGTAACCAAAACCTAACGAGGAATTGCAGGCTTTAATAATCCCATGAGCAAGAATCTGACGGCGCGGGCCGTTATCATCGTCGCGGTCATTCTGATTTGCGTATTTGGAGTGATCGATTTCCCGACTTCGCTGGACGGTTTGAAGAACAACGTCCAGCAGAATATCCGCCTCGGGTTGGACCTCAAAGGTGGGAGCTACCTTGTGCTGGAGGTCCAGGTTCAGGACGCCGCCAAGTCGGATGCGCTGCAGGTCATCGAGCGGATTAGGGAAGACCTCCGCAAACAGAACATCACTTACGCCTCACTCGAGGCGAACGACCCGCAGACGGTCGAACAGGCCGACAACATTCAGATAGACATCAAGGGCGTGCCGTCCACCGAGGCGGCCGCAGTTCGCAGCCTCGTGTCGGACTCGTACACGGATTGGATGCTGACGGCGGTGAGTTCGAGCGACTTCGCGCTCCGGATGAAGCCCTCTTCGATGGCGCAGTTGAAGCGCGACACGGTAGAGCGCTCCATTCAGACCATCAGCAACCGCATCAACCAGCTTGGCGTGGCCGAGCCCTCGGTGCAGCAGTACGGCAGTTCGTCGGACCGTTTCGAGATTCTGGTGCAGTTGCCGGGCGTGGACGATCCCCAGCACGTGAAGGATATGATCGGCACCGCCGCCGTTCTGGAAATTACCTCCGTGAAGGATGGCCCCTACTCCAGCCGCGACGCGGCTCTGGCGCAGCATGGCGGCATCCTGCCGGTAAACACCGTTCTCAATAAATTGCTGCCACGCGGCGGCTCCGAAGGCGAGCAGTGGTACCTGGTATCCAGGCTGCCCGTCATTACCGGCCGCGAAATGCGCAATGCGACGGCGGGGCAGGGCGAACTGCGGCGTTGGGAAACAAGCTTCACGTTGTCGCCCGATGGCGGAAAGCGCTTTGCCAGCTTTACCGAAGCCAATATCGGAAACAAGCTGGCGGTTGTGCTGGATAAGCAGATCGTCAGCGTGGCCACAATCGAAAGCCGGATTGAAGATTCCGGGCGCATCACCGGGTTGGGAAGCCAGCAGGAAGCAGTCGATCTATCGAACTTCCTCCGTTCGGGTTCGCTGCCCGCCGGAGTCAGGTATAACCAGGAGAGGTCGATCGGGCCTTCCTTGGGCGCGGATTCGATTCACGCCGGCATCATGGCTGGTATCGCCGGGCTGTTGGCCGTGATCTCCGTGATGTTGGTATACTACAAACGCTCCGGGGTTAACGCCGTTATCGCTTTGATTTTAAACACTGTAATGCTAATGGCAGCTCTCGCGTATTTCCACGCGGTCCTGACCCTGCCGGGCATTGCGGGAGTCATCCTGACCATCGGTATGGCGGTGGACTCCAACGTCCTGATTTTCGAACGCATTCGTGAGGAACTCCGCTCCGGCAAGGCAGTTATCGCGGCGGTGGATGCGGGATTCGGAAAAGCGTGGTGGACCATTGTGGACACGCACGTCACAACGGTGGTATCGTGCGCTTTTCTATTCCTCTTCGGTGAAGGTCCCGTGCGCGGGTTCGCGGTTACCCTGGTGATCGGCCTGCTTGCGAACGTGTTTACGGCGGTATTCGTATCCAGGGCGATCTTCGACTGGGAGTTGGGTGGCCGGAGACAGTTGCAGACTCTGAGTATTTAGCGCTCCCCGCTTCTTGGCGGGTTATGAGCGGGAACAAATTCTTAGGGCCGGTGTCCAAATATGTGAAGGGCCCCGGCGCGGCTTTTTAGATGGAATTATTCAAACAAACTAATTACGACTTCCTGGGCAAGAAGTGGCTCTTCATTGGCGCCTCAGTCCTTCTCCTCATTGCCGGCTTCGCCAGCATCATCGCCAAAGGGGGTCTCCTGTACGGGATTGACTTCCGCGGGGGAGCCCTGATGACAGTGGAGTTCGCCTCCGCGCCGCCTATGGACAAGATCCGCTCGGCGATGTCGCAGAAGATCAAGGGCGAAGTGTCCGTTCAGAACTTTACCGGGGCCAATTCGAAGAACGACGTCCAGATTGGAACTGAGCTGCAGGACGAACGTCAGCTGGCGGTGAACCGCGCGGCCATGGACGAAGTCTTGCGGTCTACCTTCTCGCCGGCTGCCGCGGGCAAAGTCGATTTGAACAATATAGGCCGCGACCAGATCGTTCAGCAACTCAGGGAACCGCTGGCCCGGAACAACGTGGCCTTGAACGATCAACAGTTGCAGGAACTGGTTGCGGCGCTCAAGAGCTACGTGAACAGCAACTACTCCGGCTTGATCACGGATTTCAACCAACTCTCAGGCGTTCCGGGTATGACCCCGGCCATATTGAACACGATTCGCGATACCTTCTACCTGGCGCCGTATACGGTCAAGAGCGTTGAGGTGGTTGGGCCAAAAGTTGGCGCCGAGTTACAGCGGAAAGCGGTGCTTTCCACGCTGTACGCGTTGGGTGGGATGTTGATTTACATCGCCTTCCGCTTTGAGTGGATCTACGGCGTAGGCGCTGTGCTGGCTGTCTTTCACGACACGCTGATTACAGTTGGACTGTTTTCGATTTTTAGTAAGGAGATTTCGATGACGGTCATCGCGGCCCTGCTGACTTTGGTGGGGTATTCGATGAACGACACTATCGTGATCTTCGATAGAGTCCGGGAGAACTTGAAACTGAGCAGACGGGAGCCGTTGGAAGAACTGATGAACCGGAGCATCAATCAGACGCTGAGCAGGACGATTATGACCTCCGGTCTCACGTTCCTGACAGCGATCGCCCTGCTGATTTGGGGAGGTCCTGTGCTCCATGGCTTCTCGTTTGCGCTGGTGTGTGGAATTATTGTCGGGACTTATTCGTCGGTGTTCGTTGCCAGCCCGATCGTGTTGTTCTGGCATAACTACACTGACAAGCGAAGCAAGGTGGCGGGCGCTGTGCAGCCGGCTCCGGTGACGCGGCCGGAAGGCGCTCGGAAAAGTCCGACACGAGCAGTTAAATAGACGAAAGACGAACGGCGCCGCGCCGGCGGGTTACGGGCCCCAACGGTGCGGTGATCGGCGAAAGGAAGTAGCTTCTATGTTTGAACAGACATTCGTAGAGGGTCAGGGACAGACAACCAAGACCTGGACGACGATGGGTGCCTTCATCGCCCAGATCATCTTCATCATAATTGCGGTGCTCGTGCCGCTAATCTTCACCGATGTCCTTCCCAAGACTCAGTTGACCAGCCTGCTGGTGGCGCCTCCACCGCCGCCGCCGCCACCTCCGCCAGCCCCCGAGGTGCCGCAGGTTAAGGCTGTCAAGGTGATTCCGCGCCAGTTCGACGCGGGTCGTTTGATGGCGCCTAAGTCCGTCCCCACCGCTATTGCCGTGATTCAGGAAGAAGAACTTCCGCCTCCGACTACGGGCGTGGCGGGCGGCATTAACATGGGCGGCGGAATGGGAGGCGGAGTGCTCGGAAGTCTCCTGAGCGCTGCTCCTACCCAGGCTGTGGCTCCTCCTCCTAAGATTGCACAGGCGGTTCAGCGCATCAGGGTGGGCGGTAACGTTCAACAGGCGAACCTTGTCAGAAAGGTGAACCCCTCGTACCCGCCGCTTGCCAAGCAGGCCCGCATTCAGGGCCATGTGATGTTGCAGGCCGTCATTTCGAAAGAGGGAACAATTCAGGACCTGAAGGTGGCCAGCGGGCACCCGTTGTTGGTGCAGGCCGCTTTGGACGCTGTGAAACAGTGGGTTTACCGGCCGACGATGCTGAACGGCGAACCGGTAGAGGTCAGTACGGAGATTGACGTCAACTTCACGTTGAGTCAGTAGCCCGACGTCCCGCCGGGATCGTCGGTTTATTAAGAGTCAAATTCAACTCGCAGGAGAATAAAAGAAATGTTG
The DNA here is from genome assembly GCA_903925975.1 of uncultured Acidobacteriia bacterium. GTDB lineage: Bacteria > Acidobacteriota > Terriglobia > Bryobacterales > Bryobacteraceae > BOG-224. The sequence goes on along the minus strand of CAIYHG010000041.1, from coordinate 70,129 downwards.
CAATTGCAAGTTTGGTCGCTCTACTTACTTCAGGATGCCGGAGCGGTAGGTTGGGATCCGCGGTCCCTGTGGGGCCAGATGGGTATCCTGGCGAAATTGGTCGTCATCCTCATGTTCATCATGTCGGCCTACTCCGTCGGCGTCATGATTGATCGTCTGTTGGCGTTTAACGCCGCCCGCAAGCAGTCCCGTGCGTTCGCTCCCGCGGTTGCCGGCGCTCTGCGTGAAGGCAAGCTGGACGAAGCGGTGAAGATTGCCGATCGTTACAAGAAGAGCCACCTGGCGAAGGTCGTTGTCGCCGGCCTCCAGGAGTTTCAGGCTCACCAGGTCAGCAGCGAGATCCCGGGTGAAGAGATCTCCGCTTCCAAGCGCGCATTGGATCGCGCCGAAGCTATCGTCCACGCCGAACTGAAGCGCGGCGTATCCGGTCTGGCCACCATCGGTTCGACCGCCCCGTTCGTCGGACTGTTCGGAACCGTCGTTGGCATCATCAACGCGTTCAAGGGCATTTCGCAGAATAAGTCCACTGGTCTCGGCGCCGTTGCCGGCGGTATTTCCGAAGCCCTTGTGACCACCGCTATCGGGCTGTTTGTCGCCATCCCCGCGGTCTGGATGTTCAACTTCTTCACGGGCAAGCTGGAAGCTTTTGACGTGGAAATGGGCAACTCCAGTTCCGAGTTGATCGACTACTTCCTGAAGCGCTCCCAGCGCGCGCGGAAGTAGTTTTTCGCGGAATCGATTTAGGATCCGGCGAGTTGAGTTGAGTGGGGAGCCTCCGGGCTCCCCGACTTCCGCCGAATCCGAGGAGAGAAACGATGGCAAAGAAAGACGAAGAGGGCGGGCTTAAGCAGAAAACGCCGGCCGTAGTTAACGACATCAACGTGACGCCCATGGTGGACGTTATGCTGGTGTTGCTCATCATCTTCATGGTCATCACGCCCATGTTGTCGAAGGGCGTGAGCGTCGAGTTGGTGAAAACTAAGTACCCGATTCCGATGCAGGCCGCGGACAAGAGCGACGCGATCCTGGTGGCCGTAAGCCGTGATGGGAAATGCTTCCTCGGCACGACCCAGATGCAGCCGTCAGACCTTCCCGCCAAGGTGAAGGACCAACTGACCGGTCGCCTGGACAAGATGGTGTTTCTCAAGGCTGATGCTCGCGCCAAGTACGATGCGGTGGTAACCGTCGTCGACAGTCTGCGCGAAGCGGGTGTTGACCAGCTTGGGTTGCTGACGGAACAGATTCAGGGCGCTGCCAAGCAAGCAGGCGTGCCAGTTATTCAGTAACGCAGTAACAAGATTTACTAAGGAGCAATATTATGTCAATGGCAGTCGGCGGATCCGGTGGTGGTCCGAAGTCCGACATTAACATGACGCCCATGATCGACGTGCTGCTGGTACTGATCATCATCTTTATGGTGATCACGCCGTTGACGCCGAAAGGGTTGGAGGCGCTAGTGCCTCAGCCGCCGCCGCCCGGACAGCAAGCAAGCGAATCGGACCTGCGAACGGTGGTCATTCAGATCGACAAAGACAAAAAGATGATGATCAACAACGAGCCGACCGACGAAAATAAGTTGGGAGCGCGTCTGGAAGACATCTTCAAGACGCGCGCGGAGCGCGTTGTTTTTGTCAAGGCTGATCCCGACCTTGAGTACCGGTATGTCGCTACCGCCATCGACATCGCGCATGGCGCACAGATCGACAAGGTTGGACTCATGACAGCAAAGATGGAGGCCGGGCAATGATTCGAAGAATGCTTTCGATTCTGGCTATCGCCGGGCTCGCGTTCCTGGGTACGAGCTGCAAGCAGTTGCAGTCCCGCGACCACTTGAACAAGGGCGTGCAGGCGTTCAAGGCCGCTCAGTTCCCCGAAGCTGTCGAGCACTTCAAGACCGCTATCGAGTTGGATCCCAACTTCGCAACGGCGAGGTTGTATCTTGCAACGGCGTACATGCAGCAGTATATTCCGGGCGCGGATTCGCCCGAGAACAAGCAGATGTGGGATGCGGCTTTCCAGCAGTTCTCGAAGGTCCTCGAGTCCGATCCCAACAACACGGTTGCCCTCGCCTCGGTGGCGTCCCTATACCTCAACAACAAAGACTGGACGAACGCCAAGCGGTGGTATGAGAAGCTGACCTCGATCGAGCCGAACAACGCCGATGCGTATTACAGCCTTGGGTACATCGCCTGGTCCGAATTCTATCCTGAATACGGCGCCGCGCGCATGAATCTCGGGATGAAGCAGGACGACGTGGGCCCGTTCAAGGACAAGAAGGTCAAAGAAGAGTTAAAGGGGAAGTGGCTTCCCGTCATCGAGAGCGGGCTGAAGAGCCTGGATAAGGCGCTTCAGATCAATCCTGAGTACGCTGACGCGATGGCGTATGAGAATTTGCTCATCCGCGAGCGCGCCGATCTGGCCGACACCAAGGAAGAGTGCGAAGCACAGGTGAAGGTGGCGAACGACTGGATTGACAAGGCTCTCGCGACCAAGAAGATGATCGCGGAACGGAAAGCAAAGAAGGGCGCCGGCGGCATCACCGCTGAAACGGCTCCCGAAGAAGTTCAGTAAACCGAGCTCAGTGCTCTTTTAGGGGAGCCTCCCTGCATAGGGATGGCTCCCTTTGTTTTTTCAGCCCACTGTTACAATCGAACTAGAGTGCCTTCCGAATCCGCCCCTACATCGGAACCTGTTTCTTCTCCGGACCCTTTTCGCGCCATCGATGAGCTGTACCTGGAGCTTGAGGCGAAGGTGCGCGAGTACCGCCCCAAGGACGATCTCTCTGCCATGGAGAAGGCATTCCGCTTCGCCAGGAAATGGCACGAGGGGCAGGTGCGCGATTCGGGCGAGCCCTACATGGCGCATCCCGCCCACGTGGCCATGATCCTTGCGGACATGCGCATGGACCTTGTCGCCATCCAGACGGGCCTGTTGCATGACGTGGTCGAGGACACCAGCGTCACCGTCGAGCAGGTTCGCAAGGAGTTCGGCGAGGAGATCGCGCGCTGCGTCGGCGGCGTGACCAAGCTCACGAAGTTGGATTTCTACTCGGCGGAAGACCGGCAGGCGGAAAGCTTCCGGAAGATGCTGCTCGCGATGGTCGAGGATATCCGCGTCATCATCGTGAAGCTGGCCGACCGTTTGCATAACATGCGGACGCTGGGCTATCTGAGCCAGGAGCGCCGCGAACGGATTGCCCGCGAAACCCTCGAGATCTACGGGCCCATCGCTCACCGCCTCGGAATGGGGAAGGTGCGCATCGAGCTTGAGAACCACGCCTTCCAGCACCTCGAGCCGGATGCTTACCGTGAGATATTGGCCGCCATTGAGAGCAAGAGGCACTCCAACGAAGAGTTCCTGCTGGAGATCCGCCAGACGGTGGACGGCGAGTTGCGCGCCGAGACCATTCCCGCGCGCGTAGAGGGACGCGTGAAGCGCCCGTACTCCGTATTTCAGAAGATGCGGCGGCAGAAGATCGGCATCGATCAGGTGTACGATCTCATGGCCCTGCGCATCATCACCGATTCCGTGAAGAACTGCTACGCCGCGCTGGGCGTGATTCACAATAAGTGGCGGCCGATCCCCGGCCGAATCAAGGACTTCATTGCGATTCCGCGGCCGAACCTCTACCAGTCTTTGCATACGTCGGTAGTGGGTCCGCACGGGCAGACCTTCGAGGTGCAGATTCGGACGGAGGAGATGCACCGCATCGCGGAAGAGGGCATCGCGGCGCATTGGAAGTACAAAGAAGGCAAGAAGGGTCCTGCGGACGACGACCAGCGCATAGCCTGGCTCAGGCACCTGGTAGAGTGGCAGCGCGACATGCCGGATCCGACGGAGTTCATGTCCACTCTCAAAGTGGATCTCTATCCGGAAGAGGTCTATACGTTCACTCCGCGGGGCAAGGTCATCGTGCTGCCCCGCGACGCCAGCCCGCTTGATTTCGCATACGCCATTCACTCCGATGTCGGCAATGGCTGCGTTGGGGCCAAGGTGAACGGGCGCATCGTACCGCTACGCTCGGCGCTGCGCAACGGCGACATCGTCGAGATCATGACCCAGCCGGGGCACATGCCGAGCAAGGATTGGCTGGGGTTCGTAAGAACTTCCCGCGCGCGCAACAAGATCAAGCACGTGATCAATGCGAGCGAGCGCGCCAAGGCCATCGAGATCGGGCAAAAGTACCTCGACAAGGAGGCCCGGCGGCTCGGCGTTCAACTTTCGCGCGTGGCGCGCGTGGAATTGGAGAAGGTGGCCGGCGAGTACGGGTATAGCAAGATGGAAGACCTGTACGCCGCGCTCGGGTATGGCAAGTTTTCCGCGCGCCAGATTCTCGGCAGAGTCGCGCCGGGGGCGGCGGGGAAGGACGACGAGGCGGCCAAACCCGCGGCGCTATTTCCCGTCGATTCCGGAGTTCCGCCCGCGCAGTATGGCGGACCGCGGGATGGGAACGGCGCCGACGTAATCAAGGTGCGGGGCGTGGACGACCTGCTGGTGTATCGCGCCAAGTGCTGCAACCCTATCCGCGGCGAGGCCATCGTGGGCTATGTGACCCGGGGCAAGGGCGTCGCCGTGCATTCGCGCATGTGTCCGAATGTGCAGAGCCTGATGTACGACGTGGAGCGGAAGATCGAAGTGGAGTGGGCGCGCGCGGCTTCGGACGCGTTTCCCGTCCGCATCGTGGTTCATACCGACGATCGCCCGGGAATGCTCAATCAGCTCACGTCGGTTCTCTCCGACGAAAACACCAATATCAGAAGCCTTGAGGCCAAGGCTGAAACGGACCAGGATGGCGGTGTAGTGGAGATGACGGTGGAAGTCCGGGATAAGAAGCAACTGGAGAAGCTGGTGGCCGCCATGAGGCGGATTTCCGGAGTCCGTGACGTGGAGCGCCTTTATAACTGACATGCCATTTTCGACAGACCCAGAACACATCGCCATTTCCAGATCCACGGGAATCAAGATCGATTGGAAAGACGGCCATCGCAGCGAATACGAGCTGCAATACCTGAGAGACGAGTGCCCTTGCGCGAACTGCACTGGGGCTCACGGGACGCCTCCGCGGCCCAAGGAATCCGAGAGCCCGTTCCAGATGTACAAGCCCGTCCTGAAGATGCTGGATGCCAAACCGGTGGGCCACTACGCCATCCAGATTCAGTGGAGCGACGGGCACAGCGCGGGGATCTACTCGTATGAGCACCTGCGCCACATCTGCCCGTGCGAGGATTGCAAGGCGGTTTTCGAGGGGCGCTAAAAGCAAAAGGCGGATCGGAACCCCGATCCGCCTCGCGAACTTCTTAACTGGTTTCTACAGCAGCCGGAAATTTACTTCGATCGTAGCGGCTACCGTAACCGGCTTCCCGTCCTTCTTGCCGGGGCTGAACTTCCATTTGCGCACGGCCTCGATGGCCTTTTCGTCCAGACCCAAACCGAGGCTTCGCTGCACCCGAATATTCGTCGGCCGGCCCGCCGGGTCCACTTCGATGTAGAGGACTACCGTGCCCTGATACTTAGCCTTTCGGGCCTCCTCGGAGTACTCTGGCTCCACTTTCTGGAGCAACGTCGGAGCCGTGACCCCGCCGCCGACGCGGAAGACGCCTCCGCCGAAACCACCGCCCTCGCCGGGTCCGAAACCGCCGCCCTTACCCGATCCGACTCCGCCGCCGCTGCCGCTGCCGATGCCGGCGCCCGATCCCGTGCCGTTCGAAAGCGGGCCGTTCTTTCCGAACGGATCGCCGTAGTTCAGCGCGCTAACCGTGGGAAGAGGGGCGTCCGGAGGCGCGATGATCGTGGGTTCCATCATCAGCTTGGGGTCCGGATTCAACACAACGGCCGAAGGGGGCGTAAACTGCCTCAGCGCCGGCTTGGGCAACTTGCCCTTGCTTGCCGGTAGCGGGGAATGGTTACCGCCGCCGCCACCGCCCTGCATGGTCTGCTTCTGCGGAGCCATGTCGGGGGGCGCCAGATCCGGCGCAAACAGAATAACCGCCGAATGCATTGCCTGTTGCACGGGCTTTGTGGAGCCGAGAATAAAAACGATCGCTACGACTGTGATCTGGAACCCCGTCGAGTAGAGGAACGACCTCTTCTGTGTGCCGTATAGTCCCCAGATGTCCTTAACCGGCACAGGTTTTGAGGTGAGTACCAGGGGTGGCAGCTTGGGGGGATTGATCGCGTCCCTGACGTTCCCGACCAGTGAACGGTACCAGGGAATCTCCGCCGCGCTTTCCGCCACGGCCACGGGTTTGGAGGTGAGTTCGAGCGGAGGCAGATTCGGCGGGTTGATTAGTTCCTTGACGCTCTGGTACAACGACTTAAACCAGGGTTCTTCGAGATTCGTGGTAACCAAAAGCCGGGAAAGATTGTCCTGAGACTCCACCGGAGACGGATTGTTCGGTTTAGCCAGCTCTGCCATTTTTAATCCACCAGTCCCCCAACCGGTTCAACTATCACTCACCGATTGGACGTCCACGAGGATCACGTCGTTACAGGTTTTGGTAGCCTGCCACCTCCGACCTCAGGACGAGTTTAGCACGTTTCGGGCCGCGGTCTTTTTAACCAATGAGATGAGCGTTATCAGCTCCACAGACCCTCTGTAGTCCCTGATGCTTCAACGGCGAGGAAGGTTCCTGATTTTGGAAGTATTGCGAAACAGGTCCGCTTCCGAACGATACTAGGTCATGCAGATTACGCTAGAACGCAAGCCCTTGGATCAAGTGGATGCGGGCGCCCTGATAGTGCCCGTCTTTGAAGACGTGAAAGAGCAACGCTTCGGAGCCCCGGACCTTCTGGAATCGGGTGAGTTTGTCGGAAAATCCCACGACCTACTGCTTCTGCACAACGTCCCGGGCATTGCCGCAAAGCGCGTGCTGTTGGCGGGGGCGGGGAAGTCCGTCGAGTTTCGCCCGGCCGAGTGCCGCAAACTGGCCGGCGAGGCGCTCCGGTTCCTCAAAGCGCGCTCGGTGAAGACTGCGTGCTGGGCGCTCGGTTCGGAACACGCTAGTGCAGATTTTGCCGAAGCCGTTGTGGAGGGGGCCGTCCTGGGCGATTTTGAGCCGGACCGTTACAAAACCGGGAACGATAAGAAGTCGTTCGATGGGTTGAGCCTGACAGGGTTCCCAGTGGGGACAAGCCTCGATGACTCGATTGCCCGGGCGAGGATCTTGGCGGAAAGCCAGAATTATGCTCGGGCCCTGGTGAATGAGCCCGCCAACCACCTGACTCCGGCGAAGGTGGCGGAGGCTGCCCAAGCCCTGGCCGCGGAGTTCGGGCTGGAATATGAGGTTCTCGACCGCGCACGCATGGAGCAACTGGGGATGGGCGCCCTGCTGGGCGTGGCGCAGGGCAGCGCCGAGCCGCCCTGCCTGATCGTGATCGGGTACAAGACCGCGAGGCCGGCATCCAGCGCCCATTTAGGCCTGGTCGGGAAGGGGGTCACCTTTGACAGCGGGGGCATCTCGATTAAGCCTGCCGATGGCATGGAGAAGATGAAATACGACATGGCCGGCGGGGCGGCCGTACTGGGGGCCATGCGCGCCATCGCGCAACTGAAGCCCGCCGTGCGCGTCACGGCGTTGATCCCTTGCGTGGAGAACATGCCGGGAAGCAGGGCGCAACGCCCGGGCGATATCGTCAAGGCGATGTCAGGCAAGACCGTCGAAGTGATCAATACCGACGCCGAGGGCCGGCTGATCCTGGCCGACGCGCTCACCTACGCGCGGAAACTCGGGTGCACGCATCTGGTGGACGCCGCCACGCTGACCGGCGCCGTCGTAGTGGCTCTGGGACACCTCAATGTGGGGCTCTTCGCCAACAACGATGCCATGCGCGAGCGCGTCCTTCGCGCCGCTGCGGCAGCCGGTGACCGCATGTGGCCGATGCCGATCGAGGACGATTACAAGGAATATTTGAAGAGCGCCTTCGCCGATATATCGAACGTGGGAGGGCGCTGGGGCGGCGCCATTACGGCCGCGATGTTTCTAAAGGAGTTCGCCGAGGATAGCCCGTGGGTCCATCTAGACATTGCCGGAACGGCATGGCTTGACGACGGCAAGCCGTTTCTGGCCAAGGGGCCTACCGGCGTGCCGGTTCGGACTCTGGTCCGGTTGGCGCTGGACTGGCAAGATTAGCCTCGGCCGAAGGGTGGCTCGCCGCGCCGCCGGGTACGTGGCCGGATCTCAGCGGCGAGACTGCAGCAGCATGCGCTGCCAGTCGGGTAGCTCCGCTGCCAGGGCTTTGCGACGCTCGGCGTGGTCCGATAAACGCAGACGCTGTGGGTTCGCTGTGGGCGGGGAACTCCGAATGCGCTTTAGTGCTGCAAATGCCGGCTTACGGACCGAGGGTTCGGCGTTGGCGAGCATATGCGCCAGCGTGGGAACGAACTCCGGATCCCCGGTCATCCCCATTGCCCATGCGGCGGATGCCTGGAACCGCGGTGATGCGTGATTTGCCATTCGGACCAGGGCCTCCGCCGAATCGGCGTAACCATGCCGGTAAAGCTCGACCAGCGCAGTTGCAGCTACCCGGTTGTTGTCATCACCGGCAGCAGCGAGCAGCAGCGCCTCGACTGCCGGCCCCCGCAGCGCTCCCAGCGCCTCCGTGGCGCTGGCGCGAACCCGAGCATCGGGTTCCGATAACCGCGCCTGGAGCCAACCGGGGCCTTCGTACGGGCCTACCAGCAGCACCGCCTTTGATCGAACGTGCGGGTCGGGGTGGCGGACTAGGAGGCGCAGAAAAGGCAGAATCCGCTCGGTCCCGCACGCGGAGGAGAGCAGATCGATCATGCGGAAGAGGGCTTGCGGCCCAAAATTCTCCGCAAGTTTCTCATCAGACAGTCCCCGAGCAAGGAGGCAACTGGAACCAGGGTTTACCTCGGCTGCCATCCGGATGACCGCATGGGCCTGGGGTGCGCTCAAAGTCGGCTCGCACAGAGCGCGCAGGAGCAGGTCATGCCGCAGGAGCGTTGAAACGAGGTAGCGCTCTCCGGCGGATCCATCCGCGGCGCCGAGCGACTCGATTGCCGCTCGATAGAACGCCTCCACGTCCCGCTCCAAGAGCTGGCGGATGCGCCGCCGGCTTTCGTCCGGGTCGCGATCGAACCGGCGGAGCAGCCCCGGAAGCACGGCTTTGGCCGCGGCCACAGCTCCTTCCGTTGGCTCGTCGTGTGTCATACCGCCACCATCGTCCGGATCGAGCCGGAACTTTAGGGATGGCCTTAAGAGACACCGCCCGCGCCACGTATAATTACACTAATGTCGAAGAACAGCTTCGGCGCCGCCGCCAGACTGCGGGTGGGCGCCAACGATTACGAATACTATCGCCTCGCCTCGCTTGAAGAGAAAGGCGTGGGGAACATTTCCCGCCTGCCTTTTTCCACGAAGATTCTGCTCGAAAACCTGCTGCGGCACGAAGATGGCCGCAGGGTTTCCGCGGATGACGTGGCTTATGTGGCCCGGGGGGTTGCAGGTCCCGAGGCGAAAGAGATCAGCCTCATGCCGGCTCGCGTCCTCTTGCAGGACTTCACGGGGGTGCCGGCCGTAGTCGATCTTGCAGCGATGCGCGATGCCCTGGCGGCCATGGGCGCCGATCCCAATTCCGCCAACCCGCTTTTGCCGGCCGATCTTGTCATAGATCACTCCGTCCAGGTGGACCGCTTCGGATCTGCCGATGCGTTCCAGGTGAACGCCATGCTCGAGTTCCAACGCAATCGCGAGCGCTACATTCTTCTGCGTTGGGGTCAGACGGCGTTCCGCAATTTCCGCGTGGTTCCTCCGGACACCGGCATCGTGCATCAGGTGAACCTGGAGTACCTGGCCTCGGTGGTGTTCCGTGCCAACGGACAGGCATATCCGGATTCCCTTGTGGGCACGGATTCGCACACAACCATGATCAACGGCCTGGGCGTTCTGGGATGGGGCGTTGGCGGAATCGAGGCCGAGGCCTGCATGCTGGGGCAACCGATCTCCATGCTGCTGCCGCCCGTAGTGGGCTTTAAGCTGCACGGCCGGCTGCGTGAAGGCTGCACGGCGACGGACCTGGTGCTCACCATCACCCAGATACTGCGCAAGAAAGGCGTGGTCGGGAAGTTCGTCGAGTTCTACGGTGCTGGCCTGAGCGCGCTGAGCCTGGCGGACCGCGCCACGGTAGCGAACATGGCCCCCGAGTACGGCGCCACGATGGGTTTCTTCCCGGTGGATGCCGAAACGCTGGAGTATCTGAAATTCAGTAATCGCGCGCCCGATCTGATCGACTTGGTGGAGGCCTACACGAAGGAGCAGGGGCTGTTCCGTACCGACGCCACTCCCGATCCGGTCTATTCCGACAGCGTGGATTTCGACCTCTCGACGGTTGTGCCATCGATGGCAGGCCCGAAGCGCCCGCAGGACCGCCTCGAACTCCCCAATGTGAAGAAGAACTTCCATGAGGCCTTTCCCGGGGATAAGAAGACCGCGTCGCTCGAAATCGGTGGCAAACAAGCCGAGATGGGGGACGGGGCCGTCGTAATCGCCGCGATCACAAGCTGTACGAACACCTCGAACCCGTCCGTAATGCTGGCCGCCGGGTTGCTGGCCCGCAAGGCCGTGGAGCGTGGCCTCGCAGTGAAGCCCTGGGTGAAGACCAGCCTCGCGCCCGGTTCCAAAGTGGTGGCCGACTACTATCGCGAAGCCGGGTTGCTGACCTATCTCGAACAGCTCAATTTCCACCTGGTGGGATTTGGCTGCACTACATGCATCGGTAATAGCGGCCCGCTTCCGGAGGCGGTTTCGCAGGCCGTACAGAAGGAGAACCTCGTAGTCGCGGCCGTGCTCAGCGGCAACCGCAACTTTGAGGGCCGGATTAACCAGCAGGTGAAAGCCAATTACCTGGCCTCACCGCCCCTGGTGGTGGCATACGCGCTGGCGGGCACCATGGATATCGACCTGGCCAACGATCCCCTGGGTACGGGTTCCGATGGCCAGCCCGTGTACCTGCGGGACATCTGGCCTACCTCCGCCGAAGTTCTCGAAACCGTCCGCAAGGCGGTTCGCCCGGAGATGTTCCGCGACGAGTACGCTCAAGCGTTCGACGGGGACGACAACTGGCGGGGCATGCCCGTTCCTACCGGCACAACCTACGAGTGGGACGAGCGCTCCACCTACATCAAGAAGCCGCCCTACTTCGACAACATGATCGACCCGGCGCAGCCCGTTGCCGATCTATCCGGCGTGCGGGTGTTGGCCATGCTCGGCGATTCGGTTACTACCGATCACATCTCGCCGGCCGGTTCCATCGCGAAGGAGAGCCCGGCCGGAAAGTATCTGATCGCCCAGGGCGTCGAGCCGAAGGACTTCAACTCCTACGGCGCCCGTCGCGGCAATCACGAGGTGATGGTTCGCGGCACTCTGGCCAACATCCGTCTGCGCAACCAGCTTGCCCCCGGCACCGAAGGCAGTTGGACGACGCATCAGCCCGATGGCGAACAGATGTATATCTACGATGCCTCCATGCGCTACCAGCAGGAAGGCGTGCCGCTGCTGATTCTGGCAGGTAAAGAGTACGGCTCGGGGTCGTCCCGCGACTGGGCGGCGAAGGGCGTCGCCTTGCTCGGCGTTCGCGCGGTGATTGCCGAAAGTTTCGAGCGGATTCACCGCACGAACCTTGTCGGGATGGGCGTACTGCCTCTGCAATTCGAGGCGGGGCAGAACGCGGCTAGCCTGGGGCTTACCGGCAGGGAGACGTACCGAATTGAAGGCATCGGCGCGGCCTTGGAGCGCGGAACCCAGCAGGCGACAGTAATTGCGTCGGGAGCGGACGGCTCCCAGAAGAGCTTCCAGGCCCTGGTAAGGGTAGATACCCCGCAGGAAGCGGAGTACTTCCGCAACGGCGGGATTCTGCCCTATGTTCTCAGGCAGTTGGCCGCCGCATCAGCCAAAGCCTGAAGTGCCAAAACCGTGCGGGAGCGGCATCAAATCCGCTCCCGCGCCTCTTGTGTTCTCTTCCGTACCCCGCTACAAAAGGTCCCGGCTGAACCTCTGCTATTGTCGTAATAGGGATGATGTCAGGGGGGGGAATTCTTGTTCAATTCCAGTGTCTTGATTGTGATGCTTGGGCTGGGCGGCTCCGCGTGGCTGCTCGGAACCGATCGGGCCGGGGGCCCAAACGGCTTCGCCTTGGTTGTGACCGGCCTGTTTGCAGCGGCGGCATTTACCGCGCACATGGCTTTCATGTTGTGGCGCGCGCCTCGGAGTTCGCAGGACCCCGAGGCCGGCGGCGCGCCGCCTTCGGCGCCCGAGGCATGTGATTAGAGCCAGGCCGATGCGTTATAATCGGCCCTGATGAAAGCTCTATCTACACTGCTCGTATTTGCGTCTCTGGCTACCGCGCAGACCCCGCCGAAAGCTGCTCCGAAGGCCGCTCCGCAAGCCGCCGCGGCTCCGGCTCCAGCCGCGTTGATGAACCCGGCTGCGTTGACCGCCAAAGCGCCCGACCTGTTCAAGGTCAAGTTCACGACCACCAAAGGTGATTTTGTGGTCGAAGTGCATCGTGACTGGTCTCCGCGTGGAGCCGACCGGTTCTATAACCTGGTGAAGAACGGCTTCTTTACTGACGCCTCTTTCTTCCGCTACGTACCCAACTTTATCGTGCAGTTCGGCATTCCGGCTGACCCGAGAGTTGCCAGGGTGTGGCAGAACGCCAATATTCCGGACGATCCAGTGAAGCAGCACAACGTTGCCGGGACGCTCGTCTTTGCCACGGCCGGCCCGAAGACCCGCACCACCCAGCTCTTCATTAACCTGGCTAACAATACGCAATCCTTGGACTCGCAGGGCTTTTCTCCGTTCGGCACGATCGCCGAGGGCATGGAAATCGTGAAGAGCCTGTATAGCGGTTACGGCGAGAGCCCCGATCAGGGCCTGATTCAGCAACAGGGCAAAGCCTACCTGAGCAAGAACTTCCCGAAGCTGGACTTGATCAAAGCCACGGAAGTGATCTCGGAAGAATCGGCCCCCGCCGCGCCGGCGAAGGCCCCCGAAGCCGCGCCAAAGAAGAAGTAGTCGAGTAGGTTTACCCTCGTTATAGCGGGGCCGGCAGCCCGGCCCCGAGCAATACTATGCGTTACGCCTCATCGCTCCTTCTGTTTTTCGCGGCTTTAGCCCATTCCGAACAGATCACCGTCACGGTGCTTGCCACTACCGACATGCACGGCAACCTGCTGCCGGTGGACTATGTGACCGGCAGGCCGGCCGTGCGCGGACTGGCGAAGGTGGCGACGCTGATTCGCGCCGCCGAAGCGGAGAACCCTAACCACCTGCTGATCGATTGCGGCGACACCATTCAGGGAACCCCGCTTGAGTACTCGTACCAGACGCTGGTCCGCACCGGCGCCGGGCCGATGGGACTGAAGCCATCGGAAGCGCTGCGAAGCGACCCCATGATGGCGGCGATGAACGCGCTCGGGTATGACTCGATGACGGTGGGGAACCATGAGTTCAACTTCGGCCTCGCGAACCTTAGCAAAGCGCGCGCCGACGCCCGCTTTCCCTGGCTTTCCGCCAACACCGCGGTGGCCGCCGGAGGCGCGGAAAAGCCATTCCTCCCTTACATAATCAAGAGCGTTGGGGGAGTAAAGGTCGCCGTGATCGGCGTCACCACGCCGGCTATTCCGAGTTGGGAGAAGCCCGAAAATATCGGCGCGTACCGTTTCCTGGCTCCGGTGGATATCTTGAAGAAGACCGTCGCTGAGCTGCGCGCGCGGGAGCATCCCGACGTGATCGTGGTTGCCGCCCACTCGGGCCTGGGGCGCAATCTCGATACCAATCAGCTTGAGGACACTTCGGAGAACGTGGTCTACGATCTGGCGACGGGTGTTCCCGACGTGGACGCGATTGTCTTCGGGCATACCCACAACCTGATGGAAGGCCGCTCCGTCGGCAAGGTTCTGCTTGTCCAACCGAAGAATTGGGCTATTTCGGTGGCGCGTCTCGATTTCACCCTGGAACGGGCGGATGGAGGCCCCTGGGTATTGCGTGAAAAGAAGAGCCGCCTGCTTCCGGTCACAGCCGAAACGCCCGCGGCCGAGGATATAGCGGCGCTGGCGCGGCCCTATGAAGAGTTGACAGAGCGCTACCTGAACACGCCGGTGGCAGCGACCGCTACCGCGATGGACGCAGCCTTGGGGCGCGCCGAAGACACCGCGCTGATGGACGCGTTGCAGGACGTGCAGCTCTACTATTCCAAAGCCGACATCTCGTTCTGCGCGCTGTTCAATACCACCGTCAAGCTGCCGCAGGGCAATGTGACCATTCGCCAGATTGCCGCGCTCTACCCTTACGACAATGAGTTGTACATGGTGGAAGGCACCGGCAAGATGGTGAAGGACGCGCTCGAGAACTCGGCGCGTTTCTACCTTTCGTGCGAGGGCGCGCGCTGCTCCGAACTGCCGCTGGTGAATCGTGGAATTCCCGGATACAACTACGATATGGCCCAGGGCGTGGACTACGAAATCGATTTGACCCGGCCTGAGGGCGACCGCATCCGGAACCTGCGCTGGCACGGCGCGCCGCTTGCTCCCGATCAGAAGCTGCGCATCGCGCTCAACAACTACCGCGCGGCCGGCAGCGGCGGATATTCGATGTTCACGGGGGCGAAGATCGTGTGGCGTTCCGGGGAGGAGATCCGCGACATGATCGTGCGGTATTACTCCGAGCAAAAGAAGTTCAGGGAGAAGGCCGACGATAACTGGCGCCTATTGCCGGATGCCGCGAGGCGTACGCTGGAAAAGGAGGCGCTGAAGGATTCAGCGCGCCCGCAATTGAACTAGTGATCTGCAGCCTAGTTCCCGATGGTCTTGTGGGGCAGGCAATCTTGCCTGCAGCCGCCTTTCCAGGCGGCTGGACCCGCTGGAGAGCGGGTCCGCAGGCTGGATAGCCCAATGCCACTTAAATAACCGTCATTGCGAAACGTAAGACTTGGCTTATGTTTCAGATATGAGCCAAACCGCTTCCGACGCCATGGGCTTGTATCAGCGCTGTATTTCGAGTGCCGTGGTGGAGTGCCTTCAGAAGCAAATGCGCGTGAAGACGCGGGATTGCGTTTATACCGCGGCGGTCGTGATCTGGATGATGATCCACCAGTGGCTACAGCCCAAAGGGACGCTAAGCACCAGCGTGGAGATGCTTTCAGCGGGTGCGGCAGACCCGCTGCTGAGCTGCGGAGCGCGCCTGCGACGGAAGTGTATTTCGCGGAGGACGGGAGGATATAGCCACGCGCGCCAACGGCTGCCGAAGCTATTATGCAAGAAAGTGACGAAGGAACTGATTCTGCGGCTGCGCGAGATTCTGAATCCGGAAGGCAAGCGCAGGGCGTATCTGCTGGATGGGTCGAGTCTGGAGTTGGAAGCCAGCCCGGGATTGCGGCGGGTTTATCCGCCTGCCGTAAATCAGCACGGGCGCGGACACTGGCCGGTATTACGCATCGTGGTGCTGCATGAGCTAGAGACCGGGTTGGCGGAAGAGCCGCAATGGGGAGCCATGTACGGACCGGCTGCGGTGAGTGAACAAATGCTGGCGGAGAAGGCGATGGATGCCCTTCCCACCGACTCGGTATTGGTGGGAGATCGCAACTTCGGGATCTTTTCGATTGCGTGGGCGGCTCGCCAGCGGGGCCTGGGAGTGATTGTGCGACTGACCGAGGCGCGCGCGCTCAAGTTGGCGGGTGAGCCGATCGGCGCGGAGGGCGAGCGCGCCGTGCAATGGACGCCCACGCGCTTCGACGGGCGGCGGCAAGGCGGAATGCCGCAGGGGGCGGCAGTGTCGGGCCGTTTGATCAGCGTGAGGATCGGGCGTGGAAAATTGCGGGAATGGCTGCACCTATTCACTACGGGGAGCGAGACCAGGGAGGAGGTGGTGGCGCTCTATGGAGAGCGTTGGAATATCGAAACCGATCTGCGCAGCCTGAAACGAACCATCCGGCTGCATCATATCGCCGCGCGCAACGAGAGCACCATGGAGAAAGAATTGCTCACGGCGGTGGCGGCCTACAATCTGGTGCGCGCGATCATGGCCTTGGCGGCGCGACGCCACGGCTTGTCTCCCCGGCAACTCAGTTTTTCGTTCGTGATGAATGTAGTGAATGCCCGTTGGCACAAACTGCAAACGGCGTCCAACGCCACGAGTTGTCAACGGGAGGTCATGGCGATACTCGACAGAGCCGCCCAAGGGACCCACCCCAAACGAACGAAACCAAGATCGTACCCGCGCGCGGCTTGGAGGCACAGTCAGCTATTCGCCGCCCGCAGGGAGGACCCCGATGCCACTATTTAAGTGGCATTGGGCTGGATAGCCTGCCCCACAACATCGGGCGTGGCTCCTTGGGCTTGACGCGATGGCGGTGGCCGCGGACGAGGGCGTCCGCCCCAACTTTGGCTGCTATTTCCCTATTACCAGAATCTGGAACGTGTCCGGCAGCGCCGCCGGGCGCTTCTGGCCTTCCGGCGCGCCGTATTCCGCCGTCGGTATGTACACCTTGTGCAGTTTCTGATCGACAAACATCGTCCGCCCGCCGCGCGCGGTCGGCACGGTATCCACGGCTTCGTACTTCCCGTTCACCAGTTTCACGATGGTTAGGGTTCCGTCCCCACCGTTGGAGCTGAAGGCGAGACCGAGTTCGGTATCGAAACCGGCTCCGTCCGTTCCAGCGCCAACTGCCGGCGTTGCGATCACTTTCATAGTGGCGATGTCGGTTACCGCCATCATCTTGTTGGCGCCGACCGAGAACAGCTTCTGGCCTTTGACATCGATCGCCAGCCCGGATGGGTCTTCAACGGGCTTCAGCGCCGCCCGGCGCGTTACCGCCGGCTTGGCGGCATCAATCTCGACCACTTCGGAAGTTTCCGAGATGTTGGCGTAAACGTGGCCCGCGCCGTCCACCTGGCAGAACTCGGGTCCCTCGCCGACCTCGATGGTGGCGATTGTCTGCAGCGTCTTGGCGTCGATTACCGTCGCGGTAGTAGCGCCGTTGTTGAATACGAACGCGCGTTGCGTCTTGGGCTCATAGCACACCGAGTCCGGGTTGGCCCCCGTCTTGGCTTCGCCGGTCTTCTCAAAGGTCTTCAGATCGACCACGATCAATGAACTGGTTCTTCCTGCGGTGATGAACGCCTTGCCGAGATCGTTGGCGACGGCGATCCCGTGCACCCCCTGCGTATCGGGGATCACGCCGATCTTGGTTCCCTTATCGGCGTCGATCACCTCCACCTGATTTCCGTGGGAGGCGAATAGCCGCCGCGATGCCTGGTCGAGAGTCAGATAGTCCCAACCGCCTGTGCCGCCGACCTTCCATTTGTCGAGCAGCTTGTAGCCTTCGGCGGCGAATGCGCATCCCGCGATGAGCGCGATGCCGAGCAATTTCTTCATATATCTCCTCCTAGGAAATCGGAGAGGTTACGCTTCACGCGGCCCCCCTTTCCGGCCCATGTAATAGTAGACGGCCGGAGTGACAATCAACGAAAGCACCATCGAGGCGAGGATGCCTCCAATCACGGCGACGGCCAGCGGTTGCAGCATCTGCGCGCCGGCCCCCCAGGCCAAGGCTAGGGGAAGCATTCCAGCCACGGTAGCCAAGGCGGTCATCATGATGGGGCGCAACCGGCGGTGGCCTGCCCGCAGCATGCTCTCTTCGGCTGGAATCCCCGCCTGCCGGAACTTCTGGTCGGCGTCGAGCAGCAAAATGCCGTTCTTGGCCACGATTCCGATGACCATGATCAGGCCCATGAACGAGGCCAGATTGAAGGACAAGCCGGTAACGAGCAACCCCACGAACACGCCCGAGGTGGAAAGAATCGCGGAGCAGATAATGGCGATTGGCGCCGCGAATTCCCGGAATTCGAACAAGAGGACGGTGAAGACCAGGATGATGGCCAGGGCGAGAACCAGCGCCAGGTCGCCGAACGATTTCTGCTGTTCCGCGTAGCCTCCGCCGAACTCGATGCGAATGGAAGCGGGCATATGCAGTGCGTCGAGCGTGGCTTTTACCTTCTCGATTCCCGCTCCGAGGTTCACGCCTTCCAACCGTGCCGTAACCGTCACGTCCCTTTGCAGGTTCTCGCGGCGGATCTCGGTCTGGCCGGGGGTATCGGTGATGGTTGAGAGGCTGCCTAACGTGGCTGTCTTTCCGGTTCCGCTCACTAGCAGCGTGTTACGTATCGCGTCGAGCGACGCGCGGGTGCTATCGGGGAAGCGCACGCGGATATTGTAGACGCGGTCGTTGAGCACGACCGGAGTTGGGGCAGGCTCGCCCTGCAGGATCGCGCTGGCGTCAAGTTCAACCTCTTCCGGCGTGAAGCCGGCTCGGGCGCTCACTACCGGGTCAACCTGAAACGTGGTGGCCGGTCCGCTGATAGTGTCTTCGATTCCGTTGAGAACATCCACCACGCCCGGAATCTTCCCGATCGCTTCTCCCACGCGCGGCGCCCATTCGTTGAGAACCGCTGGGTCCTCACAGAAGAGCTTGATGGCGATGGGTTCGGGCTCGTTCGAAAGATCGCCGATTTCATCTTCCAACTTCATGACGAGCTCGATATCCATCACCGGTTCCGCCGCCGCGACCTTGTCGCGCACCTCGGACATAACCTCGTCGGTGCTGCGCTCGCGGTCGGCTTTCAGGCGGACGGAGATGTCTCCGCGGTTAGCCTCCGTGACGGCGGCGAGGCCCAGTTCCAGGCCCGTGCGCCGCGACGTGGTGGCCACTTCGGGGATCTCTTGCAGAATGCGCTCGATGTGGGAGACCATGCGGTCGGTGTCAGCCAGCGAAGAGCCGGCCGGAGTGAAGTAATCCACCACGAAACCGCCCTCGTCGAGCGTCGGCAGCAGGTCGGAACCGATGGCGCGGTAACAGAAATACGAAACGCCGATCAGTACCAGGCAGCCGGTTGCCAGGGCTAACGGGTGTTCCAGCGCGCCCTTCAGAGAGCCTTCGTAAAAGCGCATGAGGCGCGGCGCGAACGGCCGCTCGCCGTGCCCGCCCGCCCGCTGCTTCCGAATGAGCAGATGGCTCAAGGTGGGAGTCCAGGTGAGGGCCAGCACCAGCGACGTCAGCAGGGCCGCGCCAACCGTGAATGCCAGCGCCCGGAAGAATACGCCGGTAACGCCGCCGATTGCCATCAACGGCAGAAAGACGACGATGGGCGTTATTGTGGAGCCCACCAGGGGAACGCGGATTTCCGCGATCGCGTTGCGGATGGCCTGGGAGCGCGACTGCCCGGCATCCCGGTGCAGCACGATGTTTTCCACCACCACAATGGCGTCGTCAATTACCAGCCCTACGGCGGCGGCCAGGCCGCCCAACGTCATCATGTCGAAGTTCTGATGGAACAGGCGGAGCGCGATAAAGGTTACGGCGATCGTCGCCGGGATCACCAGGCCGGCTACCAGCGAAGTGCCCCAATCCCGCAGGAACAGCACCATGATGAGCGAGGCCAGTATCAGCCCGATCACCACAGCGTCGCGCACGCTGGCGATGGAGGCGTTGACGATGTCGGATTGATCGTAGAACGAGCGCAGGTCGATGCCCTTCGGCAGTTCCTTGCGCATCAGTTCGATTTCCTGGTTGACGCCTCGGGCCACGTCCACCGTATTGCTATCGGGCTGCCGGTTGATGTTGAGCAGCACGGCGGGCTTCTGGTTGGCCCGAACGATGGTATAGACCGGGGCGACGGAGGGCGTGACCGAAGCGATATCACCGATACGGACAGGGGCGCCGGCCGCCGTGGTTTTCACCACGATGTTCGATATCTCCGCAGGCGTTCGCGCCTGGCCGCTCACCAGACTCAGGATGAGCTGGTGATTGGCTTCCATCAGGCCTGGAGAATCGATCATGTTGCTACGCCCGATGGACTCCAGAATGGCTGGGACGGTCGATTCCGTCTGCAGCAGTTTCGCCGGATCGGGTTGCACCTGGAATTCCGGGATTTGATTGCCCTGTACCACCACCGTCGAGACGCCCTTAATCCGGTTCAGCCTGGGCTTCATCTGGTAAGTAGCGAGTTCCCATAGCTGCGTCTGCGGCACGGTCTCAGAGGTCAAGCTGAACCCCATGATGGGGAACGCCGCGAAGGTCATGCGGTTGGCGCGGATCTCGGCCGTAGCGGGCAGCGTAGCCTGCACGCGCGCGAGGGCGGCGTTCACCAGTTCCAGGGTGCGGAACATATCCACGTTCCAATCGAAGAAGAGGTTGATTTCCGCCTCGCCCCGGCTGGTGATCGACGTTACGCGGTCCAGGCCCTGCACCTCGTTCACGGCTTCCTCGATGGGGCGCGTGATGGTCACCAGCATCTGGTCGATCGGCATCACTCCGTTGTCGACGCCGATCACCACGCGCGGGAAATCCGTTTCCGGGAACACGGCAACGGGGATGGAAAAGGCCATGTAAGCCCCCATCGCCACCAGAGTCAGGATGACGAAGATGATGGGCTTGCCAAAGCGCGCAGTCCAATGCTGTTGTTCGCTCTGGTCTTGCGGTTCGAGGGTGGGTACGTCCTTCATTGGTCGTCTTCCTCGTCGTCCTCGGCCTTAGCCTTGCTGTTGGCCTTGCCCTTGGCGGCGCCCTTGTCGTCGGCCTCGCCCTTGTCGGAAGACTCCTCACCAGGGGTGATCTGCACCTTGGCGCCGTCGTCGAGTCCGATGCCGCCCACTACCACCACGTTGTCTCCCGCTGCCGCGCCCTCCAAAATCTGGATTCGCTCGCCGTCACGGGCTCCCGTGGTGACTTGTTTCAAGTGCACGGTGGAACTGGAGTCCACCACAGCCACCGCCGTGCCGCCTTCTTCGGCCGGAAGAATGGCCGCCGCAGGCACAACGATCGCATTGGGAATCTGGGCGGCCACAATTGCCACGTGGACGCTCATACCAGGCTTCAACGCTTCGTCGGGGTTCGCGGCTTCCACCCAAACCTGAATGGTCGTGCTGGCGGGGTCGGCCGCCGGACTCACCACGGTGACTTTGCCCGTAATCGGCTCATCGCCTCCCGGGAAAGTGATCATCGCGGCGTTCCCGACTTTGACCTGCGAGGCTTGCTCCTGGGGCAGGCTCGCGCGCGCCACAATGCGCGAAATATCCATCACCGTGAACAGCGGCGTACTCGGGCTCGCCATTTCGCCGGCATACTGCGGGCGATCTGAAATCACGCCCATGATCGGGCTGTGGATCTCGGTATAGGCGAGTTGCGCCTCGGCCGCCGCAAGATGCGCTCGCGCGGCATCCGCCTGCGCCTGCGCGACGCCGAGCTGGCTCTCCTTGCCCGCGCCCTGCATCCCGCGCAGATGTTCCTGGTTCGCGTCCAACTGGGCTTTGGCTTGCGCGAAGGCGACTTGGGCTTCGTCCACCTGCCTGCGGGCCAGCACGCCCTGCTTGAACAGGCCCTGGCGGCTTTCGAGGAGCTTCTGCGCAGCGTCGTATTGCTGCTGCGCCGCCTGGACATCGGTCTGCGCCTTCACCACCGCTTCCGGCACCGCCGCTCCAGACGTGCCGAGCAGATTGGCTTCGGCCTCGGCGAGTTGGCCCTTGCTCTCCGCAAGCGCCGCGACGAGGTCATGGTTTTCGAGGGTGGCCAGAAGCTGCCCCTGATTCACGTGATCGCCGCGGTTGATATAAAACTTCTGCACTGCGGCGCTGACCTTGGGCATCACGTTGGCCTGGTCTACGGGGTAGACGACGGCCGCCGCTTCGACCAGCCTGCGAATCGTCTCGCGCTTGGCCGCCGCGACCTGTACCGGCGCGGCCCCTTCAGCGGCCTCTTCTTCCGCCGGCTTGGAACAGCCCGCGAGCAACACCGCCGCGAGGGCAATAAATGCGGTCTTGGTAAATGTCAGTTGCATTAAAAAGCTCCCGTGAGGGTTTGCAGATTGGCGAGCGCCGTTCTATAGCGCACCAAACCCTGATCGTAGGCCGTCCGCGCTTCGGCCAAAGTCGATTGCGCGTCGGAGACCTCAAGCGCGGTCACTTCACCCGCCTGATATCCAAGCATGGTCAGCCGGAGGCTCTCGGTGGAAAGATCGAGCGAGTGCCGCAATGACGCCATTTGCATTCTTGCGGTATCGGCCTCGCGGTAGAAGGAATTGAAACTCGCCAGGAGTTGCCTCTGGGTGACGGTCAAGTCCCGGCGCGCCTGAACCAGATTCCATTCGGCCTGGCGGACGCGGCTCTGGTTTGCGCCCCAGTTCCACAACGGCACTTCCAACTGGAAGGACACCGACGAGCCTAAGCGGCGGAAATCCTCGCTGTCCCGAATCGCGAGCTGGTTGGAGTTGATGCCATAGAAGTAATCCACTGAAAGCGACGGCAGCCGCGCCGCGCGTGCGGAAGCCGATTCATGGGTCTGCATCTCCACCGCCGCCTGCGCGGCGCGCAGATCAGGATTGTTTGCCGCGGCCTTCACCCGCAGTTCGTCCAAACCCGGTAGGGCAGGCGCAGTTTCCAGATCGTCGGCCGCGGTGAACTCCTGACCATAATCCGGGAACAGGAGCACGCCCAACGCGAGGCGGGCCTGGTCAAACGCCAACTGCGCGTTCTCCACGTCTCTGGCGCGCTGTTGCGCCAGAATCTCGGCCTTCACGGCGTCTGCGTGGGCCACTTCGCCGCCGGCTTCCTGCTTTTGGGTGATATCGAGAAATTGCTGCGCTTCTTTCCGGCTCTGGCTCGCGTTTAGCACTTCCCGTTGGGCCGAAACCAGGGCGTAGAAGCCCTGGACGACAACGGCCGCCAACCCGCGTGCGGCAACTTCCGTCTTCGCCCGCGCCAAAGCTTCGGCGGCCTGGGCGCGCCGGTAATCGGCTCTCTTCGATGGAGCGAATAGGTCGCCATGCACCACTGCCTGACTGTTATAGACGTGAGTTCCGTCGTTTGAAATGAACACGCCGGATTCCGTTCCGTTCGGCTGGGTGTAGATGAACTGGTTCTCCCAGTTCACGCTCGGCAGGAGGGCCGCTTTGGCCTGAACGGTGTCTTCGTGGGCTACATGCGCGGCGATTTCCGCCGAGTAGAGCGCCGGAGCCTGCGCCCGCGCGCGCGTCAGCGCGTCATCGAGCGTGAGGCGTAACGATTGGGAAGGAACCGGCTGCGCCGGCCCGGGCGGGGGCGGCTGTGCTGCCAGTGTCCCGCAGAAGGCCAGTATGGCCAGAACGTAGGTTCGAGGCATGTGGAGCATCTTAAAGTATACGGACGTAAGAATGAACGGACGATTAATCAGACCCGAAAGGTTACGAAGAACGTGCTTCCGGCCCCAGGTTTCGAGATCACTCCGGCTTCGCCCTTGTGGACCTCGGCTATCCACTTGACGATGGCAAGTCCCAGGCCGAATCCGCCTTCCCGCCGCGATCGGGCTTCGTCCACTCTGTAGAAACGCTCGAAGACGCGCGCGGCCTCCTCCGGGGGGATGCCCGGTCCGTTATCGGAAACTTGCACCCGGATGGCGCCGGGTTCAGCTTCCACGGACGCCTCGACCCTGCCGCCTTCCGGAGCATGGCGAATGGCGTTTTCGAGCAGGTTCGTTACCATCCTGCGGAGCAGATCCTCATCTCCCCGGAACGGCACATCGCCGGGGCAGGCACATTCCAGGGCAATGTTACGCGCCTCCGCCGCTGTGCGAGCCGAGCGGCAGCACTCGGCAACCAGATCGTTCAGATAGAGATCTTCGAGACGCAGTTTCACGTGCCCGGAATCGGCGCGCGCCAGATTGAGTAGGTCGTCCACCAGCCGGCTGAGCCGCCGGGATTCGTCCAGAATCACGGCGAGCGACTGCTTGTACTCGGAAGCGCTGCGTTCGCGCGTTAACGCCACGTCGGCTTCGCCGCGAATCACCGAAAGCGGAGTGCGAAGTTCGTGGGAGGCGTCGGCTACGAAGCGCCGCATGGTTTCGAAAGACTGATCGAGCCGGGCCAGCAACTCGTTAAACGACGCAGCCAGCGTGGTGAGTTCATCGGCTGCGTCGCCAATCTCAAGGCGCTTGTGCAGGCTCTCTCCGCCGATCTCGTGGGCCTGCCGCGCCATCCAGCCTAAGGGCGCCAGGCTGCGTGTGGCCACGGCGTAGCCGCCCAGGCCCGCCAGCGCGATCAGCAACGGAAAGCCGAAGAGCAGAATGCGGCGCGTGATTCGCATTTCGTCGGCGAGCGCGTCCAAAGGCTCCAGGGCTACTGCGATCGCCTCGCCCCCATCCACCGGTACCCGCCGGATGGCCGCGCGAGCGCCGCGGTGGCCGTACCCGGAGGCTTCCACAAGATCGCTTTGCCCGGCAAGCCTGACTGCCTCGGCCAAATCGCGGGAGCGCCCGGTGTCGCTTGAAGCCAGCACGCGGCCGCCTGAGTAAATTACCAGCGTGGTGGTACGGAACTTCATTTCCTCCACGGCTTCGGCCGCCGCGGCCGGCAGGTCGCCGTGGAGTTCCGTGATTTCATCGGCCAGCAACCCCGCGGCTGTGGCCGCCTCGGAGCGCAGTGTCTCGTCCAGGCGTTCGCGCATGGCGTTCGAGAACATGCCATAGAACAGGAAACCGAAAACGGCCAGAAGAAGAGTGAAGAAAGCCAGGTACCACGCGGTGAGCCGCAGGCGGAAATTCCTAATCATCGCGCGGCCCCGTTTGGAGGCTGAGGATATAACCCTCCCCCCGGCGCGTGTGGATTAGCCGGCCGGAGCCGGACTCCTCCAGCTTCGCCCGCAGCCGTTTGATGTACACGTCGATCACGTTCGAGAACGGATCGAAGTTCTCGTCCCATACGTGGGATGCGATTTGCTCCCTGCCTACCACTCGATCGCGGTTGCAAACCAGGAATTCCAGCAGGGCATATTCCTTGGCGGTGAGGCTCAGGGTTCTGCCGCCGCGGCTGACGGCGTGGCTCGCGGTATCGAGTGCCAGATCGTCCACCTGAAGCCGGTCGGGGCGGGGAGCTTGGCTCGCCCTTCGCAGCAAAGCGCGCATCCTCGCCAGCAGTTCCTTGAAGTCAAACGGCTTCGTGAGGTAGTCGTCGGCCCCCGAATCGAGTCCGGAGACGCGGTCGTCTACCGCATCCCGGGCCGTAAGCATGAGGATTGGGGAGGCAAAGCGGCCGGCGCGCAGTTCGCGGCAGACCGAACGCCCGTCCTTTCCGGGGAGCATGACGTCAAGAATTACCAGATCGTATTGGTTGACCGAAGCGAGATAAAGCGCGTGCGGTCCGTCGGGAGCGATATCCACGGCGTAAGCTTGCTCGCGCAAACCTCTGGCGATGAATCCCGCCACCCGTTGTTCGTCTTCGACGAGCAGAACCCGCACGTTCCATTATTGTGCAGGATCGAGGGTGAACGTACGATGAACGCGGGCTCGGCCGCTACCAGGCAAGCGCCAGGTTAAACCGGAATGCCCGGCCGTCGTTCAGCGTATTCGTGATCATCCCAAAGGTCGCCGTGTTCACGTTACTGGCCGGCTCGGCAAACTGCGGGTGGTTTAGGGCGTTGATCGTCTCGGCGCGGAGTTGCACGGACGTTCCCCGATCGGCGCCCCAGCGCTTCGACAAGCCCAAGTTGACGTTGAACACGCCGTCGCGCCGGAAGGTGTTGCGGCCCAGATTGCCCGAAAGCTGGCCGGGTTGGATATAGCCGAACGCGGATCTCGGCAGCATCTGCAATGAAGTGTCGGGGTTATCGATGGTGCGGCCAAGGATCGAAGCGTCTAGCACGTTAGGCCTGTCCCCGATTGCGCCGTCCACATTGCCGTAGCCCGCCCCGTCCGACACACGCAGAGTAAATGGCGTTCCGGATTTCAGCAGGAACACGGAGTCCAATTGCCACTCGGACATCGCCGCCCGCAGCCATCGCGGCGCATCCACCAAAGCCGGGCTCCGGTAATTGCCGCGCCACAGAAAAGCGTGGGGTTGGTCAAAATTGCTTACGCCTTTCATCCGCGCTTGGACTTCGAACTGGGAAGGGCCGGCGGAATCGCCGGCGTCATGGCCCGCCGCGGTTCCACCGTAATCTGAGCCAAGGTCGATGGCCTTACTGAACCAGTACGATACCTCGGAAGACAGCCGTCCCCATGCCGGAATGCGCAGCGTAGCTTTGGCGGCGTCGTAATACGCGCGCGAGCCGTTCAGCACGTACTGGTTGTCATAATAGCGCTGGTCCGGCCGGCGCTGATCCATGGTGGCGCCGGTTAGCGGTATCCCGTCCACGGCAGCGGCGCGGTTCATCGTCCATGCGCTGAACAACGCCACCGTCCGGCTGCCGACGTAGCCGAGATCGAGCGTCCATTTTCCGCCTAGCGGAAGTTGCCAATCGAAGTCGTACGTATTGGAGTAGGGCGTCCGCAGGTCCGGCGCGAAAGTAATGATCGAACTGCGCGTGTTCGCGCCGATCTTCGTAAGGTCTACGTTGCGCAGCGGATTGACCAGATCCGGATTTTGAATCGAGATCCTGACGTAGCCGGGCGGGTTGAAGCGCGATTGCAGGAACGTGGACGGGTAGAGTTGGCCGAATTGCACCGCGTAGGCGGCTCTCAGTGCGCCCCATCGGCCCGGCAGCCGATACGCCAAACCGACGCTGGGCGCCAGGTTATTCAAGTCGGAGTGGAACGGCAGCTTAGTCAGCCGATTGACCTCTACCGGCGTGGTCCATGGCCGGTAACTCACTCCCGCCCGGACGGTGAGCCGGCCGGAGGCCCGCCAGATATCTCCGGCGTAGGCCTGCATCTCGTAATACCGGAAGCCGCGGTTCACATTCCCGATCCCGAGCGTATATTCGTACGGTCTGGCATTGCGTATGTTATCGAGGAGGGTGACATTCGGTTCCCGCTGAAAAGCGAACCGCCCCCGGGCGTAGTTGTTTTCGTAGCCGTTGATCTGCTGGCGCACAATCTCGGCCCCGAACGTCAGCTCATGCGATCCACGCGACTGCCGGAGTCTAGCTGCGTATCGAAACGTGTTTTGGGCGCGGTCGATCGGAATCGTGTTGTCTCCGATGGGAGTGAACTCTGAGCCAAGGATGAAGGACGTGCCGATCATGCTGGCGTCGGGCAGGAGCGTGGACGTAACCCGGTTGAATGACGCCGTGAAATCGGCGAGCGTCTTGGCCGAGAACTCACGACTCCACGTGACGGCCGCGGAGTGGCTGCGGGTTGTCGTATTCGCATTCTGCCCCGCATAGAGTTGGAAGGCATCCACCCGCTGCTGAACGTAGTTGTAGCTGAAGACCGCGCGATCCCGGGTTCCGAAGGCCTGGTCAAACTTGCCTCCGGCCTGCCTGTCGAAGATCGTTTGCGGCGCATTCGTGTTCAAAGCGTACGGGCTGATATCGCTACGGTTCGGGTCGACCGCAGGGTACGCATTCAGTACGGAACTCACGATCGCGGCGGCGGCCGGGTCGGTAGTCAGGGGCGTGCGGGCGCTTACGGGGGGGACCAGAATATTGCCGTTGACCTGGCCGCCGGCGTCGCGACGCCGGGCATTCAGCGTGAGGAACCCGCCGCGCCACGCGCGAACAGCGCCGGACACGCTGGCCTCATTCGTGTGCGCGGGCTGGACGGCGCCCGCCTGAAAGAATGAACGGCTGGCAAAGACGCTGTTCTGATGCGTCCACGAAGCGTTCCCATGGGCGCCCCGGTACGGGGAAGGCGGTGTGTGCGCCGAGGGCGCGGCCGGCCGGCCGTACTCGCCTCCGAAGAGGCTCTGCTCCGGATTGAAGCTTTCGATGATGGTGGTAGTTGCGCCGACGCGCGTGTTGGAATCTTTCAGCAGGTTATTGTCGAGCGCCTGAACCACCACATTCTCGTTGCGTCGCGCCTCGCCGTTAGATGCGTCCACCTGGCCGACCAGATTGATGCCAGCCTTCGGCGCAATCGCCGATTCTGCGGGGGCCGTGGCGGGGGCAGGGGAGGGAGCCGCGGTTGGAGCGGCAGAGTGGGCGTCAGCGGCCTCCTCGGGTTGGCTTGCGGCAGGCTGAGAGTTCGCCAATACCGCACCCCAAGAGAGGAGCGCTCCGAGAACTAAAGAACGGAAGTTCTTCATGATCCTACTGGAAAGGAGATATTAAGACCCAATTATCGTATGGATCGGCAATCTCAAGCATCACTCGAAAGGGGCGCCTTCGCTATGAGTCCGCTGACCTGCGCATACCTTGGACCTTCCGCGCGCGGTCAAGCGGACGGCAGACAGCTTGTTGGTAGCCCGCGTAGTCAGTCATCCTATAACAATGGAGACTCTATTGTCAAGCGAACGCTCCAGGAGATCAGTTCGGCGGCGCGACGTTCCCCCCAACCCTCGCCCCGAACATCAACGCTTCAGCGAGAGCGGTGCGCCGCTCGATCTGGGCTCTTGGGCCTGTCCGATGCGCTGTTCCTACCAGCCAAGCGCCAGGTTAAACCGGAACGCCCGGCCGTCGTTCAACGTATTGGTGATCATCCCGAAGGTCGCCGCTGTCACCTGCTGGCCCGGTTCGGCGAATTGCGGGTGGTTGAGCGCGTTCAGGGAGTCAGCGCGGAATTGCAGGGACGTTTGCCCCTCGATCGCCCAGCGCTTCGTTAGACTAAGATTCACGTTGAATATCCCGTCTTTCCGGAACGCATTCCGGCCCAAATTGCCGGCCAGCTGGCCCGGCAGAAGGTAGCCGAAGGCGGTACGCGGCAGCATTGCGACCGAAGTGTCCGGATTGTCTATCGTGCGGCCCAGGATCGAAGGGTCCAGCAGATTGGGGCGATCGCCACCCACGCCGTCCACGTTCCCGAAACCCGCGCCGTCGGAAAGCTTCAGCCCGAACGGCGACCCGCTCTTCAGCACAAGAACGGAATCGATCTGCCATTCCGCCAGTGCGCTTCGCACCCATCCCGGCGCGCCGGCCATGACGGGAGCCCGGTAGTTTGCCCGCCAGAGGAACGCATGCGGCTGATCGAAGTTGCTCACGCTCTTCATTCGAGCTTGCACGTCGAACTCGGACGGACTCACCGCGTCGCTCGTAGCGTCCTTGCCGGCCGCAGTGCCAATGTAGTCCGATCCCAAGTCAATTGACTTGCTGAACCAGTAAGAGACCTCGGAGGAAATCCGGCGCCACTCAGGAATGCGCAACGTCACTTTCGCGGCGTCGTAGTAACTGCGAGAGCCGTTCAGCACGTTCGTGACGTCGTAATACCGCTGGTCGGGACGGCGTTGGTCAATCGTTGCGGTGGTGAGAGCTACTCCGGGGATCGATCGGCCACGATTGGTCATCCACGCCGTGAACAATCCGACTGTCCGGCTGCCGACGTATCCTAGATCCAGTGTCCAGCGCCGTGCGATTGGCAATTGCCAATCGAAGTTGTACACGTTCGAATACGGTGTGCGGAGATCCGGAGAGAACGCGATGATGGAACTCCGTGTGTTCGAGTCAATCTTGGAAACGTCGATGTTCGCCAGCGGATTTACCAGGCTTGGGCCCTGAACGGTAATCCGAACGCTCCCGGGAGGGTTGAAGCGGGATTGCAGGAACGTAGCGGGGTATAGCTGCCCAAACTGCACGGCATATGCCGACCGCAAAACGCCCCACGATCCCGGTAGACGGTAAGCCAGTGCGAGGCTTGGCGCCACATTGTTGAGATCGGACTTAAACGGCAGCGTGGTCAGATGATTTGCCTCAACGGGAACCGTTGAGGGCCGGTAACTCAACCCCGCGCGAACCGTTAGCCGGTCAGAGGCGCGCCAGTTATCGCCGGCGTAGAACTGCATTTCATAGTATCGAAAGCCTCGGATGATGTTTCCGATGCCCACAACGTATTGTTCCGCCTTGCCCAGCCGCATGTTGTCTAAAACAGAAACGCCAGGTTCGTTCCGGAACGAGAATCGACCATTGTTGTACTGGCTTTCGTAGCCGTTGATCTGTTGCCTGTCCGCCTCGGCGCCAAAGACGAGTTCGTGCTTGCCGGCCGAACGCCGAAGACGGCCCGCATATCGGAACGTGTTTTGTACGCGGTCAACCGGGTACGTAGAGTCGCCGATCTTGGTGAATTCCTCCGAGAAGGAGAAATTAGGGCCGAGCGCAGCCGCATCCGGTTGGAGCACGGAAGTAACCCGGTTGAAGTTCGCGGTGAAATCGGCGATCGTCGTCGGCGAAATTGTTCGCGTCCAGGTAAATCCAATGCTGTGGTTTCGCGTGGTCGTATTCGGGTTCTGTCCCACCACGAGTTGAAAAGCGTGCACCACCTGTTGGACGAAGTTGTAGCTGAATGCCAGGTTATCCGCCGTGCCTAGCGTTTGGTTCAGTTTGCCGCCTGCCTGCTTATCGACGGTCTTCTGCGGGGCGTTCGTGTTCAGCGCGTAGGGACTGATATCCGTGCGGTTGGGCTCCATTGTCGGATAGGCGTTCAGAATCGCTTGCACGATGGCTCGCGTTGCCGGGTCCGTAGTCAGAGCCGTGCGGGCGTTCGTCGGGGGAACCAGAATGTTGCCGTTGACCTGCCCGCCGGCGTCGCGCTGTCTGGCGTTTAGCGTCACGAACGCGTTGCGCCATGCTCTCGCGGTTGTGGAGAGAGTGAACTCATTGGTGTGCGCGGGTTGAACGCCGCCTGCCTGAAAGAATGAGCGGCTGCTGAAGATGCTGTTCTGATGGTTCCAGGATACGTTGCCGTGAAAGCCCCTGTATTTTGCCGGCTCAGCGTGTACCGAGGAACTCGCCGCTTTGCCGTACTCGCCCGCGAAGTAACTGCGCTCAGGGTCGAGAGTCTGAATGATCGTCGTAGTCGCGCCAAGGCGGGTGTTGGAATCCTTCAGCAGATTGTTGTCGAGCGCCTGAACCACCACGTTCTCATTCCTGCGGGCCTCGCCGCTTGAGGCGTCCACCTGGCCGACCAAATTGACGCCCGTCTTCGGCGCTGCCTGGGCGGCTGGAGCATCGGCAGGAGCGGATTGAGCGGATGCGCCGGCAGGAGCGGGTTGAGCGGCATCGGCGGCCGGAGCCGGTTGAGCCGCGGCAGAGGGAGGAGCAGCCGGGGCGGCAGTCGC
This sequence comes from uncultured Acidobacteriia bacterium, assembly GCA_903925975.1. Classification (GTDB taxonomy): domain Bacteria; phylum Acidobacteriota; class Terriglobia; order Bryobacterales; family Bryobacteraceae; genus BOG-224. The sequence goes on along the minus strand of CAIYHG010000041.1, from coordinate 39,165 downwards.
TTGCAAGGTCTTGGGATCGGGCTTTGACTGTCCCAAAGCGGCGCTGCAAACAAGAAGCGTCCCTACTACGGTCGAACGCAGGATTTTCATAAAGGCACAACAAATAACACAATACTTCGGCAGGGCTATCGACCTATTATCGTTATATTTCTACTAGGTTTGAATAGCCCTAAAGTACAATTCTGGCCTACGGGATTGTCTTTGCAGTAGGTTGCGGGCCGGATGAATGTCCCATATCTCCCGAAACCGACCTGGAACGCTCCGAACGCTTAACTTCCGGCGAAGGCAAGGCGGAGTCTGCGCCACGTCTCTTGCAGGTCTTCGGGGAGAATGCGCGTTTCGCCGATGGCGGTCATGAAATTGGTATCGCCCGTCCAGCGCGGTAGGGCGTGCAGATGAATGTGGCCGGCAATGCCCGCACCGGCGCTCTTACCCAGATTGATTCCCAGATTCAGACCTTCCGGATGGTAGACGGCGCGCAGGTGGCGCTCCGCGTCTCGCGCGAGGCCCATCATCTCGGCGAGCGCTTCGTCCTTTAGCTCGGTCAGCGACGCCACATGGTCGTACGGTACAACCATGACGTGCCCGCTAGTGTACGGAAACCGGTTGAGGATGACGAAATTAAAAGCGGCGCGGTGAATTACGAGCGCCTCTTCATCGTTCGAAGATCGCCCGGCAGCGCAAAAAACGCACTCTCCCGCATCCCCCGATTTGACGATGTACTGGTATCGCCACGGGGTCCAAAGATAGTCCATGTATTTGCGGAATGGCGGCGACTATGGATTCGGCGTCTGCTCCGGCGCTTCCGCTGGAGCCGGGGTGGTGTGGCTCGAATCGTTGACCACGTCCTTCAATTCCTTGCTGGGCTTGAAATACGGAATCTTCTTGGCGGGCACTTCCACACGGGCGCCCGTCTTAGGATTACGGCCGATCCGCGGTTGGCGCTGCCGTGTACGGAAGCTTCCGAACCCGCGAATCTCAATTTTGTCGCCCGAACGCAGGGAACGAACGACGCTGTCGAAAATCGCCTCCACGATGACCTCCGACTCCTTTCGGGTCATCTCCACCACGCGGGAGACTTCTTCAATCAGATCGGCCTTCGTCATCGCATTCTCCAATTCTTCAATCGGTTAGAAAACCGCAGTATCGCGTGATTAGTGTGAAATTGCAAGCTACTCCGGGCTCCGGTCTTTGAGGCTCATGACCTCTTCTATAGTACTCGTCGCTGCATGGGCCTGCCGCTGGTAGTCCTCCAGGCGGTCCTTTTCGGCGTCATGCGCGGCGGCCTTCAGGCTCAAGCCGATCTTCTTCTCGGCTTCGCTCATCTTGATGATCTTGAAATCCAATTCCTGCCCAACGGTGAGCGGAGGCGTTTCCGGGGCTCGCTTACCCGAGTAGCCCGGGGTCTCCGAGAAATGGCACAACCCCTCCACGCCTTCGGCCAGTTCCACGAAGGCTCCAAAACCTGCCAACCGGCAGACGCGGCCATGCACCACATCGCCCACCTGATGCTGCTGAAAATAGCTTTCCCAGGCGTCCGGCTGCAACTGCTTGATCCCGAGGGAGAGCCTGTGCGACGCCGAATCGATGTTCAAAATGACGGCTTGCACGATCTGGCCCTTCTTCAGCGCCTCGGAGGGGTGCTTGATCCTCTTGGTCCAGGAGAGATCGGAAACGTGGACCAGCCCGTCGATTCCTTCTTCGATCTCCACGAAAGCCCCGAAATCGGTCATGTTCCGAACGCGGCCCTCTACCACGGAACCGACGCTATAACGGCTGTCGATCGTGCTCCAGGGGTTCGGCTCCAGCTGCTTCAGCCCTAGCGAAATTCGCCGTTCCTTCGGGTGGACTTCAAGCACCACGGCCTCTACCCGGTCCCCGGGCCTGACCACCTTCGAGGGGTGCTTCATGCGCCGCGACCAGGTCATCTCGCTGATATGGATCAGGCCTTCGACGCCCGCTTCCAGTTCCACGAAAGCGCCGTAATCGGTCACATTCACCACGCGCCCAATCACGCGGCTGTCCACCGAGTAGCGTTCCACAACGCTTTCCCATGGATCGGGCTCGAGTTGCTTTACGCCCAACGAAACCCGCTCTTTGGAGCGTTCGAACTTGAGAATCTTGACCGAAAGTTCCTGGCCCACGTGTAGCAGTTCGGAAGGATGGGCGATGCGGCCGTAGGACATGTCCGTGACGTGCAGCAGCCCGTCAATTCCCCCAAGATCGATGAAAGCGCCATACTCCGTGAGGTTCTTGACCACGCCGGTGACTACCGCGCCTTCTTCCAGGTGTTCCAGGGTGACCGTCTTGCGGGTTTTGGTGTCGTCTTCGATCGCCATCTTCCGGGAAACCACGACGTTTCCGCGGCGCCGGTTCAGCTTGATGATCTTGACCGGGATATCCTGGCCGATCAGCGCGTCGATATTGTGGGTCGGCCGGGGATCGGCCTGCGAGCCGGGCATAAAGGCCCGGATGCCGACATCCACCGCCAAACCGCCCTTGACCCGGCCCTGCACGCGGCCGGAGATGATGAGTTCTTCCTGGTACGCCTTGTCCAGGTTGTCCCATATTCGCAACCGCGCCGCGCGCGTATGCGACAGGAGGACGTATCCCTCGGCGTGTCCCCCGTGTTCGATCATCACGTCGACGGCGTCGCCGGGGCGGAGGTTGACTTCGCCGTTGGGCCCCTGAAACTCTTCGATTGGGGCTATGCCTTCGGACTTATAACCGAAGTCGATAATGACGTCTTTGCCGGTGATGCTGAGGACAGTGCCCTGCAGCACTTCATCGGCGGCCGGAGGCGCAAAGTGGCTATAGTCGTCGAGAAGATCCTCGTAGTTCTCCGGGACCGGCTGGTCCGCTTGCCCGCTATTCTCTCCGGCCATCAAGCCTCCGCCATACACAGCGTCAAGGCCGCCTCCGCCGGACACGGGAACCGCGGCAGGAGGTAAGAAACGGGAAGTCGAGCCGCCAGAAGAGATCTGAGCACCGTGTTGGGCGAGACCATGCGCTATGTCCAGCAAACCTTTTTGCGATCAGTATTTTAGCCAATATACGCCGACTGCTCAAGCTTGTCAACGGCTTGCACGGCGCCGTTGCCCCGGTCCCCGCAACCGTGGGCTCCCGCCGGCCGCAAAATCCCTATTTGCAAAAAGCCGAATCGGGACTACAATCGCTCTGAAAGCGGACCCGCCCAGGGAGCGGGTCCGAGGACCCAAAGGTAGCTATCCGGGGACTAGCGCATACGGGCCTTATAGGAGGGAATATGTTTGAGAGCCTCGCCGAGAAGATCAAAGAAGATGACGATCAGGTCACAAGCACGAAGGAGCGCGTTGCGCTCTGGTCGGTGGTGACGATCGTTTCCCTACTGGTATTTGGAGGCTTGTACCTGGCTGTGAGGGCCTTGGGTTAGGCTCGTCACTGCCCAACGCGAACCGGAAATCCGCTGCATGACGGATTTCACTTTACTGGCATACCCGGGATGAGGGTTATAGGTAGCGAGTTGCGCGTCTAAGCTCTTGTTTCGGTACAAATCGGACTGGGCCAGGTAGCGGGCCACGGTGCGTATTGCGGCTGCGGGGTTCGAAAACTTGGCCTTTCCGGAATCCCACCCGAAGAAGTTGTTCCCCACCGCCGCCGTGCCTCCGCCCGATTCCACAATGGCCAGGCTCGGAAGCAAACGCCAATCCAGAGAGTACCTATCTGCCGCTTCCACAAACGCCTGCGAGTACGAGCCTGCCTGCCGGCCCCGGAAAAACTGACGCAAGCTATATATGCGCGGGTCCTGCATCGGTCCTGCCAGCGGCTTGACGTGCGGCGAACTCCCCACGGGCAAAGCCATAGCGCCGGCAACGAACACCACTCCCCGCCTCAAAAATGTAAGCATGCGATTATTCTCCTCGGTCAAAAAGTGCGCCGCTTGAAGCTGCGGCGGAAAGCAGATCGTTTGCGCCTAGGTCTTAGGCGCGGTTGGGGTTAGCGGCTGTCACATGAAATATATCATACCATGCCGGGCGCCCCCTCCCGGGGGGAGGGCCGGGTCAGGCGGTGGGGTCAGGGATTCCTAAGAGCGGGTAGTATTTCTTTGGCAGCCGGACCGTCTGCATCGCGGAGTTCACCACGATGTGGCGCGTATGGCCCGAGGCGAGTACGCGGTCGCTTTCCGCGAGCCGCATCTCGTAGCCGAAGACGACCACTCTCGGGTTGGCTTCGTCCACCCAGGTCTTCACGATCACCTCGTCGTCAAAACGGGCCGGCGACTTGTAGCGGCAGTAGGATTCGGCAACGGCGAGCTGAACGCTGTCGTCGACTTCCATATCCCGGTAGCTGAACCCGAGCGATTTGCAGAGTTCCACCCGGCCCACTTCCATCCAGACCAGGTAGTTGGCGTAGTAAACCACCCCCATCCGGTCGGTTTCGGCATACCGTACCCGCAAGCGGGTCTCGCAGGGCTGATTCATGGAAAGGGCATTGTATCGCGCTGCAACGGGGGTGAGCTCGGGGGCGTCTGCTAGACTTGGGATACTAAAGAGGATGCGCGCCCGGGTACTGTTTTTTGGCGTATTGAAGGACATGGTCGGAAAGCCGTCCGAGGAGGCCGAGTTCCCTTCAGGCGCTACCTTGGGCTGCGTCCTCAGGGCCTACTCGGAACGCTATCCCGGCGTGCGCGGCATCTCCCCAAGCATAGTCATGGCTCGCAATCAGAGGTTCGCGGCGGCTTCGGAGCTTATTGAGGATGGGGACGAGCTTGCCTTGCTTCCCCCGGTAAGTGGCGGAACCGCCGAACCGCTCGAAATCCTGGAAGCGGGCAACTACTTCGCGCTGGTTCGCCGCCGCATCGACCCGCCCGCCATCGCAGCCAAACTCATCACCGGCGCCGAGGGCGCGGTGGTCACGTTCGAGGGCACGGTACGCAATAACACCGGCGGCCGCCCCACCCGGTTCCTCGATTACGAGGGCTACGAACCGCTAGCCCTCAAGACCCTGGCCCGGATCGGGGCCGATATCGCCTCCCGGCGCGCAATCGGGCGGATCGCGATAGTCCACCGCCTGGGACGCCTGTTGATCGGCGAAACCAGCGTTGCCATAGTGGTGACGGCCCCGCACCGGAGGCCGGCCTTTGAAGCCGCTCTCGAAGCCATAGATACCGTAAAGAAGAGCGTGCCCATCTGGAAGAAGGAATACTTCATGGATGGGGAAGTGTGGGTGGAAGGAGAGTGGGGCGCCGATGTCCTGGCTGCACGCTAGCGGCAAGTGGGGCGGGCCCCCCGGCCCGCAGGCCGACTCCCAGGTCGGCCTTGCTGGGGATTCTGTGCGCGCGCTGGGGCTTGCCGGACCAGGGGGTCCGGCGCGGACGAGGGCGTCCGCCCCACTTGTGCTGCGCCTCCTCGCGGCCGCGCTGTGCCTGACCGCTCTGCCGGCGTTGGCGCAGGAGAACCCAGTCATCCGCGTCAACGTGAATCTGGTGCGCGTGGTTGCCACCGTGAAGAACCCGGCCGGCGAACTGGTGGGCGATCTCACAAAGGAAGATTTCGAGCTGTACGATAACGGCGTGCGCCAGGAGGTCTCGATCTTCGAGCGCCAGTCGGCGCAGCCGGTTTCCGTGGCCCTGATGATCGATACCAGCGGCTCCACCGGCAAGGATCTGAAGTACGAAACCGATGCGGCCACACGCTTCCTTCAGGCGCTGCTCTCGGAAGGCAATGCGGAAGACGCCGTGGCGCTTTACAGCTTCAACGCCGATATCACCCTTCAGCACGAGTACACGCACGACTACCGCTCGCTGGAACTGGCGTTCCGCCGTTTTCGGCCGGAAGGCGCCACCGCCCTTTACGACGCTATCCGGTTCGGCTCCCAGAGCCTGGAGGAACGCGAAGGCCGCAAGGTTGTGGTGATCGTTACGGACGGTTCCAATACGATGCCCGGGTCCATCAGCTCCCATGACGCCCTCGAAGCGGCGCAACTGTCCGACGCCGTCATTTACCCCATCGTCGTCGTGCCCATTACGAATGACGCGGGAAGGGATATCGGCGGCGAGCACGCGCTGATCTACATGGCCCAGGGAACCGGCGGCCGAACCTTCATGCCGGCCATGGGGCCGGAGCTGGATAAAGCCTTCGGCGAGATCCTGAAGGAATTGCGCACGCAATACAGCCTGGGCTTCTATCCCAAGAACGCGCAGGCGCGGGAGCGCTTCCACTCGCTTGAGGTGCGCCTCAAACGCCCGGATTTGAAAGTGTCCGCGCGCAACGGCTATTATGGTGAGGTCGAGGGTACGGTTAGCGCGCCCGGCGCGCGCATTTCCGTGACCCCTCAGAGGGCCCCAAAGGTCGCCCCACCGGCAGCGGGAAAGACGACCGGGAAGCGATAGCAAACGTGATTATCCGACAACAGAGCAGCGGGAAGGCGGGGCGCGCGCCGGAGCAGACCTTCGAGGAGACCAAGTACCTCAAAGAGCTCATCGAACACGCGACTCCGGTTCGTGTGAAGCTCGTGGACGGGGAAGAGGTCACGGGTACGGTGGAATACTACGACCAATCCTTCATCCGGCTGACGCGCAAAGGCGAGCCGAACCTCTTCATCTTTAAGCACGACATCAAGTACCTTCAAGAAGAAGGCTGACCACCGCGAAGTTCCCCAAAATGAGCTATCTGGAGAGCGCCTCTGAAATTGCGCGCGAGGCGGGCGCGCTAGTTGCGGACTACTACGAACGCCGCGTTCCGTATGAACTGAAGAGCGAGTTCGACCTTGTCACTGAGGCCGACCGCGCTTCGGAGGCGCTGATCATTCATCGCCTGCGGGAAGTCTACCCCGACCACCGCATTGTGGCCGAGGAGACGGGCGGCCACGAGAGTTCCTCCGAATACTGCTGGTATGTGGACCCGCTCGATGGCACCACGAATTTCGCCCACAGCTTCCCCATGTTCGCCGTTTCGATCGGGCTGCTGCGCGCGGGCGAACCCATCCTGGGAGTGGTTTACGACCCGGTCCGCCGCGAACTGTTCTATGCCGAGCGCGGCTCGGGCGCCTTCCTCAACAACGAACGCATACGGGTGTCCGGCGTCGCTTCCCTCAACGGGGCTCTGGCCTGCACCGGTTTCCCCAGCCGCAAGCGCAGCCACGATATCAACATCCACTTTTACTATCAGGTGGCCATGGCATCGCACGGCGTGCGGCGAACGGGCTCGGCAGCTTTGGACCTGGCCTACGTGGCTGCGGGCCGCTTGGACCTCTTCTGGGAATTCGGCCTGAAGCCCTGGGACATGGCCGCCGGAGTCGTGCTCGTGGAAGAAGCCGGCGGAAGGGTCTCGGATATGCGAGGCGCCCCGCACGACATCATCGAGTCCTCACACGTCTTGGCGGATAACGGCGCTTTGCACGCCGAAACGCTGGCCTTCATGGACCAGGTGTTTCGGGGTGAGTACCGTGTTCCCCTGCCGGAGATGTAGGGTCTCTCCGGCCATGTTGATCGGCTGAAGCCGTTTGGCAGTTCCAGGTCTAACGCTACCGCTTACTTGCTGCGCGGCTCGGAATGCGATGCACGCCTCGTTCTGAGCCACGCAGCAAGTAAGTGGCAGCTGGCCTACAGTAGGGCTAGGCGTCGTCCCCAAAAGCTGCCAATCGCAGACTTGACCTACGCCTGCGAAGCCTTGATTGCCTGGTCCAGATCCCAGAGGATGTCTTCGATGTCCTCGATGCCCACCGAAATGCGGACCATGTCTTTGCTCACCCCGCCTTCAAGCTGTTGCTCGTCGGTGAGCTGCTGATGGGTGGTGGATGCCGGGTGGATGATCAGGCTCTTGGCGTCGCCCAGGTTTGCCAGGTGTGAGAACACTTTCACCGAATCGATCAGCTTGCGTCCGGCTTCCAGACCGCCCTTGATGCCGAAGGTCATGAGCGACCCGCAGCCCTTCGGAAGGTACTTTTGCGCGAGCTGGCTGTAGGGGCTCGATTTCAGTCCCGGGTACCGCACCCAGCTCACGGCCGGATGCTTCTCCAGCCACTCGGCCACGGCGAGCGCGTTGTCGCAGTGCTGGCGCATCCGCAGTTTCAGGGTTTCGATGCCCTGAAGGAACAGGAACGAGTTGAAGGGGCTGATGCAGGGGCCGAAATCGCGCAGGCCTTCCACGCGGGCTTTGATGATGAAGGCCAGCGGGCCGAACGTCTCGGTGAACTTCATGCCGTGATAGCCGGGGCTCGGCGCCGCGAGGGCGGGGAATTTCTCGTTCCACTGGAACTTGCCACTATCGACGATGATGCCGCCGATGGACGTGCCGTGCCCTCCCAGAAACTTCGTTGCCGAATGGAGCACGATATCGGCGCCGTGCTCGATCGGCCGGCAGAGATACGGGGACGCCATGGTGTTATCCACCACGAGCGGAAGCCCGGCATCGTGCGCCACCTGGGCGACGCCCTCGATATCCAGCACGTTCATCCTGGGGTTGGCGATCGTTTCGCCGTAGATGGCGCGCGTCTTCGGAGTGATGGCTTTGCGGAAGTTTTCCGGGTCGTCGGGTTCGACGAACTTCACTTCAATGCCCAGCCGGCGGAAGCTGACGTCGAACTGCGTGTACGTGCCGCCATAGAGCGTGCTCGATGCCACCAGTTCGTCGCCCGCGCTTAGAAGGCTGGTGATGGCCAGGAACTGCGCGGCCTGCCCGCTAGAGGTGGCCAGCGCCCCGATGCCGCCTTCCAGCGCCGCGACGCGCTCCTCGAAAACGGCCGTCGTCGGATTCATGATCCGCGTGTAGATGTTGCCGAACTTCTGCAGCGCGAAGAGCTCCGCGGCGTGAGTCGAATCCTCGAAAACGTACGAGGTGGTCTGGTAGATCGGCACGGCGCGGGCCAGGGTCGCCTTGTCGGGCGTCTGTCCTGCGTGCAGGGAGCGTGTGGAGAAGCCCATTTGGCGGGCTGGAGCGTTGTTAGCGTCGGCCATAAGATTACAGGATACTAAATCAGGCGCGATCATACCAAACTCGATCATGATCGCGGGAGATACCCAGTGGGGTAGGCCTCCCGGCCTGCCCAGGCGAGCACAGCTCGCCCGCCGCCGGCCGGGAGCCCTGCGCCACTAATGATTGTAAGCGCCCGCCTTCTGGAAATCGCCCGCGCGCACTACGGTTAGCCCGGCGGGGTCGATCAGCTTCTTGAAAGCTGCCGAAACCTGCGCCGGCGTCAGCGCGGCCACTTTGGCTTCAAAAGCCTCGTCGAACTTCATCGTCCGGCTGTAATACTCACGCACGGCCAGCGTGCCGAGCAGGGCCTGGTCCTGAGAACGCCCTACCACCCGCTCCTGAAACCAGCCGTCCTTGGCGTCCTTAACCTCTTCCGCCGTGAACCCGTCCTTAATAGCGCGCGCCAACTCTTCTTTGACGTCGGCTTCCAACTTGGGAGTATTCTGCGGCGCGCTGAGCGCGCGAACCGCGAACATGCCGCCATCATCCAGGGCGGGCGCGGAAACGCTGGACGATATGCCGTAGCTCAGGCCCTCCTGATCGCGAATGCGGTGCACCAGGCGGGAGGAGAAGGCCCCTCCCAGGATATAGTTGGCCAGGGAGAGGGCGGGGTAGTCCGGATCTTCATCGGACATCTTCACCCTCATGCCGGCGACGAAGAACGAATTCTGCTTGTCCGGGGTTTCGATCTTCTTGTCTTCGGCCGTGATCGCCTGATGCTTGTTGGTGATCCGTTCGAACGGGCTGGGGCTCTTCCAATCGCCGAACAGCTCGGCCCCGAGCTTCTGGATCTGGGCGGGGTCGAACTGCCCCACCACGACGAACTGCGCGTTCGAGCCGCCGTAGAACTGCGCGTAGAACTGGCGGATTTCCGCTAGCGGCACCTTCTTCAGGTCCGCGATGTCTTCCTCGGGCAGGGCGACGTAGCGGACGTCTCCGCGCGGATATTGCGTGAGGTGGCGCTGAAACTCCACGCTCGCGAGCGACTGCGGGTCGGAACGCGTCTGCTCGATCGCCGCCAGGCGCCGTTGCCGGAGTTGTTCCAGTTCCGCCTCGGGGAACGATGGCTGCCGGAGTATCTCGGCCGCCAGCTTCAGCGCGCCCGGCAGGTTTTCTTCGGTGGTCTCCACCGTCGCCGTGGCGTTGTTCGCGCCTCCCCTGACGGAGATATCCGCCTTCAGCTTGTCCATTTCGTCCTGGATCTGCTGGCGCGTTTTGGTCTTGGTCCCCATCATCAGCATGGAGCCGGTGAGCCCGCCGACGGTGGCCTTGTCGAACAGCGATTTCTCGTTTCCAAACCGGATCGTGACCTGTGCCATCACCGTCCCGCCGCGCATCTTCTTGGGCAGCAGGACCAGCTTCATGCCATTGGCCAACGGCGCTCGTTTGGCGCGGTTTTCGATGTTCGCCGGGGTGGGGTCGAAGACCTCGCCCTGTGAAATAGAGGGGCCGCCCTTGTAGTCCTTCAGCATCGCCGAGATATCCGGGTTGGCGGGGACTTCGGCGCGGTCGGGGCTCTTATCGGGAATGAACTCGGCCAGCGTGCGGTTGGAGGGCTTCAAGTACGCTTTGGCTACACGCAAAACGTCGGCTGGCGTAACCGTCTTCAGGCGGTCCCTTCCGAGGAACAGCAGCCGCCAGTCGCCTGCGGCCAGTGCCTCACTCAAATCGAGAGCGAGTGACTGCGTATCCGCCATCTCAAGGTCGATTTCTTTCAGGAGGCGGGTCTTAACCCGGTCCACTTCCTCGGGCGTTGGAGGCGTAGTGGCCGCGCCCTCCATGGTCTGAAGCATGATCTTGCGGGCTTCTTCGAGAGACTGATCCATGCGCAGATTGGCCTGCGCCATGAGCAGCCCCGGATCGTGCATGCTGAACGTCCCGGCCGCGGCGTTTACCGCTTTCTTGGTCTCGACAAGCGCCTTGTAGAGGCGCCCCGAGGGGGTATCGCCCAGCACGCCGGCAAGCACCTCAACTGCTTCCGCGTCGGGGTGCGACGTGGCCGGAATGTGATAGACCACCATGCTCTGCTGGTTATCGCCCACGCGCCGCAGCGTCACCGAGCGTTCGCCATCCTGGGCCGGCTCCACCGTATAGGTGGGTTCGAGCTGGCGCTGCGGGCGCGCGATCTTCCCGAAGTCTTGGGCGACCCAGGCCAGGGCTTTCGATTCGTCGAACTGCCCGGCGACTACCAGGACGGCATTATCCGGCTGGTAGTACTTCCGGTAGAAGGCGGCCAGCTTGTCGATCGGCACGTTTTCGATATCGGAACGGTTGCCTATGGGCGAGTGCCCGTAGTTGTGCCAGGAGTAAGCGGCTTCGAGTGCCCGCTGCATCAGGATGCGCCCCGGGCTGTTTTCGCCCATTTCGAACTCGTTGCGCACCACGGTCATTTCCGTATCGAGCAGCGCCTTCTCCATCTTCGCGTTGACCATCCGGTCGGCTTCGAGGCCGATAGCCCAGCGCAGGTTCTCTTCGGACGCCGTTACGGTCTCAAAGTAGTTGGTGCGGTCGTAATACGTGCTGCCGTTCATGTCAGCGCCGCGGTCGGTTAGCTCTTTCTTGATGTTGGAGCGCGTGGCGGTTTGCAGGAACATCAGATGTTCCAGCAGGTGGGCCATTCCGGTTTCGCCGTAGCCCTCGTGCCGGGAACCCACCAGATAGGTGATGTTGACCGTCACTTTGGGTTTGGATGGGTCGGGGAACAGCAGGACACGCAACCCGTTGGGATAGGAGTACTCGGTAATCCCCTCCACGGACGGTCCCTTTTGAACGCCTTGCGGCAGAGTTTGGGATACCGCCGCAACGGCAAGAATTGCGGCAAGAAGCAGCGCATGGGAAACGTTTCGACGCATAGATAGTCTCTTTGAAGCGGCTTGTTCTCTCTGGGTTATCCGAATACTAACAGGCGCGCGATCCTCGGTTTCGGTTTCGTACATCTACCATTCCAGCCGGATCGCCGCCTGCGCGCGCCGGCCGGGCGCTGCCGTATGGTTGATCGATCCCGAGGTCGGCAATCCCAAGATTCGGTCCGGCAGCGCGAAGTTGGCCCTATTCAATAGATTGAAAAACTCGACGCGGGTTTCAAGGCGGCCGCTTTCGCGCACCCGGAATGAGCGTGAAAGCGCCGCGTCCACCACGGCCAGGCCTGGGCCACGGACTACGTTGAACCCCGAATTCCCATAAACATATAGCAGCGGCATCTGAAAGGCGTGCGCCGGGTCGGATGGGTTCAGGCTGGTGTTGAACCATCGCTCGACGGTGCGCTGGCCGGAAGGGAGCGAGCCGTCGCCCACGCGGTCTGGCAGCAGAATCCCGCCGTTGTTGAGCGAATTGATGGCCAGCTCGGGCGTGAAAGGAAAGCCGGTTTGGAGAGTGGCGGTGGCGTCCACGCGCCAATTCTTCAGTGCGGCCAGGCGCCGGAAGGGAAGGTCGTAGTGCGCCGTCGCCGTGAAGCGCTGGGCCGTGTCATAAGGCGAAACCGAGCGGACCCCGCGCAGGTGATAGACGTATTGAGGAAGCGCCGGCCGGCTCAGTTGGTACGATCCGGGCGCCGTGGCATCGTCGAGCGCCTTCGAAAACGTGTAGCCCGCGTCCAACCAGAAGCCCGCGCGGGTGTGCGCCGCCACCCGTGCCAGCCCGCCGTAGTACGTCGAGCCTCCCGCAAAACTCAGGTATTCCACGCGCGCGTGGAGCGGCTCGAAAGGATAGCGCGTCCATTCGTAGGGGGTGGGGGCAGGGTAGGGCTGGTTGGCGTCGTGCTCCGCATGGAGGTGCATGCCCATCGAGCCCATGCCCCTGAGTTCGATTTCAATGCCCTGCCGCAAACGCCTTTCGATGGCCAGCATCCACTGATCCGAATAGGGCGTGTAGCTGACGGGCTGTACGGCGTAAACGGGGTTGGTGGATCGGTCCTGTGCGGCTCCTACCGCCGGAATCCCCGCGGTCAGGCTAGGCCCCACTTGGAATGTGCCGTTCACGGAATCGTAGCGCGAGGCATACGGCGCATTGCGGGCCATACGTCCGGTGGCGATGTACGGGCCCGTATCGTAGGCCTGGCTGAAGGCGCCGCGCAGAATCAGGTTTGGCGTCCAGGGGAACGAGAAACCCACGCGCGGAGAGATCGCGCGCTTGTTGTAGCCCACGCCCGCGTACCGGTCCACGCCAGCCGTTCCGGCAAACTGATCGAGCGCCGGGCTGCCGTTCTGGAAGTTGAAATTGACCATGCGGTTCGAGGCCTCGGCGACCGGCGGCAGCAGCGAATACCGCAGACCCGCTTCTACCGTGAGCCGCCCAAGGCGGAATGAATCCTGGGCGAAGGCGGCCCATTCCCGGCCGCGCAGGCGATAGGGCTGCAATTGAACGTCGCGCCTGGCCTCCGAGGGGAAGCCGAATAGCAGCGAGGCCAGCGCATCGCCGGTGAATGCGATGCCGGGCTGGCTGGTGTAATCCGGCGTGAAGAAGAACTCGCCGCGGGAACTCCACTCGGAAGCATCGCCATCTACGTGCCGCAGGAAGGCCTGTATTCCAAACCGGAACGCGTGGCGCGCGGTTCGCCAATTCACAGCATCCCCGATCTCATAGTTCGCCGAACGGATATCGAACGGCGACGGCCCGGCGGCGCCGAGCGAGGCATAGCCCAGCACCCCAACATACGGCAACCCGTTCGAGCCGAGGCCGGGAATGCCCAGCGCCTGCGCCGCATTCAAGCCCCGGTCAGCCGCGTACGCGTGCAGACTGTTTCGCGCGTAGCCCGCGCGCAGTTCGTTCACCAGGTTGGCCGAGGCGGTCCAGGTGTGCGAGACTGCCGCGCCGAGCCACCGGGATTCCGTATTCTCGCCGCCCGCGTTCTGTGCGGCATCGCTTCCGGCATAGCTCCCCTTGGGAAGCTTCGTTCCGGCAGGCGCTGGCAGCGCCCCCGGCGCGCGTCCATCCAGGCGTCCGTAGCTCACTCTGGCGAACAACGAGCCGCGCGAGTCGAAAGAATAGTCCGTTCGCAGGTGAAGTTGTTCGCCGTTGCGCACATCATCGGAGGCGAACGAATAGTTGTTCGCGAGGCCCGCCTGGGTGGGGTCCGGATACAGCGCCAGCAGGGCGCGCGCCGCCTGCGAAATGCGGAGGGTGGGGACGCGGTTCCCAGCCAGCGGCGTCCGCTCGTAGCGCTGCGGGGCCACGTTGTGGATGCTCAGTGGGTCGTAGATCACTCCGCTGAACTGCCCCGCCTTCTGATCTCGCGTGGGCACGGTTGAGGTGACGGTGGCGCCTTCGCGGCCCCGCACGCCTTCCGATTCTCCGAAGAAATACCACTTGCCGGGCCGAATGGCGCCTCCTGCAGCGGCCCCGAACTGATTCCGCAGCAAGCCGGGCTTGCCGGCATCAAAGTAGCTCCGCGCAGCCAGGCGCGATCCGCGCCAGTATTCGAAGGCGGAGCCGTGAAACTCATCCGCGCCGGAACGCGTCTCGATGCGCGCCGCCGCGCCGGTGACGTGCCCGAGTTCGGCCGGAATATAGCCCGCCGCGAGAGCGACCGCGCCCGAGGCTTCGAGCGGGACGGGGATCATTTCCCCCCGCACCCAGGGGTCGTTGTTATCGATGCCGTCGAGCTGGAGGTTGTTGTTCTGGCTGCGCTGCCCGTAGCTGTTGAACGCGGAGTTGCCGCGCGTGCCATAGACGCCCCAACCTTCGATGTTCCCGCCGGGCTGCCCGGATTCGATCTCCGCCCGCAACCGCGCCAGCTCGAGCGCGCCGCGTGCGGGAAGAGGCAAGCCCGCGCCGCCCACGCGCGAAGCCCCCAGAGTGATCGAGACTTCGGCGCCCTGGCCTTCGCGTAGCGTAACGTTAGCCGCGCCGGCGGCGCCGGAAGGACCACTGGTCGCGGTCAGCTCGTAGTCGCCCGCCGTCAACCCCGCCACGCGATACCGGCCTGAGGCATCGGCCAGAGCTTCGCGCCGAACTTCGCCGTGGGCGCCTGATATCGAGACCTGAGCCAGCGGCTCAGGCTGGAATTGTGAGTTGCGGACCACTCCCGAGATCACGCCCCCGGGTATGGCAGTCTGCGCGCAAAGATGAGCCACGCACCATAGTGCGAGCAGAATCGCGAATACGGACCGCTCCCTCGCAGTCGCGGCTCGGAAACCGCGCGCTCCGTTCCGAGCCGTGACCGCGAGGGAGCCGTGCCGAACCGCGCAATTGTCAATGGTCTCCACAATGGTCACTCAAAACCCATATTTCAGAAACAATCGCACATACCGGGCGGGCTGAATCGCAATCGGCAGCCTGCTGTTGAATGCCTTCCCGGTGGTCTCCACCTGCTCCAGCGCCGCGCCGCCGTTCGTTGCATTCAGAATATCGGCTCCCACCTGGAACTGCCCGCGCGCGCCCCGAAACTCGCGGCTGAGGCGCACGTTCCAGTTCAATATATGCTGCGCCCTATGCCCGCCTTCGGGGCTGCCGCGCAGCGTGGCATTCACCAGCGTCGGCCCTTGCGGCAAACCCGTTACGATCAGGCGTCTTCCGAATGCCGCGCCATCGAGATACGTCACGTCCATGGCCCAGTTCACCGCGCCCAGCGCGCGCGGCAGCCAGCCCGTGAACTGCGCCTTACCCACATAGGCCCGGTCGAAGAAGTGACGCCCCGCCGCGTTGATGAGGGTATTCGGGTCGGCGTAGAGCGCGCCCACCACGCCTGGATCGTTCTCCCACGGCGAGTTGCCCGGGTTCGAAGGGCCAAACGATTTCTCGGCCGTGAACGACGCCCGCGCCGTGTAGCGCCGCCACTCGCCGCCCGCCTCGGCAAGGATTCCCTCCACCTGTGTCCGCAAGCCCGGCGGGTTCGTGAGGCGATACGCATCCATCCCCAGCGATGCCGGGCTCTGCGCATATACCGTCAAACGCGCATCGTCGAAGGTGCCGCTCAAACCATCTGGACCCGGGTCGTTGACCGTCACAGGACTATATGCCGACGCCGGCACGCCGACATTCACAGCCGCAATTCGGTCCTTTTCGTCGCGGCGAAAGAAACCGATCCGGCCGAAAGTACTCCACGGGAGCGCCACCCCGGCGCCTACATTGAACTCATCCGCGTAAGGCCGCCGGAGCGGGGAATCGATTGCCGTAGATCCCGGGAAGGCCGCGCTGATGGCTCCTCTTTCGCCCGGCTGATAAACGCCGTCTCCGTTGCCGTCGTTCCAGCGGTACTGTGAGCCCGCGAGGCCGCCGCCCGCAAAGTCGAGATACCGGCCGGATATCGGCGCATGCAGCCGCGCGTATGCTCCGCGAAGCGTTATGCGCCCCGCGCTCGCGGCAAACCCCATGCGGGGCGAAACGCCGCTCCACGCGATGCCCCCGCCCCGGGCCAGGTCGCCCGTCAGGTTGGCGTCGATGGTCAGCCAGGGCGTCGCGGCGATCTCGTCGTGTCCATAGAAGGCGTAGGTTTGCAGCCTCTGTGCAGCGCTGGGAAACGTATCCAGCAGCAGCACGAATGCGGGCGAGCCTTCCGCCGTAATGAGGTTGAGCGCAGAGGGCGCCCTGAAACGGTTGCGAAAGGCGGCGAACTCGGCCGTTCCACCGAGTGCCGGCGCGTGGCGTTTGCCTGCGAACATCATGCTGCCTGCGTCATAGACAGCTTCGAGAGTCTGCCGTTTTCGCGTAGCCCGGTTTTCGAGCGGCGGCACGCCGTTGCCCAGGCCAACCGCCATATCCATCACGCTCTGCGCGCCGGCGGGGACGTTGGGCGCGGTATCCAGGCGGGCGCCGGCGTACGCATAGCCCGCGCGCAGTTGCCCGGCTCCCATCGGCCGCGCCCACGCCACGCGCGCCAGATGGAAAGCATCGTTTTCGCGAAGATTCTGAAAGCCTTGCGCGGCAGCCAGGGTGAACGAGGGGCCCATGCGCCGGCCCACGAGCGCTTCGATTCCCGCCGGCGCGCCCCAATCACCCAAACGCGCTCGGGATCCGGAAAACGCGAATTGCAGTTGGTTCAGCGGCGTGAGCGCAACCCGCGCCAGCGCCGAGCCGAACAGGCTCCGGGTCTCGCGGTCGGAGCCCGGCGCGGCCACTTCCACGGCCTGCCGCGTCCATTGCCCCGCGGCGGAGGCGGACCAATCCGCACGCCGGCTCAGTGGGCCAGCGCCCTCGGCGCGGTCGTACGTCAGCCTCCTGTAATGCTCGGACTGCCTAATCCAGCCGCGCGCCGCCGCCGGCGGCAAATTCGTTGAGGCCAGGCCAGAGGCCGTTCCGCTAGTGAGAAACGAGAAGTGCCGGCCGGGGCGAATCTCGGAAACGGACGAAACTTCGAGGCCATATGCCGGCGAAGCGCCGATCGTGAGACCGGTGCAGAACCCCGCCGCGCCTGCGCCCGCGCCGTCGGAGGCTGCCATCGGCCTCCCCGGCTGGTACGGGTCGGTGACGTTCACCCCCTGGATTGAGTACCGCGCGCCGGCCCACGAAAACCCGCGGAGGGAAAGCAGGGCGCCCGGCATTTGGGCTTCGCCCGTGAGGTTCAAAGGCTGGGCAACCAGGGCGGGTTCCGTCGCGGCCGCGCCCGCTGCGCTCACCGTTTCGGCAGCAACGGCCCGAGGGCAGGGAAGGCTCTGCGCCGAAAGCGCGGAGGCCGCGACCAGCGCAGACATGAGGCGCGCTCTCATCGGAATCACTGCCGCAGCACGGCGAAGCGAGCGATGGAGTAACCCATGGCGCCGCCCATCACCACGTCGGACGCGAAATGGGAACTCAGCGTCACGCGTGAGAACCCCACTAGCGCCGCGAGCGGGTATGCCACGTACGGCAGCCACTTCTGGCGCGGATACCGGCGCGCAAAAACGGTCGCCACCGCGACTGCTGCGATGGTGTGGCCGGAAGGAAAGCTGCCGCGCCCGCGCGCCCAACTGCCTGGGCTGTTGAACCAGGTGTCCACGATCCGTTCGCCTGGGGCATAGCTCGCCGGACGCCGCCGCCGGTCGATGTCTTTGAACGCCGTGGTAAGGATTTCCGCGTCCGCTACCGCTTGGCCCGCGAGCAGCGCCGTGCCCCTCATGTAGGAATCGCCCGCGATCCACCCTGCCGCATAGAGCGATGCCGGCGCAATCCAACTCCCTATCTCCGTGGCTTGGCCGGTGAAGACCGAATTGAACCCGTGAAAAGCGTCCGTGCGCCGGAAATACCCCGCCGTCCGCGCATCCGTCTTGATGAAAACGGCTGTGGCCGCCACCACGGCCAGGGTAGGCAGTACATGCTTGCCACGCGCCACCTTGGTTGGGAACAGCCAGATGCGCTTCTGGTCGCTCAGAATGTTAGGCACGAGCCTTGCCCAAGTCGCTTCGCGTGCCGCTGGAGAGCCGGACTGAGCCGCGGGAACTGGCGGCGTCTGTTCCGCCGGGGGCGGCGTTTGCGGGGGAGTTTGCCCCAAACTAGCGTTAGCTCCGCCAATGGCCAGTGAAAGAAATAGGATTACGCGTGCGGAAAGCGCCATCGCACCGTAATGATATCGCATCGCAGTCCCTTGTTTCCCCCGCTAATCCTTCGCGGCGCGCATCGGCCATGCGATCGCCACGCCTATGAGGACGCCCATCGCGTCAGCAACCATGTCCCTGACTTCGAATTGGCGCCCGAACGAGTGTAACTGGCCGAATTCCAGCAGCACGCCGAGCGCGACCAGGCCCAGCGCCGCCAGGAACAGAAACCGCCGCCTTTCGTGCAGCGTCGGGAGGAACGCCAGCGCGGTGTACGCCCCAAAATGCTCCACCTTGTCGTTAATGTGCAGCAGCGCCAGTTCGCGAATCGGAAGTGAGGTGCTGGGCAGCAGGGTGAGCCAGATCACGACCATTACGGCAAAGGCCCACACCATTCGAAGTGCGGATTGATAGCGGGTGAAGTCCATGAATGCTGTCTCCAGTATGCCGCAGCGTGAGTGACCGCTGCCGGTCCTACGGTTGAAGTAATCTGCGCACCCTGTTGTAAAGCGGAAATGCGGCGCCACAACACCTGGGGCGCTCACTCCTTTCCGCCCC
This sequence comes from uncultured Acidobacteriia bacterium, assembly GCA_903925975.1. GTDB lineage: Bacteria > Acidobacteriota > Terriglobia > Bryobacterales > Bryobacteraceae > BOG-224. The sequence continues at coordinate 20,207 of CAIYHG010000041.1, read as the reverse complement.
CGGGCGCTACAATGGCGGCTTCGGAGGAGGAACCCGTGCCTGACCTGATCATCCGGCCCACGATGAAGTTCGTCTATGCCGGCGCCGTGCTTGCTGCCATTGTATTCATCGGCCTGGAAGTTGCCTGGTTTTCCACCCGAGGCCCGGATGCGCCCGGTTGGACAGCGGCAGTTCCGGCGCTGATCCTTCTCTGGCCCGCTGCCCGCTGGGTCCGCCGCCAGTGCACGAAGACAACAGTTTCGGGTGACCGCCTGCGATACGAAGTAGGCCTGGCTTCGCGCTCTACGCGCACCATCCAGCTTTCGAAGATTCAGGACGTCCGTGTGGACCAGGGCGCGATTGACCGCCTCTGGGACGTAGGCAATATCTCCATCGAAACCGCCGGCGAGACCAGCCGCCTGACCCTGACTCACGTAGACAGCCCGCAGCGCTTAGCCGACGAGATCATGACACGGGCGCAGCACGGCACGCCGGCGATATAGCGCAGTTCCGGGCTGAAATTATTGGCCCGCCAAGGAAAACAGGCGAAGCGGCCGGCGCGAATACGAAGGCCCTACCCCTCGCTCTTCTTGCGGATCTTGATATCCAGGCGCTTGATCTTCTGGTTCAGCGTGGAGAGCGGCACGTGCAGCGTTTCCGCCGCGTCTGTCTGACTCCAGTTACACCGCTCCAGCCGTTCCATGATCACCCGCCGTTCGTAATCGTTCACAATTTCGAACAGCGACGCATCGTCGGAGAGCGGTCCGTTCTCGCGCACCAGGCGAATGCCGTTGGCCTGCAACAGCGCGTCCGGCAGCACTTCCACTCCCACCATCTCATCCGTTGCCAGCACCACGGCGCGCTCAACGACGTTCTCCAATTCGCGCACGTTTCCCGGCCACGCATGCTCCATCAGAATCTGCAGCGCGTCGGGGTGGAAACGCAGCAGCGACTTTCCAGCCGCATTCGCAAACTTGTTGTTGTCGCGGGAGTAGTAATCGAAGAAATGCTCGATCAGAAGCGGGATGTCCTCTTTCCGGTCGCGTAGCGCGGGGAGGGCGATCTTGATCACATCGAGCCGGTAGTAGAGGTCCTCGCGGAATTTCCCTTCTTTCACGAGTTGGAAGAGGTCCACGTTGGTGGCGGCGACGATGCGCACGTCCACCTTGATTGGGTCCGTCGAGCCTAGCGGCGTGAACTCCCGTTCCTGAATTACGCGCAGCAGCTTGATCTGCGTCTCGATGCCAATCGTGCCGATCTCGTCGAAGAAGATCGTGCCGCGGTCGGCCACTTCGAAGTAGCCTTTCCGTGACTGTATGGCGCTAGTGAATGCGCCCCTGACGTGGCCGAACAACGAGGATTCCAGAAGGTCCGGGGGTAGGGAACCGCTATTCACCGCTACGAACATGTTTCCCGAGCGCGGCGAGTTGGCGTGGATCGCCTTCGCTACCAGTTCCTTGCCGGTGCCCGTTTCGCCGCTGATCAGCACGGTGGAGCGCGCGGGCGCCACCTGCGCCACAAGGTCGAGCAGGCGCACCATGCGCTCGCTCTTGCCGATGATGTTGGGGAAACTGTAGCGCTGCACGAGGGCGCGCTTGAGGTGCACGTTCTCGTGTTCGAGGCGGCGCTTGTCGATCATGCGCGCGATCTCGATAATCAGCTTCTCGTTGTCCCAGGGCTTCGGGAAATAATCGTTGGCGCCCGCTTTGAGCGCCTCCACCGCCGCTTCCACTGAGCCGTAGGCGGTGATCATGAAGATCGGCGTTTCGGTGTCCCGTTCGCGCACCTCGCGGAGCACGTCCATGCCGGAGCGGTCGGGCATCATCAGGTCGAGCAGCACCAGGTCGTAACTGCGCGTTTCCATACAGCGGAGGCCTTCGGTCGCGTTCTGCGCCAACTCGACCGTGTAGCCTTCGGAGGTCAGCAGTAGTTCGAGGCCCTCGCGAATGTCGAACTCGTCATCGACTACGAGCACTTTGCCCCGCGTGGGGGCGGAAACTAAGGGAACGCTCATCTCAAGCGGCATTTACCGGCGTCCTCGCGGAACCGGACATTGCAAAGGGAAGGTCGATCTGGAACTTGGCTCCCCCCGCGCGCTGGTTGGAGACTTCAATGGAACCGCCATGCTCTTGAATAATACCGTATGTCACCGAGAGCCCGAGGCCCGTGCCCTTACGCGCGGCCTTGGTGGTGAAGAACGGGTCGTAGATGCGGTGCAGGTGCTCGGGCGCGATGCCCTGGCCCGTGTCCGCTACTTCTATCCTCGCCCCCGTGGCTTCCGACCACGTGCGAACCTCCAGGCGGCCTCCCGAGGGCATGGCGTCGCGCGCATTCAGGAAGAGATTCAGGAATACCTGCTGCAGTTTGCCGCCGTTGCCGTGAACCGCGGGCAGCCCGGATTCCAGGCTTGCGGAAATCTCGATTCCGGCCTTCTGAAACTGGTGATCCAGCAGCGAGAGCGTCTCCTGAATTACCTTGTTCAGGTTGACGTCTCCGAAAGATGTGTTCGAAGTGCGCGAGAAATTCAGTAACGAGTTGACAATTTCGCTGGCGCGGAAGGTCTGCTTGGCGATCTTTTCGAGGATCATCGATTTCTGCGAATCGCCCGCCACCTGCTTGCCCAGCATCTGCGCGTAGGTGGAGATCACCGCTAACGGCGTGTTGACTTCGTGCGCCACGCCCGCCGCCAGCAGGCCGATGCTCGATAGCTTGTCCGCCTGAACCAGCCGCTGCTCCAGTTCCGTCCGGTCGGTCACGTCGTCGAAGATGATCAGGCGGCCGATTTGTTCGAGTTCCTTCGAAACCAGCGGCGCAATGGCAATATTGAGCGTGGCCGCCTTCGTCCTGGGCGCGCCATGCCCGTTCCCGTTGCCGTTCGCCGCGGGCCGGAGTTTCAGCTCGAATTTGTAGATGTTGTGAATCCCGGTCTCGCCGCGAACGCGGTCGAACTGCTCGGTCAACTCGGCGGGGAACAAGTCGGCGAGCCGGCTGCCCACGGCGTGCTCGCGCGGGATGCCGGTGAGCCGCTCGATTTGGGTATTCCAGCTTTCCACCCGGTCGTCCAGGTCCGCGGCGAGAATGCCCACGTTGATCGATTCGACGATGTTCTCGCTGAACTCTTTCAGCCGTTCGTACTCGTCCACCTTGCGCTGAAGCGAGCGATAGAGCGACGCATTTTCGATGGCGATCCCGACGTAGCCGGCCAGCGTGACCAGCAACTCCAGGTCCTCGCTCGAAAGGTAATCCCCGTCGGCCGTCCGGCTCACTCCCATATAGGCGATCGTCCGTCCGCGAACGGAGCAGGTGACGTAATACGTCAGGTCGAGGTCCGCGATGGTCCGCCGCACGGAAGCCGGCCAGGAGCGCGAAACCGCGTCGAACTGCCGCCGGGTGCGCTCGAAGAAAAGGTACGGCTCGCTGCGGGTCGATAGGAAGCTCAGATCCAGATCGGCGTAAGCCGCCGCCCCCGCCAGCCGGATATTCGAGCCCATTGCTTTCTTGAGGAAGAACTGCGGCCCGCTCTCGCCCTCTTCCGCCAGGAAGAACGCCAGATGCTTGATTGAGAGCGTTTCTAGCAACCGGTCGCCCACCGACGTGAGCATCGCATCCAGGTCCGTTTCCGAGCTCAGCTCACGAGCGAACTCGACGAGGGTACGGCGGTAGTCATAGCGGTCGCGGTAGAAATGACGGTCCAGGCGCTCCTGAATCCAGTTTCGAATCGGCTGAATCAGGAAAGCCGCGATGAGAATCACGGCCGTTAACCCGAGGTTGCCGAGGTCCTTGAAATACTTCTGAACCTGATTGCCCAGGGAGAAGACTATCCCGTAGAACCCGGCCAGTACGCAGACCGTGGCCAGCGTGTAGGCGTAGCCGCGGCGGAACAGGATATCCACGTCCATGAGGCGGTAGCGCACGATGGCGTATGCCAGCGTCAGCGGTACGAGCACCACCGAGAGCACCGACAACTTCATGTAGTCGCTCGGAATGGCCCCCATCGCATAGGGCAGTACGTAGAAAGCGGCGAATGGCGCCGCGCCCCACAGGGTCCCGTTCCGAAGCCACTTCAACTGCTGCCGGATGATGGGGTCCTCCGCGCGTTTGTACTCGCGTCCCAAAATCAGACCGCCGGCAAGGTACGGGAGCGTGGAAAAGACCATCCAAACGCGATCCAGCATCCAGCTCAGTTCAACCAGAGAGATCGACGAGAAGATAGCGCCGGAGGAGAATGCCGCGTACGCCGCGAGCAGGACAGCCGCCGGAACGTACAGCAGCGCGACCCGGTACGGGTTGGCAAACCACTTCCTGGGCTCCGGAAACGTGACGCAGAAATGCAGAAACAGGGTTGGAGCGATCAACCCGGCGGCCACGTTTCCGAAATAGATCACCTTGTCGAAGCCGTTGAGCTTACCCGTGAAATGAAAACAAAAGAAGATGAACGATGTGAGACAAAGAAGATAAAAGTGCCTGGCTTTGTGCGCGCTGCCGCGCCGGAAATAGACGAAAAGGCCGATTACCAAATAAGCGATGCCTACCAGGTACTGATAGAGGACCGCCCGGTCCGGCGGCGCCTCCCCGATATTCACGGTGGGCCGGAAATCCACCCCATTCCGGTTCAGAAGATACGTGGCCTGCTTCCAGGAACCGATCGAAGCCAATACCTGGGGGACGTTGATGGCTTTGCGGATCTCTACGGCGTTGATGCTCTGCACCCGGTCGCCCGCGTGTATGCCGGCGTTGGCCCCGCCGCTGCGTGGAGCCACATATAGAGCCTGCACGCCCACGGCCCGGTCTACCCATATGACGCCGTCTTCCGGCAACCGGAAGCGGTACTGCTGTTCGAAGTTGATTACGGCGGCGACACTGGCAGCAAGTGTTACAACTGTCAGAATTGCCGTCGATAGCTGGAACTTCAGTTCCTGAAACATGGCGCCATTAACCGGAGTCCGCGAAGACGCGGAACCTCCCCGGCCTCAGTAGCACGTTTGATGCCGCTCCCAATATGAACTTCTGCAGATATACTACATTCTATTTCTATGACTTACAAGTATTTTGCTATGTTCCCTCCTGTTTTCGGGAGGAATACACTATGCCGAAGTGTATCGACGTGCGGCGGCCGGAGAAGCGGCGACGCCGGCGTTACTCCCAAAACTGACCAAGCCGCACGGGTTAGCCGGGCCGCTTCCCTGAGGAAGGAAACGCCCGGATGCTGTACACTGGAAGTCGGTAAGCGCCGATTAGGCGCTTTGGGGTGAATTTCGTCTCACCGCAGCCGTTTGCCCATGTGGGGCGAGAGGACGACGATGAACAGGGCGTTATTGTCCATAGCGGTTTTGGTGTTTGTGCTGGCGCCGGGCTTCCGCGCCGCGGCCCAGCAGGGGGCCACTGAGTCAACGGCGGCGTCTCCGCCCGGGTCCACCGCGCCTGCTTCGCTGGCCGCTCCGGCTCCGGCGCCGGGAGCCAAGCAACTCACCGCGATGCCGGTCGATGAGAAGACGTATGTAATTGGCGCGCAGGATATTCTCGCAATCGCGGTATGGGGCGAGCAGGCGTTTAACAACCAGTATCTGGTGCGCCCGGATGGCAAGATTACCATCCCATTCATCGGCGAAGTGATGGCTGCTGGGCGCACTCCCGTCGACGTTGGCACCGAGATTTCCAAACGCCTGGAGAAACTGATCAAAGAGCCCCTGACCAGCGTGATGCTGGCGGCAATCCACAGCAAGAAGTTCTATATTCAGGGCGAAGTTCTCAAACCCGGGGAATTCGATCTGATCGTTCCGACACGGGTTCTTGAAGCCCTCGTACAGGCCGGCGGATTTCGTGATTTTGCTAATCAGAAAAATATCATCATCAATCGCGGAAACGGCGGCAAGATTCTGAAGTTCAATTACAAAGATGTGATCCAGGGAAAGCACCCCGAGCAGAATATCTATTTGGAGCCGGGGGACGTCATCGTCGTGAAGTGATCGCGGCGCTGGCGCCAATAGATCGGAACTAGAGGTAGAAGTAGAGGAAGGAATAGGCCATGGGAGCTGCTCAAAACTATGTCAGCGTTTCGCGGCGTCCGCCGGATGTGGAAGACTACATCGACATGCTCAGGAGGCATCGCTCTTGGGTGATGGCGCCGATGTACGTAGGGATGGTGGTGGCGGTGGTTGTGGCGTTCCTGTGGCCGGATACTTATCAATCCAGCGCGGTAATGCGCATCACGCCCCAAACCGTTCCCGAGCAGATGGTTCCCAGCGTCGTGAATCTGCAACTGGCCCAGAGACTGCAAAGCCTGCAAACGCTGATCCTCAGCCGCAGTAATCTGACAGCGCTCATTACTAACGAAAAATTCAACCTTTATCAGAAGACCCGGCAAAACTATACACTGGAAGACGCCATCGCGGAAATGCAGAAGGCCGTTAGGATCGTGCCGCTGGAAATTTCCGCGGGCCCCGACCGGAATTCATTCGCGGCGGCATTCCAGATTTCGTTTTCATATTCCGACAGGTACAAAGCCCAGGCCGTAGTGCAGGATCTGGTGCGTCAGTTCATGAACGAGAACGTAACCGTTCAGACCAACTCGGCGCGTACGACTCAGGGCTTCATCTCGGATGAACTGAAGACGGCCCAGGAAACGTTGGACAAGCTTCAGACCGATATCGCGCAGTTCCGCATCGAGAATCAAGGCCGGCTGCCGGAGCAGGCCGCCGCTAACGGTCAGGTGCTCAGTTCGATGCAGCTTCAGTTGAGCCAGATCAACGACCGCCTGAGCCGGGCGCAGCAGAGCAAGAACAGCCTGGAAACGACTCTGCAAAACCGCATCGACATGCAGAACCTCCTGATCCAGGGTCTTGATGACAGCCTCGGCAGTGGCTCGCCGGCGAGTGTCGTGAAGAGTCAAGGGCTGATTAACCTCGCCAATGATATCCGCGCGCTCGAAATGCAGCTTGCGGCTCTGAGGGAGTTGTATACCGACGAATGGCCGCCCGTGCGCGAAGTCAAGGCCAAACTCGTCGTCCTCCGGCGGCAGCAGGAACAGGAGCAGGTCAAGCAGCAGGCCGCGGAGACAGAGGCTACGTCCGTTCCTGCCCAGCCGGGAACCCTTAGCCTGCAAGAGCGGGCCACAATGGAATCCATAAAGGGCGACATCGCGAACATCAAGACGCAGATCCAGAACACTGAGCTGGAAGTGGCGGATATCGGCAGGGAAAAGCTGGACGTCACCAGTCAAATTCAGCAACTCCGCGCCCGAATCGATGCCAGCCCTCTAGTGGAACAGAAATACACCGAGTTAAGCCGGGATCTGGGTCTAGCGCTCGCCCACTACGACGACTTGAAAAAGCGAGAGCAGATGTCCACCACGGCCAAGAACCTGGAGGAACGCGGCGCCGGCGAACGTCTGGAAGTTCTCGATCCGGCCTCGCTGCCCCAGACGCCCTCGGATCCAAATCGCTGGGCGATCACCGGCATGGGCGCGGGCATCGGTTTCGTGATGGGGTTGGTGCTGGCGGGCGCCAAGGAAGCCAAGGATACGTCGCTTAAGAACTTGAAAGACGTCCGGGCTTACACTAATCTGCCCGTGCTGAGTAGTATTCCGCTGCTGGAGAACGCTCTCCTCATTCGGAGGAAGCGCCGGCTATTCTGGCTGGCGTGGTCCACAACCATCATCGTGGGCTCGCTGGCGATGTTTGCGGCCATGTCTTACTACTATTCGCCGCATACGCAATGAGGCCGGACTGTACGCGTCACTGGAGATTGAATGAGCCGAGTACACGATGCATTGCGCCGGGCTGAGCAGGGTGGCCCGCCGCCGGAATCGCCGGAAGCGCCGCTAGAGCCGGCGATCGAAACGGCAAGTACGGAATTTCGCGCCGCCGCCGACGGAACTCTCGTGGTTCAGCCGTCGTACCCCGGTGTGGAGTCCGGGATACTGAAGGACGCCGTTGTGGTGCCATTCCGGCCCGCTCCCGAATCCCATCTTCTGGACCTGAATAAGGTTCATGAGACTCCTGCCGAGGAGTTCCGCACCCTTCGGACACGGTTGAACCATCTCCAAACCTTGCAGCCCCTGCACACGATCGTGGTCACGAGCGCGTCTCCCGCGGAAGGGAAGACGTTTACCGCGGTGAACCTCGCCATCGCACAATCGCAATTGGCCGAGAACCTTGTGCTGATGGGGGACTTCGATCTCCGCCGCCCCGTCGTCCATAACCTCTTCCAGATCGACCGCGCGCCCGGACTCTCGGATTATCTGGCCGGCCGGTGCAGTTTCCATGAGGCGCTTCGGCGCGTCGAGGGCCTCAATCTGTTTTTGATGCCTGCCGGTTCTCCGATAAAGAACCCGCTCGAATTGCTGAATACCAAAGCCGCCAGGGCCCTTTTCGACGAATTGCCGCGGTATTTCAACTGGTCTATCTTCGATACCCCGCCATTATTGTTTTCGGCGGATGCGAACCTACTTGCCACGCTCGCCGACGGGACGGTTCTGGTAGTGAAGATTGGCAGCACGACTTTCGATAACATCACCCGCGCCATGCAGTCGCTTTGCGAGAACAACGTACTCGGAATCGTGGCCAACGGAGCCAGAGCCTCGGAACTTTACAGTAAGTACACGTATTACTATTCCAAGTCGGAGTAAGTGGCGTTGGCCTCGCTTTCCGGCCTGCCCGGCGGCGGCGAACAAGGGCGCTTTCCAGGCGCCCGTTCAGGCTTGCGGCGCGGAGGCTGGCGTACGGGTTTGGAGTTCCGGAACCTCGATGCGGATGCGGGCTCCCTCCCCAGGCTTGCTTTCCACCCACATGCGGTACTCGTTGCCGAAGAGCACCTTCAGCCGCTCGTTCACGTTGCTCACGCCGATGCCGTGGTCGAGCAGGGTGGCTAGCTTGTCTTCCGGTATCCCGGCGCCGTCGTCTTCCACTGTCAGGTAGAGACGGGAATCGCCGCGCTGCGTCCGGATGCGGATCGTTCCCCCTTCCACCTTGGCGCTGAGTCCGTGTTTGATAGAGTTTTCCACCAGGGGCTGTAACAGCATGCTCGGCACCAGCATGTCCAGCGTATCCTCGGCCACCTCTTTTTCGAATCGCAGCTTCTCCCCGAACCGAATCATCTCAATCGAAAGGTAGTCCTCTATGAAACTCAGTTCCTCTCGCAGCGGGGTGAAGTTCTCGTGCTTCCGCAACAGGCGCCGCAGCACCTTCGAAAGTTTCATCACCATCACCCGCGCCTGATCCGGATCGGTGCGAATCAGCGAGGAGACCGAGTTCAGAGTGTTGAACAGGAAGTGGGGATTGATCTGGCTGGTGAGCGCGGCCAGGCGCGCTTCCACCAGCAGCCGCTCCTGTTCTTCCAGCTTTCTCTCATAACGCGTGCTGTTCCAGATTTTCAGCGGAATCGCCACCGCGAACAGCGTGGTCACGTATACGCCCGCCGCGGCGAGCCAGTGGGGGCGCGCGTCGGTCGCAAGGTGGAACACCTCGGAAGGGAAGGTACTGCGCAGAAACTCCGAGAATAGAATGCTGGCGAACAGCAGCAGATGAAACGCCGTGCGCCGGTGGTCCCGCGTCTCTTTGAAGAACCGGTAGATGTTCAGGTCGAAGAACGGCGAAAAGCGCCATATCTCCTCGGAATCCGGCGCGCAATCGCGCAACAGTCCGCCGAGCACGCCGATGCCTGCCAGCAGCGGCATGGTGAGTTGCTCGTGCATGAACACAGCCGGCAGCGAAATAACGATGCCCGACGCGAGTCCAGTGACGTACCCGCCTACCACCCCGGCCAGCAGGGCGCCCTCCAGGCCGAGGTCCGCGCCGTGATAGGTGTGGCTGACAACGCGTGTGGCCACGCTGGCGCCGAAAACGATGGATAGCCACAGCGCCAGTGAAAGCCGCTGGCCGAGGGTGCGGCTCTCGCGCATCAGCAGCGCCTTGAACGCGCTGGAGCGGGCCAGCACGCTCGCGATGGAGGCCATCGCGGCAAGCTTGACCAGCAGCGAAACCAGGTAGGTTTCCCACATTCGATTCGGAAGCCTATTATAATAGGAACATACAGATCGCTTGTAGCTTAAGCATGGACAATTCCGCTGCGCTGCGGCTCCAGAAGGTCGCCGAAGCCAAGTTTCCCACGCAATTCGGCCGGTTCCGCATCTACGGTTTCGAGGCCCGCACGGGCGCCGGGCTGGAAGAAGCCGTAGCGCTCGTCATGGGCAACATTCATGACGGGGAGCCCCCACTCGTGCGCATCCACTCGGAATGCTTAACGGGCGACGTATTTCACAGCCTGCGTTGCGATTGCCGCGCACAACTCGAAATCGCCCTAAAGAGCATCGCGCAGGAAGGCCGCGGAGTGCTGATTTACGAGCACCAGGAAGGCCGCGGAATCGGGCTCCTGAACAAGCTGCGCGCTTATGAATTGCAGGACGGCGGAGCCGATACGGTGGAGGCCAACGAGTTGCTCGGCTTCGAGTCGGACTTGCGCAGTTATGCGCTCCCGGCAGCCATTTTGGGGCATTTCGGCTTGCGGTCCATCCGCCTGTTCTCGAACAATCCGGACAAGGTGCGAGCGGTCGAAAGCGCCGGTATCGAGGTCGCCGAGCGCGTCCCCTGCCTGGCCGCCGTTCTCGCCACTCGCGCGGCCTATCTTCGAACCAAGAAAGAGAAGATGGGCCATCTTCTCGAAGACTTCTAGATCCGAACGCGTCTACCGCTTGGATTTGGCCGCGAACTCCTTGAGGAATTTCCGCACCTTGGGCGCCACCACAAACGAGCAGTAGGGCTGTGAGGCGTTTGATTCGAAGTACTTCTGGTGATAGGCCTCCGCTTTGTGGAACTCGGGAGCCGGCGTTACTTCTGTCACCACTGGCGCCGCCAGGCTCTTCGCCTCCAATTCGCGGATCTTCTGCCCGGCCGCCTCGCGCTGCGCCTCGTTCTCGTAGAAGATGACGGAACGATACTGGGGGCCCACGTCGCTGCCCTGCCGGTCCCGAGTCGTGGCGTCGTGAATCGCGAAGAAGACGTCCAGAATTTCGCCGTAGGTTACCACCGCCGGGTCGAAAACCAGACGCACCACTTCCGCGTGTCCGCTTGTTCCGGTGCAGACATCCCGATAGGTGGGGTTGGGAAGAAACCCTCCGGCATAGCCGGATTCCGCCGAAACAATTCCGTTCATCCGGTTGTACACGGCTTCGAGGCACCAGAAGCAGCCTCCGCCTAATGTCGCGATTTCCGTGGGCACTCTAATAGGATGCAGGTGGCCGATTTCGGTCGCGGGACGGTTGTGCGCGTTTCACTCCGCCGCCTCTTCCGGATCTCCTCGCAGCCTAGGTTATAATTCGATGAGGGCGGGGCAACTCGCTTGTAGTTCGCGCCGCGGAAGATTGCGGCCGTGCCTGGGCGGATGTGGCGAAATTGGCAGACGCGCTGGATTTAGGTTCCAGTTCCCGCGAGGGAGTGTAGGTTCAAGTCCTATCATCCGCACCAAAATTCGCGAGCGCCGATTTCCATGAATTCAGGCCGCGAAATGGTATAATCGGTTCTTGGCCGCGGGAAGTTTCCGTTTCCAAGCCCCAGTATGACCACCCGAACGGGCGCGTAGCTCAATTGGCAGAGCAAGTGACTCTTAATCACTAGGTTGAAGGTTCGATTCCTTCCGCGCTCACCACAAAACTGAAACTGCCTCTACTACAATTGCGGGGGGCAAACTCATTCCTAAGCACACAGATCAAGGGATTCTACGCCGCGCCGCTCGGCTCTTTCAGCGCGGCCGTGTTTCATTTGGTATATTTCTATTCGATGATCCCGATTCGCAAGATCCTAGGCTTGCCGATTGTGCTTCTGGGTGTCTTGGGTCTTTCGGACTGCGGCTTCTTCCGCGATTCCGCAAATGAGCCGGCTGCTCGTACGGCCCCGATAACAGCTACGGTGGTGGATGCTGGCGCTTTCGCTTCCTTCACCCCGGAGCAGTGGCTCAGCCTGTCCCTGACTCGGTATAAGGAAGGCAAATACCTTGAGTCGCTGGCCGCCGCTCAGACAGCCGCGTATCTGAGGCCTGATTACGCGTTAGCTTACAACAATATAGGCGCTGCGTACGGCCAGCTTCGCTTGTGGGACCTGGCGATTCAGGCGGATCTAACGGCTCTGCGCTATCAACCGGATTTTGAGCACGCCAGGAACAATCTGGCTTGGGCGAAGGAGCAAAAGCGCCTTGCCGCCCGCTGACAAGGGCTTGCCACGGGCGGACGAAAAGGCCTCCGGCGCCGCCCGGCTGACCGGTCGCACGGCATGGGTATGGTGTGGCATCGCAGCGTTGATCGCGCTGGGAATCCTTCTACGAAGCCAGCACATGACGGACGTCCCCTGGCGAAGTCCCGACGAGCGTGTTTACACGGACTACGCAGCTACGCTCGCAGATGACGGCCTAGTCGGTTATCGCGAGGCGTTCCGTGCGTACAATGCCGACCCCGGGCGCTGGCTGTATCCTCCGCCGACCCGCTTTGGATATGTGATTCTCCCAGCCATGGTGATGCAGGCTACGGGCGTACGCAATCCGCGGGCCGGCGCCGCGATCTCGTGGCTATCCAGCATCCTCTCTCTGGTTGTCCTGGGTTGGTTGGGCATACGCTTTCTGAGCCCCTGGGCGTCCATCGCGGCGGTGGGATTTCTGGCATGTTCTTTTACCGAGCTGGGTTTGGGGCGGAGGGCGTGGCAGGATTCCTTCCTCGGTCTTCTCAGCCTGCTGATGGTTTACGTGGTATGCGAGATAACGCACTCACCGCGGCGTAAGTGGTTGTACGTCGCTTTAGCGGCGCTGGGAGCTTACAGCCTGGCAAGCAAGGAGTCGGCCTACGTACAGTATGGCGTCCTCCTTTCATGGCTCGCCTACGTTGGGTATCGCGAACGCTCGTGGAGGGTTCTTGGCGGGGCGGCGTTGGCCGGGGCGGGTTCCGTAGCCGTGGTTCTTGCGGTGTGGAATGTTACCGGTGGAAGCCTCGGCTCAGGGATCGAAGCAACGAGCCACGTCCTGGCGGCGACTAGGGGAAGCGTCTATGACGCGCAGAACGCTTCCGGCCCCTGGTATCAGTTCGTATACCTGCTCTGGCTGGTTGGCCCCCTGACGCTGATGATGGCGCTGGTGGGCATGGGTGCGGCGCTCATTCCGCGAGTGGGCGATGCACTGCACCGGCGCGGGACCCACTGCCTCGAAGCCACCCAAGTGGCGGCGCTCACGACAGCGGCGCTCCTGGGAATCATCTCTTTCGGCCCGAATCTGCAGAATCTGCGCTACTTCAGCGGGGCGGACGCGACCTACTGCCTGCTGGCCGGAGTCGGGTTTGCATACGCTGTCGCTTGGGTCCGAACCGTGTTTCGGAGGGAATTGGCGATAGCGTTATTGGCGGTGACGTGCCTGGGCGCGGAAGCGATCCACAACTACCATGCGTTCACGCAGGTCGTGGTGGGTACCGGGATGGGAGACCTGGCGGTCTCGGGAGTTCGCACGGTCATGCGGCGTTAGAGAGCGGCTGGAGACGCCGTCTCATAGCGTCCCCACCTCAGGATAACGCCGGACGAGGGATGCTAACATCATGTGTCCTAACGGGATATGAAGGCGTCGCGCGCACAAGGAAGCCGGAAGACTGAACCACAACGGATTGTCGCGGGCTGGCGTTCCGTGATGCGCCCCGAGCTATTCGGTGCGGCCCTGCTTGCTTGCGCGGTTCTCTTCACTGCGATCCTTGCCGCACCCGAACTGCGCATCAACCGGGTCCCGCTGAACGATCTGGTGTTCCATGTCACGGCGTCGGAGCGCATAGAGGCGGGTCTTGAGAAAGGCGAACCGTTCCTGGACCCATGGGTTTCGGAATGGGGCTTCGGGTACCCGGTTTGGCGCAGCTATCAACCGTTGCCTCATCTGGTGGCTGGAATCGCGATGCGGATATTCCGGGGCGTGGGCGACCCTGCAACCGTCTTCGCTGTCCTTTACTACCTGCTTTTGATTTCGTTCCCGGTCAGCGTGTATTGTGGCGCCCGCTTGTTTGGGCTATCGCCGCCGGCTGCCGGCCTGGCGTCGCTGCTCGTGTTCGCTCCCAGCGCAACGGGCGACCTTGGGCGCTACGGCCTGGGGTATGGCGCGTACCTCTGGCGCGGCTCAGGGCTCTACACGCAGCTCTTCGCCCTGCACTTGATGGTGATCGCAGTCGGTCTTTCCGCGCGCGCCTGCGATTCGGGAGCGCGCAGGCGGCGTATGTTGGCCGCTCTGTTTCTGGCCCTAACCGCGCTCTCCCATATTATTTTTGGCTACGCGGCGTTTGTGTCCGCAGGGCTGCTGGCGGTGGTCGGGCCGGCATCCAAGAGGACGGAGCGCCTCACCCGCCTTGTGACGGTGGCCATTCCGGCCCTTTTACTGCTTGTGTGGTTCCTGGTCCCGTTGATGCTTGCAAAAGGGGTGGTGAACCACAGCCGCTGGGAGCCTGTGCTCAAGTGGGATTCATTCGGCGCGGTTTTCATACTGCGTGAATTACTATCAGGCCGATTCCTGGATTTTGGGCGTTTTCCGTGGCTCAGCGCGCTAGCGGCAATTGGCGCGGGGGTAGCTATCCTCTCATGCAAGTCGTCCGTCGGGGCGCGTCGCGCGTTTGCTCTCACCGGCTTATGGCTGGTCTTGTTCTTTGGCCGTGAGACGTGGGGCGAACTGATGGTTCTGGCCGGCGTGCCGGCCGATCTGCCTCTACATCGGTTGCAGGCGGTTTTCGAGTGGAGCGCCTGCCTGCTGGCGGCGTGGGGGCTCGCGCGCGCGGTCGAATTCCTTTGGGAACGCACAGGCAAATTGGCGGCCGGCGCCGCAGTCTGTGTGATCGCCTTCGCCATGGTGTTCATTGCGGTTGACCGGGCGCATTATCTCGACCTGAACCGGGTTTGGGGCGATGAGACGCTAGCCGCGTACCAGAAGGAAGGACCGGATCTGGAAGCTGCGATGGCCGATGTGCGAGCGATTCTGGCCGAGAAGCCGGGCCGGGTTTACGCCGGGTTCGCCGGGAACTGGGGGGGCGCTTTCAAGATCGGCGCGGTCCCCGTGTATGCGTTCCTCAGCCGCAACCACATCGATCAGGCGAGTTTTCTGTATCACTCGATGTCAAAGCCGTCCGATATCATGATGGCGCGGGACCCGGATAACGGCGCGCAGGATATCGCGTTCGGCATTCGCGCGGTGGTTGCTCCGGCCGACCGGCCCGCACCGCCGTATCTTCGCCTGCGTGCGGTGCATGGCCGCTTCGCCGTCTATCAATCCTCCCGCGAGGGCTACTTCGGAATCGTGGATGCTTTGGGGCACTACACCGGGCCTGCTTCGACGGGATTCGAACCCGAAGCAGCCTGGCTGCGCAGTCCGCTTCAGTCTGCCGGGATTGTGCTCTCGCTGGATGATCGCGCGCCGGTCGCGCCTGCCGTCGCCCGCTGGGAACCAATGCCGAACGTTCCCGCCACGAGGCCGCCGATAGCGGCGCGCATACTCAGCGAGACCAAGGTTGACGAACGTTACCAGGCCACCATCGAAGTCAGCCGGCCGGCTTACGCATTCGTCAAGATCAGCTGGAACCCGGACCTTGCGGCGACCGTGGATGGCCGCCCGGCGTCTCTGATTCACGTTACGCCTGGGTTTGGCGCAGTCGCTCTCGATGCCGGCCGCCACGTGGTTTCGGTGGAGTACCGCCCTGGCGCTCTCAAGCCGTTACTGCTTCTGCTGGGCGCCGGTGGGTTTCTGCTTGCGTGGTTCGCGTTGGGCAAGCCACGCGCCCTGAAGGCGGAAGAGCGATGCGCCGAGTGGGCCGCGGCGGCAGGCGCACGTTTCAATCGGCCGGAGGCGCGCGTGATCGCCGTACTGGTGTTGGGCGCGGTGGTTGCCTTGCATCCGCTGTTTCGCGGGAAGTTGATTGGCGGTCACGACTCGACCGCGTACCCGCCGCGCGTGGTGGAATACGCTAAGGCAGTTGCCGACGGCCACATCCCCCCGATGTGGGCCCCCGATTTGAGCGCCGGCCACGGGCAACCGGTATTTGAGTTCAACCCGCCGCTGGTCTACGCGGTGGCGCTGCCATTCCGCTATGCCGGTTTCGGCCTGACTAATTCGATTCAGTTCGGACTTGCCCTACTTCATTTGCTAGGAGCCCTTGCCGTCTACGGGATCGGCCGCCACATCAATGCGCCGCGGTTCGCCGCCCTTGGGGCGGCCGTCGCGTGGCTCTTCGGGCCATACCTCTGCCTGGACCTGTTCGTGCGTGGGGCGTTTGCGGAAGCGGCGGCGGTGGCAGTGGCTCCGGTTGCGCTGCTGGGTCTTCTCAGCGCAGTGGCTCAGCCGCGCGTCTGGCGCATTGCCACTGGCGCGGGGGGCGTGGCGCTGTTGCTGCTGACCCATAGTGCCGGGTCGTGGCTGGCAATGCCTTTCCTGGCGGCCATCGCGCTGGTGCGCGGAGTGGGCCCGGTTCGAGAAACCCTGGGCAGCGGTTCACGGCGCATCCGCGGATTGGCTCCTCTCGCCGCTGGGTTCGCGACGCTGGCTGGGGGTGTTGCGCTGGCAGGGTTTTCCTGGATCCCCGCGATGGCCTCGATGCCCAACGCTCATCTGGACCGCGTGGCTGACGCAGCCTTGAACTGGAGCGGCCACATCCTGGAGCCGTTCCAACTCCTGTGGTCGAGTTGGGGATTTGGGTATTCGGTGGCCGGCCCGGGCGATGGAATCTCATTCGACCTCGGCCTGGCTCATCTCGCGCTTGCTGCAGCCGGTCTGGCGCTTGCGTGGCGGGCAAACGGGGGCGAACGGAAGCGGCTGGCGGTGGCGTTTGCGGCGTGCGCCGCAGCGGGCGCGTGGCTCACGTGCACTTGGTCCGTGGCGCTCTGGTCGCACCTGAGACTCCTGCAATACATGCAGTTTCCCTGGCGCGCGCTGGTCATTCCGGCGCTCTTCCTGCCGTTGCTATCGATCTTCGCGCTCGAACGCGCCGGCCCGAAATGGACTGTGGGGCTGATCGCCGTACTTGTGGCCGTGAACCTGGTGCACACCGAACCGAAGGGCTATCTCACTTACGACGAGGAGTTCTATAGCCCCGAATCGATTGCGGCAAGAGACATCACCATATCGACCTACCGCGAATATGAGCCGCGCTGGGTCGATAAGTGCCCGCCATACTATCCGCAAGCGCTTGTGGGCCTTTCCGGCCCGATAGAGTTTTCGGAGATTGCGCGCCGCACGGCGCGTCAGGAGTATCTGGTGGAGGCACCGGCGCGCACGATGGTTGAATCGGCGTTGTTCTATTATCCAGGCTGGACGCTTACAATCGACGGCGCGCCGGCGGCTGTCGCGCCCATCCCCGGGCGGGGGACCATGGAGTTTGAGGGTCCCGCCGGCCGGCATGCCGTAGTTCTGGACTTGCAGTTTACGCCTGTCCGCCGCAACTCGCTGCTCGTCAGCCTGGGCTTGTTCTTTCTGCTGATCTTCGTATCCGCCGTAGAGGGCCTCCGCCGGAGGCAGCGACTGCAATCCAAGATCGTTGCCTCCTGACGTATACGAAGGCGCCGCAGAACTGGCGCCGTGACCGCCGATACTGGTGTTAGTGAAGCGCCCAACGCCGGCCTGCGCGCGAGAGCCCGATCAACCCTCTCGTTCGGACGGTCGATTCACAAAAACGAAGGTGCGCTGAATCGAGAAACTGGCGGCCCAGAGCGTCGTCTCGACTAGCAATTTCGCAGCGATCACCGGCACGCCCAGACTGTAAGACAGATAGTGGATCCCCGAGTAGGAGGCCACTCCGAGCAGGGCCACCAGGGCGTAGTACCTCGCCAGCGCAGTGGTAAGGCCATTCTGGCTGCGAAACACGAACCGCCGGTTGATGAAGAAGTTCACCAGCGAGGCAGCACGGCCGGCGGCTACCGCGGCAACCAGATTCCGCGTAGCCCAGAAGACCAGTGAGAACACGACGAAATCCATCGCGGCGGCTAGCAGGGAGGAGAATACGAAGCGCGCCAGCACGAAATAGATTCGCATCGAATCCCAGATTGGGTTGAAGTGGGACGAGCGGTTCCCGTCGATGTACACCGTTTCGATGGGGAACTCGACGATGCCGGAAGATGTGGCTGCGTCCGCCAGCATGTTCATCTCGTACTCATAACGCTCGCCTTCCACGCGCAGTAACTTCGGCACGAGCGCGGCCGGGATGCCGCGCAGGCCGGATTGCGTATCCCCGACGGCACGCCCGGTCATGAAACCGAAAATCCACTTCGTCAGGACGTTGCCTAAGCGGCTGCGAAACGGGACTTGGCCTTCGAAACTGCGGCAGCCGAGGATCAGCTTTCCGGTTTCGGACGAGAGACGCCGCGCGGCGCCCAGGATGCCCTCCGCGGTATGCTGTCCGTCGGCATCGGCGGTCACGATGCCGTCGAATGCCGGATAGCGCAGCAGGAAGTGGTTGAATCCGGTCTTGAGAGCGCGGCCCTTGCCCAGGTTCACGGCGTGGCGCAGTACCTCACAGCCCGGGATGGCGGCAACCGCGCGGAAGGTTGGCTGGTGGCTGGGATCGCTTCCGTCGTCGACTACGATGATCGCGCCGAAACCGCAGGCCGAGAGCTCTCCTATAAGAGGCCCGAAAGCGGAGTCCGGGTCATAGGCGGGGATCAGAACCGCGATGCGGGATGTAGGAAAGTCCCGCCGGTTCTGAAGGGCGGGATCAACGGCTGCGTGAGCGATCAAATCACCTGAGCTTGGCATCGAGAATTAGCCACCGGGCGCCGTTGATGCCAATTCTCGGCATCAGCCCTGGCATCTTGCCAACGTATTATAACCCGGCAGGGAAGTCGAGCCGTCTGGAAAAGGCGGCGCCAGCCGCGGCGGATCGGCAACGCCACCCTCCGGAAAATAAAAACGGCGGCGGACTTGCGCCGCCGCCGTGTCAAGTAGTCACAAACGGCCCGGGAGCGCCTTGATGCGATCCCGGGCCATAAGCTCGTCAGAACGGGCTAACAGTAACCCATACGTTAGCCGCGCTACAAGCTGTACCGGTATTGCTGCTCTGCTTCAGTTGGGCAGTGAATGTATTAATGCCGCCCGTCAATCCCGTCACGGGGATCACAGCACTTCCTGTATTCGAAGTGCTCGCAGCAAGCGTCATGGTGATCGACTTGGTGTCTGCTGATGCCATTGTCGTAGAGCCACTGACCCTAAAGGCCAAGTAGCACGTCTTGGCTGTTGTGCCAATCGACAAATTCCCACTCATTCGTACGAGCGCGGTCGTGCCTGTGGTCACAGTTGCCACAGCGTTCGTCACGTCAACATAACCCGTCCCGGAACCCGTAACCGAGCCAGCGGTGCCGTTCGCGGTAACCGTCACCTGCGGCCCGGTGGGGCCAGTCGGACCTTGTGCGCCGGTCGGACCTTGTGCGCCCGTGTTTCCAGTGTTTCCCGTGAGGCCTTGCGGGCCAGTGGGACCGGTCGGACCTGCGGGGCCTGTCACGCCAGTGGCACCAGTAGGCCCAGTCACGCCAGTGGGGCCAGTAGGACCGACGGCGCCAGTCACGCCGGTGGGGCCGGTGGGACCGACGGCGCCAGTCACGCCAGTGGGGCCGACTGCGCCAGTATCGCCCTTGACGCCAGTCGGACCTTCCGGACCGACTGCGCCCGTGGGACCAACTGCGCCAGTATTACCCTTGACGCCCTGCGCGCCGGTGGGACCGACTGCGCCGGTATCACCCTTGACGCCCTGTGCGCCAGTCGGACCTTCCGGACCAGCTACGCCCTGCGCGCCGGTGGGACCAACCGCGCCGTTGTCGCCCTTCACGCCCTGCGCTCCAGTGGGACCAACCGCGCCGTTGTCGCCCTTCACGCCCTGCGCTCCGGTGGGACCGACTGCGCCGGTATCGCCCCTGACGCCCTGCGCGCCAGTCGGACCTTCCGGACCAACCACGCCCTGCGCGCCGGTGGGACCAGCCGCGCCGTTGTCGCCCTTCACGCCCTGCGCTCCAGTGGGACCGACTGCGCCGGTATCGCCCCTGACGCCCTGCGCGCCAGTCGGACCTTCCGGACCAACCACGCCCTGCGCGCCGGTGGGACCGACTGCGCCGGTATCGCCCTTGACGCCCTGTGCGCCAGTCGGACCTTCCGGACCAACCACGCCCTGCGCGCCGGTGGGACCGACTGCGCCGGTATCACCCTTGGCGCCCTGTGCGCCAGTCGGACCTTCCGGACCAGCTACGCCCTGCGCGCCGGTG
>CAIYHG010000040.1 GCA_903925975.1 uncultured Acidobacteriia bacterium | reverse complement strand
GCGCCGAGCGCGACAGCCTTACGGGAAAGTGACAATGGGCACCAGTGCGATAACTGACGCAGAGCTGCAGCGGATACTCGACGCAGTGACGGTCGACGGCAGCGCCGCGGCGACCAGCCGCGCGCTCGGCGTGCCGGTCACCACGATAAAGGGCCGCGTAATGCAGGCCCGCAGACGCGGCCTCAAGCCGAAGGCGGTATCGCAGGACCTTCACCGCCGCATCGGACAGCTCGAGAAGGATCTCAAAGCCGCGACCCGCGAGCAGGCCGACACGCAGGCACTCAAGCAGCTCATCGGCACCGCAGCCATGAAGCTCGACGTACTTGAGCTGCCCGAGTGGACCATCAAGCCCGCGAAGATCGCCGAGGCGCCCGGCGTCCCGACGTTGCAGCTCTCGGACTTCCACTGGGGCGAGCGCGTGTTCCCCAAGCAGGTGAACAATGTCAACGAATTCACAGTGGCGATTGCGAGGGAGCGGCTTCGATATTGCGTTGAGACTGCCTTCCATCTCTGCCGCATTTTGGATCGCGAGATGCGGTATCCGGGTATCGTGGTACCGCTTGGCGGCGATATGGTGTCAGGCGCTATTCACGAGGAACTCCGGGCCAGCAATGAAATCCCGACTATGCCCACGGTGCTCGATCTTGTGGACAATCTCGTGCCCGCGATCCGTACACTCGCAGATACATTCGGCGCCGTCTTCTTGCCCTGCGTGTCAGGGAATCACGGTCGGGACACGCTGAAGATTTACGCCAAGGGGCGTAACCACACCTCATTCGATTGGCTGATCTACCAGTTCCTCGCCCGCGCGCTGCAGGCCGACAAACGTATCACGTTCTATATCCCCGAGGGCTCGGACGCCTATTATCGGGTATACCAGCACAAGTACGCGCTCACCCACGGCGATCAGTTTCGCGGCGGTGACGGCATGATCGGCGCGCTCGGCCCCATCCTGCGCGGCGACCATAAAAAGCGCTCGCGCAACGCACAGATCGAACAGGACTACGACACGCTCGTCATGGGTCACTGGCACCAGCGCATCCAGCTCACCCGCGTCATCGTCAATTCTTGCCTAAAGGGGTACGACGAGTATGCCTTCACCAGTAACTTCCCGTTCGAACAGCCTTCTCAGAACCTCTGGATCACGCATCCGAAATACGGCATCACCTACAACATGCCCGTATACGTTGACCCGGACACCAAGGTCAAAGCAACAGACTGGGTATCCATACCCAAGTGAGGGCACTTGCAGACTAAGCTCGGCTCCATCGCAGAAGCGTGGGCCAACATAGCCGTGGGCTTCGCCATCAACTTCAGTGCGAATTGGCTTATCCTGCCGCTGTTCGGCTTCCACACCCTCACCCTTCGCAACAACTTCCTTATAGGAATGCTCTACACTGTAATATCACTCGTGCGCAGCTACATCCTGCGCCGTTGGTTCAACGGGTTGAAGTTCGGCAATTCGGAGAAACACTGATGCTTCCTGACGGCTACAAAGAACGCAAAGACATCCCGCTCTACGACGGCACGATGGGGTATTTCCCGCTCGCCTTCCTCGAGATGGCGCGCGTGTCGGCCGACGGCAATGAGCAGCACAACAGCGGTGAGCCGCTGCACTGGGCGCGCGAGAAGTCTACCGACCAAATCAACACGGCGTTTCGCCACCTGGCCGACTACAAGAACGGGAACCTGTTCGATGGTAACAGTCGCGTTGACGGCAAGCCGATCCTGCACTTGGCGAAGACGTTCTGGCGGATCGGCGCCGAACTACAACTGCTGTGCGAGAGACTGGCCGCCGAGAGCGCGGAGCCGGTAGCTTCTCCCGGTGGCAAGTGCCACGGGCTAGGTTGCCCGGACCCGGCGTGCGCGTACTGCGAGCGTTTTATACGGACGGCGGGTGACGATTAGCCGCCACCGCCGCAATTGCGGCATTCGTGGCGGCGGACTGGCTCGCTTCGATGAACAGCTTCAGTACGGCCGCATGATTGTCGGCCAGCCGTTGCTGCGTAGTATCCTGTCCGGCAGCTAACAGCTTCAGGCCGTCTTGAATCTCCAAGAATCGCCGGTCATCTTGTGCTGTGTGCTGCTTGAACACATAGCCGACAATGGCGGCAAGCCCGGCGACGAGCCCGTGCGGCAAGTAGTCCATCAGGTTGGCGCTCACGGCGACACTACCTGCCCGGCGATCTCCTCGCGGGGATGCTGCGGCAGCGGAGCCGCGGCCGGCTGTTCCTTCGGCGCCGGCGCGACAACGAACTGGCCGCTCGCGATGCCG
>CAIYHG010000039.1 GCA_903925975.1 uncultured Acidobacteriia bacterium | reverse complement strand
GCGGTTTCGCCTGCCAGGGCCATCTCGGCAATCTCCCAAAGGGCAAATCGGCTTGGTTCCGTCGCGGCGCCTTCATCAATCCCCAGCCCGAAGGGCGGCAGAAGATAGCCCACGGCGCAAGCCGTTTGGGAGCCGGTTTCAATCTGGAGAAGCCCCGCCAGGGGCGGAAGATCGCACGCGCCGCCCTCCGCAATTTGGGTTCGTTTTGTCATCGCTTGAGAATGCTATGTGCAAGCCAGATATCGGATTACGCCCTCTCGATTTTGTTCGTTCCGTCATCCGTTCCGCCTATGCGCCAGGCATGAGTCGGAATATCGGATATTCAACTGCCGGAAATCCCCTCAACGAGTCGGGTTCTCCGCCGAGAAAGGCCGCAAGGGTGTTAATATAACGTACTAACCCCGACAAAAGCCGTATGGATCACATCCTTTCGATAGTCTTGTTTATGCCCCTGGTGGGTCTCCTGGGGCTGCTGTTCATTCCCTCGTCGAATGCGCGCGCGGTCAAGCTTTGGGCCAATATTGCCGCATTCATAGGGTTCCTGGTTTCCCTGCCCCTGGTGTTCAACTTCGATAGCGGCAAGGACTACCAGTTCGTCGAAAAGGCGGCTTGGATACCGACCATCGGCGCCAATTACCATATCGGGATTGACGGGCTCGGATTGCTGCTGGTGATGCTCACCACCGTGGTGGGCTTTATCGCGATCCTATCGAGCTGGAATGCGGTGAACATACGGCTCAAGGAATACTACGCGTATTTCCTGATCCTGCAGACGGGCATGCTGGGCGTGTTCATGTCGCTCGATTTCCTGCTGTTCTTCGTCTTCTGGGAAACCGTGCTGGTGCCGATGTACCTGATCATCGGGATCTGGGGCGGGCAGCGCCGGGTGTATGCGGCCATCAAGTTCATGATTTACACGCTGATCGGAAGCGTGTTGATGCTGCTGGGCATTCTGACGCTCTACTTCGAGCATTCCAAGCAGTTCCATACGTTTAGCTTCGACGTTGCCGACCTGATGCGGCTGCAACTCTCCTCGGGGCTGCAATGGTGGGTCTTCTGGGCGTTTTTCCTGGGCTTCGCGGTGAAGGTGCCGATGTGGCCCTTCCATACGTGGCTGCCAGACGCGCACACGGAGGCGCCCACGGCGGGGTCGGTGATCCTGGCCAGCGTCCTGCTGAAAATGGGGACGTACGGTTTTCTGCGCTTCTCGCTGCCGCTGCTGCCCGATGCCGCCAAGAACCACACCATCGTCAACGTGATGGCCGTGCTTTCGATGATCGGTATTGTATACGGGGCGCTCGCTTCGCTGATGCAGAAAGATTGGAAGAAGCTGGTGGCGTATTCCTCGGTGAGCCACCTGGGGTTCTGCACGCTGGGCATTTTCGCCCTGAACCCGGCCGGGATTTCGGGTTCGATCATTCAGCAGATCAACCACGGCATTTCGACGGGCATGCTCTTCCTGATTGTGGGCGTGGTTTACGAGCGGCGGCACACGCGCGAGATTTCCGAATACGGCGGCCTCTTGCGGGTGATGCCGATCTTCACGCTGGTGTTTGGAATCGCGATGCTGAGTTCGATGGGGATGCCCCCTCTGAACGGGTTTATCGGAGAAATCACGATTCTGAGCGGGGCGTATCAGATCTCGCTGCCGTGGGCCTTCTGGGGCGCGGTGGGAATCGCGATCGGCGCGGCTTACCTGCTGTGGCTGTTCCAGCGCACGATGCTCGGCGAAGTGAAGGAAAAGAACCGCAAGCTGATGGATCTTTCCTGGCGCGAGATCGCGGTGTTTGCGCCGCTGGTGATTTGGGCCTTCTGGATCGGCCTGAACCCGCAGCCTTACTTCCGCGTGCTGGATCGCTCGGTGGCGCAGATCGTGGAACGCGTGCAGCCTGGGTATTACGCGGACCACAAGCTTCCGAACCCGCTGAACGCGGGCGTAGCGTCGGCGGAAGTTCGGTAGTTTCCAGACAGGAGCCCTGTGCGGCGCCGCAAGAAGCCTCGGCATGAGTGCCGAGACGGAGCCTAGGCACGCTCAAAGAAGACACGTTCTCCACGCTTCGTAACAGGGCACGGCTTTAGCCGTGCCGATCAAGGCCTGCAGTATGTGGGCTTTAGCCCCTGCCTAACGAAAGCACGCCACGCCCCGAACGGGGGCTAAAGCCCTTCCCCTTGTTGCCATTTTTCGGCACGGCTTAAGCCGTGCCCTGATACGAGGCGAAAGGAATGAGAGAATAGCGGGCTAGCCCCGGCCCATTACTTCTTCCGGGCTGGGCGTGCCGCGGCGGGCGAAGGCTATGGTTCCATCGGGGTCGATGCGGTAGACCGTGCGTCTGACGATGATCGGGGCATCGGCGTTGTAGAGCGACGCTACCTGCTGGCGCTCATCGACGAGCAAGGGAAACGGCAGGCGGCGTTTCGCCCGGAATCCGGCGTGCCGCTCCGCGCTCCCCGGGTTGATGCCGAACACCTCGACGCCCCGGCGGCGCAGCGATTCCCACGCGTCGCGAAACTCGCAAAGCTGGCGCGTGCAGACGGGAGTGTTGTCGCTCGGATAGAAGACTAGGACGACGGCGCGGCCGCGCAGGGCGGAGAGAGTGTACGCGTTCCCGGCATCGTCAGAGAGCGTGAAATCCGGGGCCGGAGTGCCCACCGCCAGAGGCTTCGAAAAGAGCCAGTTCAGCATTATTTCACCAATATGCTCACGCTGTTGCTCTGCTGCCCGTCGATGGAGATCACCACGGGTCGACTGCCGGGGGCGAGCCCGGAGGGGATGCGCACGTTCACCTGATAGAGACCCGCGAAGCCCGGAGCGAGGCCGCTGTATTGCACCTCGGCAGGGGACGAGCCTACGAATACAGTCGTGGTATGCGCTGTTAGGAAGTACGAACCGGAGGCGGTGGTGGGGCCGAGGCCCGTGCAATAGATCTCGATGTAATCGCCCGCCGTTACGGCGTTGGCAACGGCCGTGTTCACGGTTCCCGCGATCAGTACGGCGCCTGGGAAGATGCCCGGTTGGGTGGCGGCGATATTGACTGCGAAGGAGGGCGCCGTCCCGGCGGGTGACGTGACGGCCAACGTTCCGGAGCCCAAGGCCGCATCGGGCGGAATGAAGACGGCCGCCTGAGTCTCGCCGGCGAAGTAGATTTGCAGCGGGTTGCCGTTCAGCGTAGCGGAGACGCCGCCGAGCGTGGTGGGCCAGGCGCCCTGGGCTGCGTAGGAGGCTCCGCCGGTGAAGTGGAAGCCGTTGATCACGGCGAGCGCCCCGGCGACGGCTCCATCCACGGACGAGGCCGCATTCACCACGGAAGAAACGGCGGGCGCGGACGTGCCTGACGCAAGGGTAAGGGCCACGGACGGGGCGCTTTCGAGCGCGAGGGTCAACTGACTGACTGCGGCGGGACCGGGGGTCCACGAAAATGACGCCTGCCCGCGCGCGTCGGTGGTGACGGCGGGTGGCGTGACGCTTCCTCCGGCGGTGGCCATGCTGAGCAAGCGCGCTCCGGCGTAAGGCAGATCGTTCGCGTCCGTCAGGCGAACGACTATCGGATTTGGCAGCGGCGCCCCAGCAGGGGAGGTCTGGTTCGTACCGGAGACTGGCGCCAGTTTGAGCATCCCCGCGTCCGCCACCTGAATGCGCGCCAGCACGGTTTCGTAAGGCTGATCTACGGGAGTGGCAGTGACCGGGGACACGCCCTTCGAAACGCCGCTAATCGGGAACGTTGCCGAAGTGGCCCCTGCCGGGATGGTCACGCTCGCGGGAACGGCGACGCTGCCATTCGCGGCTTCGAGCTTGACCGTCATGTCGGCGGTTGGCGCCGTTTTCAGCGTGAGAGTGGCGGTGGCTTGGGCTCCGGCGACGACGCCGGCGGCGGGGAACATCGAGAACTTCATGCTGCGTTTGAGGCTGGTATCCGCGCTGGCGTTGCCATCCGCCGCGGTCGCATAATACGGTTCGAACTGCTGGCGGTAGGCGTCCAGTTGTTGCACGGCGGCGGATGGATCGTCGCCTTGTTTGACGATGACGATGAACGCGAAACGAAAGCCGCGCTGGGCCACGGTGTAATCGGGCGTCCGGCGTCCCATGGCGCCGATTACGTCGCCGATGAGAATATTCTGCTTGGTGCCATCGAACTGCACGCCCGAGGCGGGATGCCTCGTGTTCGAATACACAGGATTCGGGTTAGCCACGGCGAAGGTGGGATCGACAGTCTCAGGGGCTCTGATCCCCATAAGGTACTGGTCGAGAGCGGAATAGTGCTGCACGATCTTTCGCGTGAAGAAGCGCCTGGTGAAGATGGGGTCGGCGCCGCTCACGTTATCCACGATTTCCTCGCCTTCGAGGAAAGACGCGTTCGAGTTGAAGAGGAAGCTCCAGTGCGCGCCCTGGTACCCGAGCATCTGGCGATCGGGCAGATTTGCAAACGCAAGGAAGAGGTGGCCTACTTCGTGCGCCAGGACCGATAGGGTGGTGTCGCCGGGGCGGCCCGGTCCATAGGCCCCGTACGGGTCCGCCGAATACTGGCTGAGAGGGCCCATGTTCAACATCGCTTGCAGGCGCGATGCGGAGCCGTAGATCTGGCCGTCATCCTCGGCATCGACGCCATAGCCGGTTCCACGGCTGCGGACGGTGTTCTCGAAGGCAACGGCGCCGGTGCTGTTGGCGAGGATATTTTCGGCGTTGTAGACCACCAGGTAGTCGTAGGAGTCTTCGTGGGTCTGGTAGAACTTCTGGGCCACGGTGACGAGATCGATGGCTTGGCCGCTGGCGAACCATTCGGCGACTGTGCCGGAGTACGTGCCGCTCGTATCGTTCAGGAAATCAACCAGCGTGCTCGAACCTTTCAAATTGCCGGGCCCGATGCCGACAACGGAGCCGGTGGAGGCCGCTCCCGAGTAGGCGAACTCGATGCGGCCATCGGGATAGAGCCGCACTTGGAACGTCTGCTTTGCGCCGGCGCCGCTCGAGACGTATTCGGGGACAGCCACCCAACTCACCACGACGCGGCCCGGTTCGGAGAGCACGCGCACACCCCCGTTGGTCTGCGCGGGGTTGAGGTCCTCAAACAGGGGCGAGATGCGCGGCGGGCCGGCGTTCATGCGCCCAAGGGAGCGATCGGTTGCGTTGTCCCCCGCGGTGAAGGTGATGTTGCCATCCGAGTTCACATACATCGAACTGTATGTGGAGCCGTAGAACGGGAACGAGAACGGGAGCGAGACCTGACGGGTGTCGTCGTCATCGAGGGCAGTCAGCGGGGCGCCGTTTGTGGCCGCTGCGGAATCGTAGGTCTGACCCGACGTGGAGTAGCTGTAGCCCGCGGTTACGGGGGTGAAGGTGAGGGTCGTGTTGTTGAGGTCGAACGGGTTCTGGGTGGAAGTGACTCCATCCACATCTTCGATGACGGCGATGTTGTTGCCGGCACCCATGTCGCGGTTGGCGCCGGGCCGCACGGGTCCGACGGCGAGGCGGGGCGATGCCGCGCGGGCGCGGACGGCTTGCCGGTGGAGGAACATGTTCTGGCGCGGCGTCTCACGGCTGGTGCCGCAACTATCCGCGATGGCGTTCCCCCTCGCGAAGAGCGGCGACCCGGCCAAATAGAGGGCCAAAGCGACAGATACAAACCGACCCATAGGTAAACTCTTGACCCTATTGTCCCATGAGGCCCCACCCGCCCCTTTGAACGGGCGGCGATAGGTTAGAATCAATCCCGTATGCCTTTCTGCTCCAATTGCCGGACCCCGATTGCCGAAGGGGCGCGCTTCTGCGCGAGCTGCGGCCAGCCTGTGGGTGGATCTCCTGCCGGCGCGCCGCTCGAACCACTCGAATACACGATAGAGGGCGATAACCTGCAAGTGGCGCGCGTGCGCCTGAAGCCCGGCCAGGAACTCTACGCCGAGGCCGGAAAGATGGTCTACAAGACCGTGAACGTGGCGTGGGAGACGCGGATGACCGGCGCCACGCTTGGCCAGAAGTTGATGGGCGCGCTGCGCCGTACGGTCACAGGCGAGTCGCTGTTTCTGACCTATTTCCGCGCGGAGAGCGCCGGCGGAGAGGTCGGTTTCGCGGGCTCTTACCCCGGGCGGATCAGGGCGTTCGACCTGCCCGCGGGGCGCTCGTTGCTGGCACAGAGGGACGCGTTTCTGTTTGCACAGCCCTCAGTGCAGTTCAACGTGGCGCTGGTAAAGAAACTGGGCGCGGGCTTCTTCGGCGGCGAAGGATTCATTCTGGAGAAGTTTACCGGACCGGGAGCGGTGTTCATCCACTCCGGAGGGGACTTCATAGAATTCGATCTAAAGCCGGGCGAAATGCTGCAGGTGGATACGGGCTGCATCGTGGCATTCGATGAAACCGTGGACTACGACATTCAGTTTGTGGGGGGCATCCGCACGGCTATTTTCGGCGGAGAGGGCTTGTTCCTGGCGACTCTCACCGGGCCCGGCCATGTGGTGCTGCAGACTTTGACGCTGCAAAAGATGCGGCGCGAGTTGGCGCCATACCGCACTGGCGGCGAAGAGAAGAGCCCGCTGGGGGCGCTGACGAATATTTTCGGTTCGGAAGACTAGTTCGCAACCTTCCGCCGCTGCATAATCATTGACTAACAAAGTCTCGGCATGAGTGCCGAGACGGCGCCCAAGAGTGGGCTCGCCACGGCGGGGAGTTCTTCGAGCTTCGGAGAAGCCTTGCTGTTCGGATGCGGCGGGGGTAGACTTGGGGCGGAGGTGAATCATGTACTGTCCTCAATGCCAGGTTGAGTACCGAGATGGTTTCACCGAGTGCTCCGACTGCCGCGTTCCGCTGCTGCCCGGAACCGCCACGCTAGATCCGGACCCGTTCGACCCGGCGCTTGAACTCGTGGTCGTGCTGGAGACTAACGACCCCGTCCAGCTCTCGATGGCACAGGGGTTGCTGGAAGATGCGGGTATCCCCTTCTTCGTCCTTGGCCAGGTGGCCACGCTTGTTCAGGGTGTGGACGGATTCCTGCACAAATGGGAACGCGTGCAAGTGCCCAGAGACCGCGAGGCGGAAGCTCGCGAACTTCTGGAGGAGCTGCTTGAGCCGGTTCCCGAGGATGCCGCGGAGGAAGAGGCGTAGCTTCAGAAGCGCGCGTCATTGTGGCGGCTTCCAGTGCGGATAGAAGCAAGGGCGACCGGGGGGTCGCCCTGCGGAACTGGGGTTCCGCCCCACTGGGAAGGCTGAGAATCAGCCGCGGGCCAGTTTGGCGAAGCGCTCGCCGGCGGCATCCAGCGTTTCGAACTTCTTGCAGAAGCAGAAGCGCATCTGCTGCGCGCCATCGCGCGGGTTGACGTAGAAGCTGGAACCGGGCACACCGATTACACCGACGTGCTCGATCAGATGCCGCGCGAAGGCGAGGTCGTCCGCGAAGCCAAAGGCCGAAATATCGGTCATCACATAGTAGGCGCCTTTGGGCGCGAAGCAGCGGAAACCGGAGCGTTCGAGGATTTCGATAATTCTGTCGCGGCGCGCGCTGTAATCGCTGCCGAGCCGGGCATAGTATTCATCGCCGGCGGTGAGAGCCACCGCGCTGGCCTGCTGGAGGGGGGCGGCGGCGCCCACGGTTAGAAAATCGTGGACCTTCCGGATGGAGGACGTCAGATCCGGTGGGGCGATGACCCAACCCACACGCCATCCCGTGACGGCGAAGGTCTTGCTCATGCTGTTCACCAGGATCGAACGGTTGCGCAAGCCGGGGAGCGTGATCATGGGGATGTGGCGCTCGCCATCGTAGACGATGTGCTCGTAGATTTCGTCGGTGATGGCCAGAGCATCGAATTCCTCGCAGAGCCGGCCTATTGTTTCGAGTTCGGCGCGCGTGAAGACCTTGCCGGTAGGGTTGTTGGGAGTGTTGATGATGATGGCCTTGGTCTTCGCAGAGAAGGCGCGGCGCAACTCTTCGGGGTCGAAGCTCCAATCGGGGGCGCGCAGCGAAACGGTTTTCGCGACGGCCCCGCAGAGCTGAATGTCGGGAGCGTAGTTCTCGTAGTATGGCTCGAAGACGATGACCTCGTCGCCAGGGTTGACGGCGCTGAGAGTGGAGGCGATCATGCCCTCGGTGGCGCCGCAAACCACGGTGATCTCGCGTTCCGGGTCGAGCTCCAATCCGTAAGTGTGGCGGTACTTGGCGGCGATGGCGTCGCGCAGCGGCTTGGCGCCCCAGGTGATGCTGTACTGGTTGATATCGGCGTCTATGGCCGCCTTCGCGGCCTCTTTGATCTCCGCCGGCGCTCCGAAATCCGGAAAGCCCTGCGCGAGGTTGACGCAGTTGTGGCGAATGGCCAGCCTGGTCATTTCGCGAATCACCGATTCCGTAAACCCGCTGACGCGCCCGCTCATGAAGCGCGCGCGAATATCCGTAGCTGCCGTGGTCAAGGACAAAGGATCGTTCACTCCCTCAGAATTAGGTTACCAAGGGCGAGGAGAGCGCAGGCGCGCTACCTTGACCGAGGATCGCCTGAGGCGCATAATATCAGGCGGTTAGAGGTTGAAATGAGCCCGCCTTTTGCCGCTCTCGCACTGACGTTCGTGGCCTGCGTCGCCGCTGCTCAAGCGCCTGCCGAGCAGGCTGTCCGAATGCGCGCGATGCCGGATTCCGCGCTGGTTCATAAGGTCCAGCCGGTGTACCCCGTCGCCGCGCTGCGCAATCGCCTTCAGGGCTTGGTCGTGTTCCAGGCGCTCATAGGGAAGGATGGACGCATTGAAGACCTGCGCCTGGCGAGCGGACATCCTTCGTTGGTGGACGCTGCGGGGGCTGCCGTCAGGCAATGGGTATACCGCCCTACGCTGGTGAAGGGTGAGCCGGTTCGAGTGCTGACCGAGATTGAGGTCCGCTTCGCGCTGGACCGTGACGGACGCCCGGTGTGGGATGAGGCTCCGCCGCGACCGGGCGCCGCTCCGCTGTAGCCGGGCTTCGGCTGGCTCCGAAGATGCAGGATCCGCGGACGCCTTGCTACAATCCGGCTATGATTCAAGGCATTGAGCATGTCGCTATAGCGTCGGCGAACCCGGAAAAGCTGGCGCAGTGGTATGTGGAGCATCTGGACTTCCACGTGAATTTCAAGCCTGTCGGCATCAATTGTGTCTTCATAAAGGCCCCGGGCGGGTTCATGATCGAGATCATTGCGGCCAACGATTCGGCTCGCGGCGCGGTGAACCTGACGGACGCCGGACTGAGGCACCTCGCGATCACGGTGACGGATTTCGACGCCGCGCACCAGCGCATGAAGGACGCAGGCGTGAAGTTCCTGACCGAACGGACAACCGTGGGCGGGAATACGACAGTGTTCTTTACGGACCCTGAGGGCAACATTCTGCACCTGCTGCATCGGGAACAGCAACTGCCGTAGGCGGCTACCCAAAGAAAAGCCGAGACGAATCTCGGCTCTGCACGCTGGACAGCGTGCGCCACGCCGAGGCACTGGCGCTACGGATGAGCCCGGTTACGGCCTGCCTGCAGGCTGGACGGCGTGCTCCACGATGAGGCGTTGGGGCATCACCCGCGGGAGATCAGGCGCGGGCGCTGGGTTTCGGCAATTGGTTCAGCGCTTAAGGCGTCGTTGACGATTTCGGCCTGCTCGCGTTGGTGACGCTTGCCGGAACCGGTTGCGGGGGCGGCGCTTTCAACGCGGCCTACGTAGGTTATAGTTCGGCCCGTTGGCTCAAGCAGGGGCTGGAAGTTCTCACGCATGAAGCGCCACGGGCCCATGTTGCGCGGTTCTTCCTGCACCCAAACAACCTCGGCCTGCGCCGATAATCCGTTCAGGATCGCGGCGGCCTGGTCGGCGGCGAACGGGTAGAGCTGCTCAACACGCGCCAGGGCCACGTGATCGGCCTTGCGCGCTTCGCGAGCGGCAAGCAGATCGTAGTAGATCTTGCCGCTGCAGAAGACGACGCGCGAGGCTTTCTCATGACCCGGGTCGCCCAGAATCTCGGAGAAGCCGCCGGAAGTGAATTCGCGCACGTCGGAAACTACCCCAGCATGGCGCAGCAGGCTCTTGGGCGTGAAGACGATGAGCGGTTTGCGCGTGCCGCGGCGGTCGTGCCCGCCGTACATCTGCCGCCGCAGGACGTGGAAATACTGCGCAGGCGTGGTGCAGTTGACCACCTGCATGTTGTTCTCCGCGCAGAGCGTGAGATAGCGTTCAATGCGCGCGCTTGAATGCTCCGGCCCCTGCCCTTCATAGCCGTGCGGCAGCAACATCACCAACCCGCTAGGCTGGCCCCACTTCTGTTCGCAGCAGGAGATGAACTGATCGATCATGATCTGGGCGCCGTGTTGGCGAAATCGCCGAACTGCGCTTCCCACATCACCAGCGTGAGCGGGTCTGCCACGCTATAGCCGAACTCGAACCCCAGAACGGCGAACTCGCTCAGCGAGCTGTCGTAGACATCGAAGCGCGCCTGCTCCGGCGAAATGTGCTGCATGGGGATGTAGCGCGCGCCGGTTTCAGAATCGGCGAAAGCGAGGTGCCGCTGGCTGAAAGTGCCGCGGCCGGAATCCTGACCGCTCAAGCGCACCGCCGTGCCTTCGAGGACGAGCGTGCCGAAGGCCAGAGCTTCGCCGAAAGCCCAGTCCACGCGGCCACCCTTCTGAAGGGCCGTGAGGCGCCGGTCCACAAAGGTCCGCAGTTTGGGGTGGAGGTGGAAACTCTCGGGGAAGTGCGTGATGGCTTCGGTGACCCGCTCCAGAACCTTGCCATTGATGGCGGTACGCGGACAAAACGCGCCCGCATCGGCGCTCGATACGGCGCTCAGTTCCTGGATCTCGTACTGCTCCGCGTGGGCCTGCGCCGCGTCGTGTGCGTCCGATAGCGTCTGCAGGGCAGCCTTACGCATATCCCGAACTTCTTCTTCGGCTACCAAGCGCTCACGCGTCAGCTTATCGGCATAGAGCGTACACACGGAGGGGTGCGCCTTAATCTTGCGATAGAGGATGGGCTGCGTGTAGCTGGGGTCGTCGGATTCGTTGTGGCCGTGGCGGCGGTAGCAGTACATATCGATCACCACGTCCTTCTTGAACTGCTTGCGGTAATCGAAAGCGATTTCGAGGACGCGAATGGCGGCCTCGGGGTCGTCTCCGTTGACGTGGAAGATGGGAGCCTGCACGCCGCGCGCGATATCGGTGGAATAGGGCGAGGAGCGCGATTCACCGGGCATGGTGGTGAACCCGATCTGGTTATTGATCACGAGGTGGATGGTGCCGCCGGTGGAGTAGCCTTCCAACTGGGAGAGGTTCAACGTTTCGGCCACAACGCCCTGCCCGGCGAAAGCAGCGTCGCCGTGGACCAGGACGGGGATGACGAGTTCGCGTTCGACGTCGCCCATGAGGTCCTGTTTGGGGCGGACGATGCCTTCGACAACCGGGTCGACCGCTTCGAGATGGCTCGGATTGGGCGAGACGGAGACGGCGATTTCGACGCCGTTAGCGCAGCGGCGCACACCGGTGGCGCCGAGGTGGTACTTTACGTCGCCGGAGCCTTGCCAGCTCGCGGGATCGATCTGGCCTTCAAACTCGGAGAAGATCTTCTTCAGGTCTTTGCCGATGACGTTGGCCAGCACGTTCAAGCGGCCGCGGTGCGCCATGCCAATGACGACCTCGCGAACGCCGGCGCGGGACGCGATTTCGAGCAGTTCGGCCAGCACGGCCAGCGCCGTTTCGCCGCCTTCGAGGGCGAAACGCTTGTGACCGACGAAGCGGGAATGGAGGAAGTGTTCGAACTCCTCGGCCAGGACCAGATTCTTCAGAATGGAGAGGCGCGTATCATGATCGAGCGGCCAGTTGTTGGCCTCGGGTTCCATGCGCTGCTGGAGCCAGCGCTTCTGCTCCGGCACCTGGATATTCATGTACTCGCAGCCGATTTTGCCGCAGTAGGTGCGGCGCAGCGTTTCCAGGATTTCGCGCAGCGTGGCTACGGGCTTGGGGCCGGCTTCGCCGATGGCGTCGCCAAGCGAACCGGTGAGGAATTCGCGGTCGAAATCCCAAATGGTGAGGCCGTAGTTCTCGGGGTCGAGTTCGGGATGGTAGCCGGGTTCGGAGCCCAGCGGATCGAGGTCGGCGATCAAGTGCCCGCGCACGCGATAGGCATTGATCATCTGCATGATGCCGGTCTGCTTGACGATTTCCGCGGTTCGCACGCCGGACGTGCCGGGCAGCAGCGGGCGGCGGTCGCGCTCCCAGCGCACCGGCTGGTGCGGCATGCGGAGATGGGCGAATACTTCCTGGTAGAAATCATCGCCGCCATCGAGCAGGGATTGCAGTTTGCCGAGGAATAGGCCCGATTCGGCGCCTTGGATGACGCGGTGGTCGTAAGTGCAGGTGAGGGTCATCACCTTGCTGAGGCCGAGGGCGGCGCAAGTTTCGGGGGCGGCCCCGGAGAACTCGGCGGGATAGTCGATTGCGCCCGCGGCGATGATGGCGCCCTGCCCCGGCATGAGGCGCGGGTTGGAGGCCATGGTGCCTACGGTGCCGGGGTTGGTCAGCGAAATGGTGGTGCCCTGGAAATCGTCGGGCGTGAGCTTGTTGGTACGCGCCCGCGCGATCAGATCGTCGTAGGCATTGAGGTACTGCTGAAAATCCATTGCGCCGGCGTTCTTGATACTGGGGACCATCAGATTGTGAGAGCCGTCCCTGCCGGCGACATCCACCGCGATGCCCAGGTTGATGGCGTTTCGGATGGCGCGATACGGAAGGCCGTCTTTCTCGGCGAACGCCTGATTGATCGCAGGGTACTCGCGCAGGGCCTTCACGATGGCCCACCCCAGCAGATGCGTGTAGGAAACCTTGCCGCGGCCGAGCACGGCGAGGTGCTGGTTGATGATGCGGCGGTTTTCGTCCATCACCTTGACGGCGATCATGCGCTGAGACGTGGCCAAGGGGATGATGACGCTGGCGGCCATGTTCTCGGCGATGCGCCCGGCTGCTCCGCGGAGGGGCTGGAGTTCCCCCTCGGGCGCGGACACCGGAGCAGCTTTCGGGGCCGCTGCCGGCGCTCCGTTCCCCGGCCGGGGGCCGGACTTTTCGAAGACGCGTTTCCAGCTATCGTCTACGGCGGTACGGTCGTGCAGGTATTGCTCGTAAACTTCGTCTTCGAACCAGCTATTGATGGAGGGGTCGGGCTTCGATGGCATGCGGCAAGTCTTTCTAAACTATGATACTCGCTCGGATCGGCGGGGAATTTCAGGCGCCGGGAGACAGGCTGAGACGGTGGCGCGTCCCGGCGGCTCGATCAGGGGCGGTGCAGGCCCTATAACAAAGATTCGGCGACCTGCGCCAGGGATTCCATCGGTTGATATGATGGGCCATTGATTCGCGGGGAACAAACTGGGTGTGGCAGGACTGAGGGAGCGAGGCCGCTTCCATTGCTGGTGTTCGGGGCGGAAGACGTGGCCGAGCGGGGCTCGGCATCGCGGGATGAATCCCGCGACTGCACGCTGAAAGGTGTGCGCCACAAGCGGAAAAGGCGGCGGGTAGGCAGGCGGTGGGAATCGGCTGGCTGCGAGGCTCATAAGCCGGTTCAGTGCCAGCTTTAAGTATTAATGTGTAGATATTTGCTTTTGAAGGGGTTAAGGGCAAGCTAAAGCATGCCCCACCACGGAATATGACTGGGTTGAAGCTTCCAAGGGTGTACCCGATTCTGGATACGGAGTCGATCGAGAAACTAGGACTGGGCGCGGAGCAGGTGGCTGCGGCGCTGCTCGAGGGCGGGGCTGCGATTCTGCAGTTCCGGCACAAGGGGCATTGGGGACGGGACGCGTTCGAGACCGCCCGGGCCGTGGCGCGCCTGTGTGAGGAGGCCGGGGCGCGGTTCATCGTCAATGACCGGGCGGATTTCGCCCTGCTGCTTCGGGCGGGACTGCACCTGGGCCAGGATGACCTGGCGCCGCGGGATGCCAGGCCGTTGCTCGGGCCCGGCGCGGTAATCGGATTTTCCAGTCATAATGCCGCGCAAATTTGCGCGGCCGAGGCCGAGCCGGTGGACTACGTCGCATTCGGCCCCGTGTTTCCGACGGGGAGCAAACAGAACCCGGACCCGGTGGTGGGCGTCGCCGAGTTGCGGCGCTGCCGGGCGGCAGTTTCCAAACCGCTGGTGGCGATCGGCGGCATTACCCTCGGAAACGCGTTGGAAGTATGGCGCGCCGGGGCGGATTCAGTGGCGGTGATTGCGGGTTTGCTGCCCGCGGACGCCTCACCGCATTCGATTCGGGAACGGATATCGGAATGGCAACAACTAGCGAAAGCGGTTTAGTCAAAGCGCTGGGTCTGGTGGACGCGACCACGCTCGTGATGGGCTCGATGATCGGCTCGGGCGTGTTCATCGTGGCGGCGGATATCTCGCGCCAGACGCAATCGCCGGGCCTGGTGATGGCCACCTGGTTCGTGACGGCGGCGTTGACGCTGATCGCCGCGCTGAGCTACGGCGAACTGGCGGCCGCGATGCCGCACGCCGGCGGGCAGTACGTTTACTTGCGCGAAGCTTACGGACCGCTGTGGGGGTTTCTGTTCGGATGGACGATGTTCCTGGTGATCCAGACCGGAACGATTGCGGCCGTTGCCGTGGCCTTCGCTAAGTACACAGGCGTATTCTTCCCCTGGTTTTCGACCAGCAACTATGTGGTGGGAAGCGGCAGGCTGGGAATCACCACGCAGCAGCTACTCGCGATTGCGTTGATCGTGTTCCTCACGTGGTCGAATACACGCGGCATCCGCACTGGGGCGAGGGTTCAGAATGTGTTCACCTTCGCCAAGGTGGCGGCGCTACTGGGCTTGATTGGCTTCGGGTTCTTGCTCGGCCGGAATACGCAGGCGGTATCGGACAATTTCAGCAATTTCTGGCGGGGGGCCGGGTGGAACTTCGACACCTTGCGCATCGCCGGCGTCGCCATGGTGGGCGCGCTATTTTCCTCCGACGCCTGGAATAACGTGACGTTCACGGCGGGCGAGGTGCGCAACCCGCGAAGGAACCTACCGCTATCGCTCGCGATCGGCGTGGGCGTGGTTTCCTTGCTCTACATCGCCTCCAATCTGGTTTACATGAACGTACTGACGTTCCAAGAGATCCAGACTGCCGCCGAGGATCGCGTGGCGACGGCGGCAGCGGCGAAGATGTTCGGGCCGGTGGCGGTGCAACTCATGGCGGCGGCGATTATGATTTCGACGTTCGGGTGCAACAACGGACTGATCCTCTCCGGCGCCCGCGTGTATTTCGCCATGGCGCGCGACGGGCTTTTCTTCCGACGCGCGGGCGAACTCGACCCGACGCATCATGCGCCGCGATTCTCTTTGGGCGCGCAATGCGCGTGGGCCGTGCTGCTGACGCTGAGCGGCAGCTATAGCGACCTGCTGGATTACGTGATCTTCGCGGTGCTGTTGTTCTACATACTCACGATTTCGGGCTTGTTCGTGCTCCGCCGTAAACGGCCGGATATGGAGCGCCCCTACAAGGCGTTCGGCTATCCGGTGCTTCCGGCGGCGTACATTCTGGCAGCGGGCGCGATCGACGCGCTATTGCTGGTATACAAACCGGGCTACGCCTGGCCGGGGTTGATCATCGTCCTGCTGGGAGTGCCGGTTTACTTCCTCTGGCAGCGCAGGACCAGTTAGGCGCAGATCTCTGTCTGGGGCGGCGAACGACCCTCGGCTGGATCACGCTACCGCTTGCTTGCGCGCGCGGCCCGGAGTCGGCTGTTTGAGTCTATCAGCAGAATCCTTTCACTTCTTAAATAAAAAAATCGACGCCTTAGTTTCAAACAGTTAGCGCCGCACGAACGGCCTATGGGCCGCGGCGCGATGCTACCTTCAAGTCGGGATGAGGGTTGCGCGGCTTCGCGATACGCGGGGCCGCTTTTTTGTTTTGGAGGAGCAGGGATGCGAAAACGGGGATCGGAACAAGCTCCCAAAACGTGCGAGGGATGTAGCCGGTGGAAGGAGATCAGAAATAAATTACGGATTTCGAGCCTGGTAGAAAAGGCGGCAGAGGCGTTTGAGAAGAAGATCAACGCCGACGATCTGAAGCCGAGCCTAGCGGAATACTTGAAGCTCCTGCAGATGGAGCAAGAAATCGAGGCCGAGAGCCCGAAGGAGATCAAGGTCACGTGGGTCGAGCCACAAGCTCCGTCTTCCGCGAAATAAGCTATGACCCGCTGCCATCGCAAAAGGCGTTTCACGAATCGCCGGCGCGGTTCAAGGGCTTCTCGGGGCCGATAGGGTGCGGAAAAAGCCAGGCGCTTTGCCAGGAAGCGATCCGGATGAGTTACCTGAATCCGGGGCGAATGGGACTGATCGGCGCGCCTACGTACCCGATGCTGCGCGACGCGACGCAGGCGACGCTGCTGGAACTTCTGGATGCGAACAAGATTCCATACGAGCACAACAAAGCCGAGAATACGCTGGCGATGCGGGATACGGGATCGAAGATCCTGTTCCGGCCCGTGGAGGAGTTCGAGAGGCTGAGGGGAACGAACCTGGCATGGTTCGGCTTGGACGAATTGACCTACACCCAGGAGGGAGCGTGGCTCCGGCTGGAAGGGCGTTTGCGGGATCCGAAGGCGCAGCGGCTATGCGGATTCGCGGTGTGGACGCCGAAGGGTTTCGATTGGGTGTACCGCCGGTTTCTGGGAAGCGCCAAGCAGGGGTATCAAGCAGTAATTGCGAAGCCGTTTGAGAACCGGCACCTGCTTGAGCAAATTCCGGATTATTACGAACGGCTGCGGACGAGTTACGACCAGACCTTCTATCAGCAGGAGGTTCTGGGCGAGTATCTGAGCCTGGACGGCGCCCGGGCTTACTCGGCATTCGACCGGAAGACTCACGTCACGGACTTGCAGGCCGACCCGCGGCTGCCGCTCCGATGGGCCCTCGATTTCAACGTGGACCCGATGTCGTCAGTGATTGCGCAGATCACGAGGGACGGAACGGCGCTGGCGTTGGACGAGATCGTGATCCGGAACGCAACAACGGGGCAAGCGTGCGAGGAGTTCCTAAAGCGGTACGGGAATCACCCGGCCGGGGTGATCGTGTACGGAGACGCATCGGGCTACCAGCGGCAGACAACGGGGATGTCGGACTACGACATGATCCAGGAATGCTTCCGGGCGAACGGCTCGATTGACTCCCAATACCGGACGTCGCACTCAAACCCTCCGGTGCGGGAACGCGTGAATCTGATGAACGCGAGACTGCGGTCGGCGGCCGGAGATATCGGACTCCTGGTTGACCCCAAATGCGCGGAGCTAATTCAGGACTTCGAGCAGGTGGCATACAAGGCGGATACGGGCCAGATCGATAAAGAAAGGGACCGAAGGCGGACGCACATGTCGGACGCGCTGGGATACCTGCTTTGCGAGGAATGCCGGCCCAAAAGAGCAATCGGCGAGAGACGAGAAAGACTGCTGTAGACGAAAGCCCATATGGAAAACATCAATC
This sequence comes from uncultured Acidobacteriia bacterium, assembly GCA_903925975.1. Classification (GTDB taxonomy): domain Bacteria; phylum Acidobacteriota; class Terriglobia; order Bryobacterales; family Bryobacteraceae; genus BOG-224. The sequence continues at coordinate 18,708 of CAIYHG010000039.1, read as the reverse complement.
GGGAACATCCGGAATATGTCTCGCGGAAATGGATGTGGAAGAAGTATAGGGACCTTTACGCGGGCGGCGAGCGCATCAGCGAGAATGCTTCGGAATACCTGGTGCGGCGGCACAAAGAGCCGGCGGACGTATACCAGGAGCGGCTGGCGCGAGTGTTCTATGAGAACTACATCGGGTCTATCATCGACTGGTATTCGGCGACCTTGCTGCGGCGCGAGCCGATGATGCTGTTCGAGGGGAGCGATAGCGGCGCGAAGGGTTTCTACAGCGTCATGGCCGACGATTGCGACCTGAAGGGAACGAACCTGCACGAGTTCTTCCGGCAACGGTTCGTTCAGACGCTGGTGTACGGGAGCAGTTACGTCGCGGTGGAGTTTCCACGGGCGGGGACGGCGCCCGAGCCGCTAACGCGAGCGGAGGAAGACGCTTCCGGACGTTCGCGGGCCTTCCTTGTGGATTACGGTCCGGACGAAGTCATCAACTGGAAATACGATCCCGCGGGGGGACTGGAGTGGATTGTGATCCGGACTTCCTGCATCGAGGAAGCGGACGCGTCTGGTCCGGGCTGGGAGAAGGAGACTCGGTGGGTGTATTACGACCGCGAGCACTTCCGGATCTTCCGGAAGCGGGGCGAGGGGCCGATCCGGCTGTTCGACCAAGGGCGGCACGGGCTCGCCGGGCTCAGACGCGTGCCGGTGTTCCAGATGAAGGTTACGGAGGGGCTGTGGCTGATGAACAAGGCGGCGCTGCTGCAACTGGAACACTTCAATAAGTCGAACGCGCTGTCGTGGGCGTTGACGATGGGGCTGTTTGCGACTCCGGTGGTTTATTCGGAGCGGGAGTGGAGCCAAATCGTAGGCGAGTCTTACTACATCCAACTGGGCCCGGAAGACAGGTTCGGATGGACTGAGCCGGAGGGGAAGGTATATCAGATCGCAGCCGACAACCTGGTCCGACTCAAGGACGAGATTTATCGCGTCTGCTACCTGATGACACAGGCCGGGACGTCGAGTACGGGGGGCGAGCTACGGCAATCGGGTCTCAGCAAGCGGAGGGACTTCAGCATCACGCAGGAGGTGCTGCGAGCGTACGGCGATGCGGTGAAGGACACCATGAAGCAGGTGCTGTGGGCGATCGCCGCGGCCCGCAAGGACGGCGTGAGCATCGACGTCTCCGGGCTGGACGAATTCGATATTGAAGACTTCAGCAACGAACTCGACGACGCCCGGAAGCTGCTGGGACTGGGTATCGCGTCGGAGACGTTGAAGAAACAGATCTTCAAGAAACTGGCCTTCAAGTACCTGTGCGATGCCAGGCAGGAAATCAAGAACCGCGTGGCGGAGGAGATCGACCAGGGTTAGTAAACGGGGTCGAACCACGGCTTTATTCAGGGAAGAGGCTCACTTACGCTCCGAGGCTGGAGCGCAGGCGGGCCTCTTTCCATTCCGGGCACGCAAAAGCATGCCCCACCTCTGACGGAACAGGAAGGTTATGGAACAAATCGACGTGCAGGAGATCGTCAGGCGGACGGTAGAAGCATATGCCAGCCAGGAACAGACGAAGAACGAGCCGGCGTATAAGGCGGAACTGCTCGAAGAGCGCAACCGGCGCGAGCAGTTAGAACGGCAAGTAAACGAACTGGCGGAAGAAAACAAACGCAGCCGAAAGATGGTGGAAGAGGCGGAGCGGGGCGCGGCCGTGCGCACCGAACTGCAGCGGCTTGGCGTAGCAAAGATCGACCTGGCGTTCAAGGCGGTGCAGGACGGTATCGTCCGAACCGCGGACGGGCGACTAGTGGCCCGGACCGAAACGGGTGAGGCTTCAGTAAAGGAATACCTCGCCTCATTCGTTGCGGAGAACCCGGAATTTCTGCCGGCGCGGATCGCCGGGGGAAGCGGCATGGCAGCCACGCTGAAAGCGGGCGGAACCAGGGAGGCCCTGGATCTGGACCAGATCCGTCCGGGGATGAAGGCGGAAGACATGCAGCGCGTTCGCGAAGAAATCGTACGAGTCGCATCGCGGACATTGAAGGGGCTCTGATGGACGGCGCCGCAAGCGCCAAGGCAGAAAGGAATCTGCCTCAATTGCAGTAAAGGAGAGGGAATGGCAGCTATTACATCGAATAACGTCGCGAACGCGATCGTCAAGCTGGTGGCGGCAGATGCCTTGCCGGTGCTGGTGGGGAACCTGGTTATGGGGAACCTCGTGAATCGCGATTACGAACCGGTGCTCGCGCAGGCCGGCGATACGATCAACGTGCCGATTCCGCCAGTGATGGTGGCGAATAACATCGCCGAAGGCGGGACGGTGCAAACGCAGAACCCGAGTCTGGGCAACGCGCAAATCGTGCTGAACACGCACGCCGAGGCGACCTTCCAGATTCCGGACGTCACAAAAGTGCTGGCGGTACCGGACCTTCTGAGGATCTACATGGAACCGGCCGTGGCGGCAATCGCGCAGAAGATCGAGAGCGATCTGCTTTCGCTGTACGCCGGCTTCACGGCCAACACGCCGGTGGGCCATGCGGGCGTGGCGATTACCGAAGCGACCATCGACGCCGCAGAGACGGCGCTGTTCATGGCGAAGATCCCGGCGTCCGAGCAGAAGTACATGGTAGTGGACGCCGCTACCTATTCGGCCTGGCGGCAGATCCCGCGGTTCAGCGAGTTCCAAACAGCCGGCGATGCCGGGCTGCGCTCGATAGTCGATGGCACGGTCGCCAAGATCAAAGACTTCTTCGTGGTCCGCTCGCAGTTTGTGGAGAAGACGGGCAGCACGCCGGTCAACACGCACAACCTGGCGTTCACGAAGAACGCTCTGGGCCTGGTTATCCGCCGGCTGCCGCAGCCGCTCCCGGGTACGGGCGCGATCGCCGAGTACGCCGAGTTGGGCAACTTCGGGATGCGCGTGGTGATGAGCTACCAGCCGAACACGCTGGCGCAGCAGTTCACGGTGGACGTGCTGTACGGATGCGGCATTTTGCGCAACGAAGCGGGCGTTCAGGTGAACACCTAGACTCCACCTGTGGGCGCCAAACAGGGCGCCGAAAGACAGTCTGTGGAACCAAGAGGACGGGGCCGAACCCCGTCCTCATCTTTTTGGGGAGGCAAGAAATGGATTTGAGGGCGTACTACAAGAAGGTTCGGGATATTGAGCGGGAAATTCAGGAACCCTTTCCGATCATAGTGAGCCTGGCAACGCCGGATGGCGGCCGGCCGGGAACACCGATCGAAACGAGCCCGGCTCTCGCGGCCAAGATGGTGGCGCAGGGCGCGGCCCGACTGGCGACGGCGGAGGAAGCGCAGGCTTTTCGCGAGAAGGCGGCGGAAGAAAGGCGACTGGCGGACCAAGCGGCGGCAGCGTCGAAAGTGCAATTGGCGGTGCTGACAACGTCGGAGTTGAGCCGATTGAGGAATCCGGGCGCAAAAAACGAGGAATAAGGAAAAATGGCTCTGCTCACCGACGGACCCCTCTCCACGCTAGAGGATTTGACCGGGCACGACTCGCAGCTTCTGGAGATAGCAAATGTGGAACAGATCGACGTGGGCCGGAAACTGGCTCTTGCACAGGAAGAAGTGGAAATCGAACTGACGTCGCTGCTGAGCAGAAGCGGCTCCGAAACTTACGTTCCAGGAGTATCGGCGCGACCAGGCACAAGCGGTGTGGTGGCGACTTCCCCATTGAAGCTATGGCACGCGTTCCGGACGCTGGAGTTGGTGTACCGAGACGCGTTCCATAGCCAATTGAACGACCGCTATGCCGGCAAGCGGGATGAGTTTCACAACATGGCGAGATGGGCGCGCGAACAACTGGTTCAAATCGGAATTGGGATCGCGACGAACCCGGTAGCGCGGGCAATGACTCCCGCGATCGACGAAACCACCGGTTCCCTGCCCTATGGGATTTACTACGTGACCCTAGCTTGGGTGAATGAAGCGGGCGAAGAGGGCGCCAGCGCCGAACCGGCAGTGGCTTCCGTCAACGGACACGCCCTGCGGGTAAAGGCGGCAGGGCCTCCCGCTAATGCAAAGGGCTGGAACGTGTTCGCCGGCGACGGCCCGGAAACGATGACGCTTCAGAACGGAGAAGCGATTCCATTGACGGAATGCTGGACTCTCTCCGGGGCGCTCACGACAGGGAGGCGCAGGCCTGGAAGCGGGCAGGCGCCGAACTACCTGCGGCCTGCGCCGCGCACTATTCAGAGGGGCTAATGACAGCAAGACTTGGTAGCGCGGCCACGGCCAAGGTAATTGAGCGCGTGACAGGGCCGAAGGGAGTCAACGCCAGCCTGGCGGCCCTCACGCAAGCGGACAGGATCTCCGTGTCGGGGTTAGCGGCAGGACAGGTATCGGCGTATAACGCCGCCGCCGAAATTGCGGAGCGCACGACAGGCCTGCGCTATCCCGCGGTATGCGTCTACTGCGAGAAGCTGACCAACAGCCTGACGGAGAAGTTTAGGAAGTTCTCGGGAACGGCGCGTATGGCCGTCGAAATCCGTCATTCGGAGGACCGGCTCGAAGAACTGCAGGGAAGGTTGGAGCTTTATGCCGATGCGGTTGCGCAGACCCTGAATGGCGCCTGCGGAGACTGGGGCGACGGCATGTACTACGCCGGCGGCTACGAAGTCGCCTTCGGAGCCGTGAAAAGAGGCGGCAGGAACTTCATTCAGCCGGCAAAGATCACATTTGAGATCGAAGTGAGCAGGAGCTAGGGATGTCGTCATATATTTCCTCGAACGCAAACCGTTTCTACGCAGCTCTCGAGGGGGCCTACGGACAAGTGGCAGCGATCACCGCGGAGCACCGCATACCCGCAGTGAAGCTCGCCATAACCCAGCGATTGGATGGCGCAGAGCGGAAGGACAAAACAGGAAGCCGGACTTTCCCGGGGTCACCGGGCGGCGGCCGGAGGCGCACGAATTTCGAGTTACGCACCTACCTCACAACTTGGGCCAAGGCGCCGGTGGGGCCCGAGGCGGGCCCGGAGAGCAGCATCACAACCCCGTGCTATGGTCCGCTGGTTGAGACCGCACTGGGCGGGCCGCGGCTGGAGTTTACAGGCGGGCTGGTAGCTTCCAGCACCGCGGGGGGCAGGCTCGGGTTTGAAACGCCGCACGGTCTGGAGGCGGGCCAAGCGGTAGCGTGCGCGGGCGAGATTCGTTTCGCTTCGGCGATTGTCGATGAAAGATCGGTGCAATTGAATGCGCCATTCGCGACCCAACCGGCCCCGGGGGCAGCGCTCTCGGCGGCCATTACCTATACGCCCGGGATGGAACTTCCCAGCGCGACCATCTTCGACTACTGGTCGCCGGCGACTGCGGCGCAGCGTCTTCTGAGAGGAGCGGCGGCCGATGAAATGGAGATACTGGTCAACGGCGACTATCATGAACTCCGTTTCCGCGGACTCGCGCAGGACGTGGTGGACAGTTGCAGCATCACGAACGAACTGGCGGAGTTTCCGGGGTTTCCGGAGGAGCCGGAACTGAGCGCCTTTGACTATTCGATCGTGCCCGGCCACATGGGCCAGGCGTGGCTTGGCGCGGCGCCGACGCAAATGTTTACGCTGACAGCCGCATCGGTGGTGATTAAGAACAACCTCGATACCCGGTCGAAGGAATTTGGAAGCCGGCTGCCGCGCGCGATCGTCCCGGGACAGCGTACGGTGACGGCGTCATTCGACTAGTACAGCATGGATAACGACGCGACGCACGGGCTGTACCAGGCAGCGCGACAGGAATCGCCGATCAGCGTGATGTTCCAACTGGGAGAGGCGGAGGGCCAGCTCATGGGCGTTTACCTGAAGAGCGTGGTGCCCGAAATACCAGAATTCGAGGACGGCGAGAACCGCCTGAAGTGGACGTTCCGGGCGTCCCGCGCGCAAGGGACGGCGGAGGATGAAATTGCGATCGCGTTCGGTTAGCAGGTGGCGGAAAGGGTGGGGCCGGTGAACTACGAGAGCTTCAAGACGGTGGAATCCACGAACTCGCCCGGCGTCCGATTTACGGTGTCGCGGATTTCGTTTTCGCGACGAGTGGAATTGATGCAGAGCGTGCGGGAACTGGCGCGGCGCATCGAGTTCCTGCAGGCAACCGATAGCGCCGCAGAGCAGATGGAAGCTGCCCTGCTGAAAGCGGAGATCGACCGGGTCTACCTGAGATGGGGCTTGCGGCGGATCGAGGGGCTGGTACTGGATGGAGTGGAAGCCACGCCAGCGCTCCTGATTGAAGCGGGACCGGAGCCACTATTCCGCGAGGCGCTCGCCGCCGTACGCGCCGAGGCAGGCATCAGCGAGGCGGAACGAAAAAACTAATCGTCGCCTTTCACTTTCACTCTACCGACCAGGCCGGTTGGAAGTGCGACGCGTGCCGGAAAACCGGCCTGGAAAAGAAGCGCAGATGTGGATTTGGCGAGGGCGCCCGGACGGAGAGCTCCAGGCCGGTATGGGCGCGGAACGGCGCGGCGCTGGATTGCTGTCCCAAGTCCTATATCACGGGCGAGAGCATTGCGCTGCTAGAGGAATTCGTGGTCCGGCGGCGTTTGGGGAGAATCCAGCCGGACGCGCTGAGCGCACGCCAGGCGGAAGCCTTCGCCATTTTCGAGGAAGAACTCGCGAAAGAGCCAGACAATGCCCACAAGCATAGACGAGTTGCTGCTCAATAGCTTCACCGAGATCGCCAGCGGCGGGACCTCCGGCGCAGGGGACGTCTCACGTCTGACGGACGGGCTGGTGGATGCGATGAGAACGGCTGTAACAGAAGCAGGCAGCGCCGTAGCCAGTTCGGTGCAGAATGGCGGAACGAGTGGAGGTGGCTCGCTCGGGATGACGGTACTGAAGAGCGGATTGGGTTTGACGCCGCTGCTGCGCGGGCTAATTGGACTCTTCGGCGGTGGAGGGACGGAAGAGCCGCCAGCACTCACCAAGTATGCGGCGCCCGCTCGGATCAGCCTGAACGCAGCGGACACCGCCTGGGGCCTCACCGGCTCGGACTACGACCAGACGGGAATGCCGCGCGCGGTCGGCGGGGCAGCGCCCGAACGCGGGGCGGCATCGCAGGCGACTCCGATAACCGTGAATATTCAAGCGATGGATGCGCGATCGTTTTTAGACCGCAGCAGCGACATTGCCGCGGCGGTGCGCGAGGCGATGCTGAATCTGAACTCGATCAACGATGTAGTGAACGATCTCTGATATGGCCACCTTTCCGAGGTTGAAGACAGACGCGATTGCCCAGTATCCCGTAACCCGCAGGCTCGAATACAGGAACCAGATCGTCCGGTTTGTGGATGGGGCCGAACAGCGCTACAGGGACAGCGCGGGGCCGCTCCGTAAGTGGGAGATCCAACTGGACCAGCTCGACGAATCGGAGATGGCGGCGCTGGCGGCGTTCTTCGCGGAAAACCAGGGCAGCTTCGGCGCGTTCACATTCATAGATCCGAAAGACGGGACGGCAGTGGCTAACTGCAGCCTGGAAAACGATGACTTCGAATTGGCGGCACTGGGCGAAATGCGTGGCGCGGCCTATTTGATTGTGGTGGAGAACCGCTGAGGGGAGATCGATGCTTGTCTATCCACAGTTGAGCACGGGAGCATTGAGCCAGTTCCCTATTCGGAAGCGACAGCGAAGACGGACCGTTACGAACGCCACGGCGGACGGCAGATCACTCCGGTTCGCAGATCCCTCCCTGCGGACAACGGAGTGGAAACTGGAGTACGCAGCCCTGACGGATGAGGAAGCGAACCAGTTGGAGGAGTTCTTCAGAGCGGCCGAGGGGACGCTAAACGGGTTCGTGTTCGCCGACCCGACGGCAAATCTGCTGACCAGCACTGAGGCGCTGGGCGCGCCCATATGGGAGCGCGACCCTGAGCTGACTCTGACGGGCGGCCGCCCAAGCCCGGCGGCGGGAAAGACAGGGTGGCAGTTGACCAACCACGGGAGTGTGGCTCAGGGGCTTTGGCAGAGCATCCCCGGGCCCGGCGCATACACATACACGCTAAGCCTCTCCATTAGATCAAATGCGGCGGCGAGCCTCGCATTGGTGGTGGGCGAGCGCCGCGCGGAGCACATAGCGTCGGACAGGTGGAGACGGGTTGCTTTGAGCGCAACCGGCGGCGCGGAGGAGGCGGCGCGCTTCGGAATCGAAGTCGCCGCGGGGATGCAAGTGGAAGTATTCGGGCCGCAAGCCGAAGCGCAGCCGGCGGCCTCAATGTACCGTTCGGGCGTTCGTTCCGGGATCTACGAAAACGCGCGCCTGGCTAGCAACTCGCTGGCGATCACGGCGACCGGGCCGAACCAGCATTCGTGCAGTTTACAAATCATTCATGTCGACCATCTATGAGATGAAGGAGTTGGCCGTTACCGAAACGCCACTCCTGCTGTTCGATTGCACTCTGGCCAACGGCCAGATAGAGCGGTGGAGCACGCACGCAGTCACGGAGTCTGGCGCCCACTACGAGGCACGAGTACTCAATCACAACATTTTCGAAATGCAGGCGGCGTCGGAGCAAGGCGTCGACAGCATCCCGCGGATTTCGATAGTGCTCGGAAACGCCGATTCCCATTTTTCCGAGATAGAGCGAGCTACGGGCTGGAAAGGAGCGAAGCTGAGCGTCAGCTTCGTTTTCTACGATCTCAGGAATGACCTCCCGGCGAGCGAACGTTCACCGTTGTTTCAGGGCATCTGCAATCCGCCGGACGAGATCCGCGAGGCGACTTTCAGGATCACAGCCGTAAACCGCATGAATATGCAGCGCGGCCTGCTCCCGCAAGTGCGGATTCAGAGGCGGTGCCCGTGGTCGTTCCCTGGCACGGCGGAACAGCGCGCCGAGGCTGTGGCCGGCGGCGCGGATGGAAGGTACTCTCGCTTCTACCGGTGCGGATACTCGCCGGATGTTCCCGGAGGGACCGGAACTCTCAACGGCGACGAGCCATATACAAGTTGCGGATTCACGCGCAGCGAGTGCGCCGCGCGGGGCATGGCGGAACATTTCGGCGGCATCGAGTTCGTACCTCCCACGATCTCCGTACGCACTTCCGGAGACAAGAATTGGCACACTTCGGCCGTGGCTGTGAATGCGGCGCGATACAACGATTTTGTGCCGATGGCGTATGGCATAGCTTGGTACGCTCCGCCGGTTGTGTTCGCGCGCAACGACGGCAATCTAACGAGACTGGAGGCGCTCCTGGGCATTGGAGAAATAGAGGGCGTGCTGAAAGTCCTGGTCAACGACGTCGAAATTCCGATGGGCGTCCCCGGCGCGAACATGACGGGAACGGGCTGGTATAGCATCCCGACGCTGGGCGCACGGACGGGCGTCTGCAATCCCGACTTCACGGGCGGCGACGGACAGCCGGCAGGCGACCCGTACGGCAGCATGGCGTACCTCTCGGTTGTCGTGCCGAACCGGCTCAACGACGGAACGAGCTTGCCCCGAATCAAGGCGCTGGTACAGGGATTGAAGATTCCGACTTACACAGCGGCCGGAGAACCAGCGGGCGAACGGTTCAGCAGCAATCCGGCGTGGATTCTCCTGGACATCTTACGTCGAACGGGTTGGAGTCTTTCGGAGATCGACCTCGGCAGCTTCGCGGATGCGGCGGAGTACTGCGACGTTAATATCGAGGCGCTGGACAACTACGGAAACCCGATTCTTATCCCACGCTTCCAGTGCAATGTGGCATTGACAAATCGCAAGAGCGCCGGTGAACTGATGCGCGGCATCCGCCTGGCGGCGCGTATGAATCTGACGTTCGGCGAGGGAGGACTGCTGCGGGCCCGGGTCGAGGACACGATCGCCGGCCAGCAGCCGATCAGGCTTCAGTGGTCCAACAGTGCGGACCCGCTTGACGGCGGTTGGCCGAGCTACGAATTCGGAGATGGCTCCAGCGGGTTCGGCGGCATCTTGAGGAATGGCAACGATGAACCGAGTTTCAGGGTATATACAAGGAGTATCGCGGACACGCCAAACCGGTTCAGCGTGGAATTTCAGGACGCGCTGAACGAGTACCAGCAGGACAGCCTCTCGATCGTGGACCCCGAAGACGCGGCTCGCAGCGGCCAGGAAATCTCGGCAACGCTCGGCGCCATAGGCCTGCCGAACTACGACCAGGCGGCCCGGATTTTGAAGTTGAGTTTGGACAAGTCGCTGCGGGGCAATACTTATGTTGAGTTCGACACCAGCGTTAGGTGCCTGGGGGTTCGCGCCGGGGACCTGATTACCCTCACGTACCTGAAAGAGGGGTTTAACCGGCAACTATTCCGCGTGCTCAAGGTGGCGCCCGGCGTCAATCACCGAATCACCCGAATTACGGCACAGATCCACGGCGACGAATGGTACGTAGATACGAACGGTCAGCCCGCATCGGGGCCAGGCGGCCGGCGGCAGAGCGACGCAGGATCAGGAACTCCAAGGCCGCTGATTGGGACGAAAGCGGACGAGAACGGAGATCTCCAGTTCGACATCACCGGAACGAGTCCAGCCGAAGACGGCGGCGAAACGGCGATCTGCGTCCGTTTCCTGCCGCCGACCACGGAAGCAGCGGCGGGGCCGGGGATTCCGCTGATCAGCCTGACGCCGATGATTGGGGCGGGCGGAGCGCTGCGCGCAGGCCAAATCCTGTACTATACCGTTTCCGGCGTAAACTCCGAAGGGCATGAGGGTTCAGCATCATTTCTGGTCAGAGCGGCTATCGAATCGGATGGGTCACAGGTAACGCTGTCCGGATTGAGCTTCGCTCCCGGTGCGGCACGATTCCACGTATACCGCGGAAACACCCCGGCGCGATTATTCCGAATCGCGACCGGCGCATCTATAGCCGCGGCGTTTACGGACGCGGGACTTGAGAACCAGCCGATAGCGCCCCCAGACCCGAATTTCGATCATGCGAACTTCTATTGGCGGCTAGAACGGCTACCGGAATCCGCGGCAACGATTCATTCGGCTACGACGGTTGGAAACAGTTCGATCGAGATGAGCGAGGATTATGGGGGCGCTACCGCACGGATCACGCGGGGACGCGGGGCGGGACAGGAAAGGGCAGTAGTTGCGAACTCGACTAACACCGTCACTGTGGCATCGCCGTGGACGGTGGAGCCCGACGAGACAAGCTATTTCGCTCTTTCCGACAGCGGCTGGAGATTCGGCGCGGAGACGAGATCGGATACGGTGCAGTTCACTATTCCGAACCGGCCAGGAGAAATCGCACACATCACCGGCCGCGCCGCGAACGCGAGCAATGTGGAGGCCGATCCCGAGGCGTCGACCGTCACACGATTTACGATTGGAGACGCCGGCACGTCAGATCAAGGACGACCGCCGGCGCCGTCATTCGGCCTCAGACCCGGGAAACGGGGCGGCACGATGGAATTGAGCGGTATTTCGTTTGCGGAGCTGAAGAACACACGCACGATATCCTCCGCGACGCTGACAGTGTACTACTGGGACGAACTTGAGGGAGCGCCGCTAACCAGTCTGGCTAGCGGGACCGGAGGCGAGGGCGACATCATTGTTTTGAATACGGCCGGCGCCGCGCAGCAGGGCGGATTCATCCAGGTCGATTCGGAAGTTGTGCGTGTTATTGGGGCGCTTCCGGGCGGCGCGACCTACCGCGTGGAACGAGGGGCGCTGGGATCCGGCGCCGCAACGCACAACGCCGGGACAATCGCCTACTGCCTAAAAGCGAGAACTGAGATCGCACCCTTCCCTTCCCGCTTCTTCGGCAGTCAGTACAGTGGAAGTTGGAGTCACCCGATTACGTTACCGAACGTTCGCGCGGCAGGCGGAGAACTGCTCGTGACAAACAGATTTGGCGACAGTGCGGCAGGCGCCATCCACCTGACCGACACCCTGGAACGCGGGTTGCGCACGTTTGCCGGCGGGCAATACACGATACAGGTCGATGGCTTTCTGGCCGTTGACGCTTGCGCGGCGCCCGCCCTGATTGTGGAATCTTCGCACACGGTCCGCGAAGTGTATGCGGCCCTCGGCGCAGCAGCGGACGCCCCGGTCAGCCTGCAGTTGAATGTCGACGGCAACCCTTACGGAGCGCCGCTGGTCTTTGCGCCCGAATCGCAGGTATCGACGAGCAACCCCGGGTACACGCTGCCACCGCTGATTGAGGGGTCGAAGATCACGGTTTCCACAAACTCGGTCGGTAGTGCAAGACCGGGACGCAATCTGACGGTGATCATCAGGCTTTGACAAATGGGAGAACTGAGCAAACTGCGTCCCGATCGCGACCTGCAGTGCTATTTTGAACGACCTAGCGCCGTCGCGGCGCTCAGCGATTGCACGGGAACAGGATTCACGGTTTCCGGCTGCTTCCGGCAGCAGTTCGACTGGGCGGTTGTGGAATGGAACCGCGACAACGTCTTCGAGCATGCCAGCTTGCGGCCTTTGCCCGACGGCGATCTGAGCGGACTGCGCCTCTCCTATGAGGAGGAGCGACAGAATTGTATGCCGCCCGACTCTTCCCTTTGGCCGACGGTAGACTGGCCCTACCTGCGAATCTGGGCGACAGCAGCCGACGGCGTCGAGCGGGTATACAAAGTGCGCTTGACGGGAACGCCCGTAGTTGGATACTACCGCCCAGCACAGGCGACCTTCGAATTGAGCGGCACGATTACGGCGGGCGACTACGTGGAATTGGCCTGGGAAGCGGGCGACGGCGTTCCATCCTGGCTACGGCACGCAGCCCACATGATCTACTACGACGACACAATAGAAGGAGTGGCGTCGATTTTGGCGGGGGCGATCGCGGATAACTGCCCGCAAACGGGAATGGACGCGCAGGCGGATGGGCCGCGAATCTCCCTTCGATACCTGGCAGAAATGGGCGCCAACGGGAATCGCGTCGGAGTGTACAGCGGGGCCTCCGGTGCGCAGACCCTGGGCTGGCAGACCAGTTCGCAGTTGTTATGCGGAGGAACCTCACCGACCAAGTGGCGCATCGAACTGGACTTCAGTGACCTCTGGGGGTATGAAGGACCGGACTTTCATCAACTTGCGAAAGTGCCGACGAACGCCGTCCGGAAGATGCGATGGACTTGGGCGCCGGCAGAGCAATCCGGGGACTTCGTACCCAGTGAGTTTCGAGTGAAGATTACGAACTGGTCCGCTGCGGGGGTCGCGCCGTACCAGGTCGCGGGGCCAGGCAGCCGGCGGACCGAAGACGATTCGGGGTTTCTGAGGTATTCGGGCGAATGGGATCATCCGGCTAGAGGAAACTATTCGGGCGGATCGATTCGCGCGACCGCTACGCCCGGCGCATCGGTTGCCTACGACTACGCCTCAATCGAGACCCATGCCCTGTACCTCGGCACTCGCAAGTTCCGAAACTCATCGGGCGCGGGCGCGAAGGTCGCGGTTTCGGTGGATGGGTCCATTCAGATCATCGATCTTGCCTACGCCGGGGACGAAGATTCGCTGGTCAGAATCAAGCTGGCGGATCTCGCCCCGGGAGACCACAGCGTAACGGCTACACACGCCGACGCCGGCGTATTCTATTTCGATTTCTTTGAAGTTGCCTGCCCCACGGCAGAATTGCCGGACTTTTCGGATGTGGATCGCGTCACTCTGGCGACGGACTGGGACACCGATCATTCGATCGCGTTGGCGCCGGAGCGGACAGCGTGGTTGATCCGCAAATTGGGATTCCGTGGCCGGGCGAATCATTACGCCGGCGCGCTATGGTTCTACGAGGTGACGCGACCGGGGCACGTATACGCTTCGGCCAGTGTGAGCTTCAGCGGAACGCCGGAGTTCGGCAAGTACTCGCGCGTGCGGGTTGCGAGTGCGGTCTTTGAGCATTTGAACCTGATAACCGACACGACGGAAAGCGTAGTGCAGGCGCTCGAGTGCGCGATCAACGCCGGGGCCACGGCAGTGTGGGCGAGCGCGGAAGGCAATTACCTGATAATTCGGTCGCGAACCATGGGAAGCGCCGGCAACGACATGGAGATTGCAGCCGATACGGATGGCAGCACGGAACTAACCGTCACCATAAGCGGACCCCTATCGGGAGGTGCGGACGGGGACGTGACGTCGATACCATGGGCGCAAGGGTGGCGTACTGACCTGAACGCAATTCCCCGGATCAATAGGGCCGCCCGCGATTGGCACCGCAGCTATTTCCGCGCGCTTAGAGAGTTTGGTATCGATGCTGCCAGCGCATTCTCGATGGAACTGCAGCACGGCGACCCATTGGCCGCAACCGGAATTGCGCAGAGATACCCGGACGGCGGCGCCGCGCTATTAACTACGCCGGCCCTCCAGACGAACTTCTCGCCGATCAGCCTCGCTTTTTGGCGGCAGGCCTACAAGGAAATGGCCGACTTGATGCGGGAGGCCGGCATGACGCCCTTTCTGCAGTTCGGCGAGGTGCAATGGTGGTATTTCGCGAGCGACGCCGGCATGCCATTCTACGACGAGTACACAAAGAGTGCGTTCCGAGTGCATTTCGGCAGGGCGATGAGGGAAATTCGGAGCCAGTACTCGCGGCCCGAAGACTTCCCGGAAGAATGCGTGTTCTTGCAGGGCCTGATCGGCGAGTTTACTGCATCTGTCATGGCCTACGTGAGAAGTGCTCATCCAGATGCACGCTTCGAAGTCCTGTACCCGCCGGACACAAACGACACCCCCCTGAACCGGTCCGTTAACTTCCCAGCGACATACTGGACGCCTACCGAACTCACATGCCTAAAGACTGAGAACTTCACTTATACAGGGCTTCGCGACTTGAACAGGATACGGGAATCGCTGCAATTCCCTGAGCAGTTCGGCTTTTCGGCAGCGCAACGTAGTCACCTGGTGGGAATCGGAGACTACACTGCGCCGTGGCTTAAAGAGGTCCGACTGGCGTTGGAGCAGGATGTGGAATCGGCCGTACTGTTCGCGCTCGATCAGTTCTGCCTTACCACGTGTTCCACTATACTTGAACAAGCAAGCAAGCGCGCGCTATTCCTGGGAGACTGAAGCGGCCGGGTTCCCGGCGGCTGAAGTGGGTTCCTCTTGAACTCCAGAGACCTGCTTGTCAATGGACAAGTACGCACAAGCCACGACAATTAGAAACATCGTCAGCACTTCGCTATCCCCAAGATTCAGCTCGACCACGCCTTCAACCATGGTCGCCAGAACCACGGCAATACCCGCATGCAAAAGGAACTTGGGATCGCCGCGCCCCGGCGGCAGTTTCGATAGTCCGCGCATAAAATCCACTACGATCTGGACCAGCAGCCAAATGAGAATCAGCATCGTGGGGATTCCCCGCTCGGCCGCGTAGTGGACGTAGATGTTGTGGAGGTGCCCATACCAGCCGGCGGGCAGGGGGCGCGGAATATCGGGCGGGACGTACTCCTGGAAGTGGATTCCTACGCCTTCAGGTCCCAAGCCGAGCAGAGGATGACGCTTGATCATTTCCCATCCGGTGCGCCACGTGACAATTCTGAAAGCGTTGGAATCGATCTTGTTCGGCTTGAAGATAGATTGGACCCGCTGCTGAATCGGCGCCGGCGCGACCGCTACGCCGATCAAGATCACAACGGGCGGCAACAGGACGGCCCACTTCCTCCAAGCCCACAACAGATATAGCGCCGCGGCTGCCACGGCGATCCACACGCCACGTGTCTGAGCTAACACGACGGCCAACGCAGTCAGGACGCCGCACACGCACCAGACCCAATACCACCGTGTCCGCGGCGCAAACAACAGAAACGAGCCGATCATGATCAGCGCAAACATCTCCTCGGCGCTATATGTGTTCCAGTGGCTTGTGAACCCGGTAATCCGCTGAGTGACGTAATAGTCGTAGAAACCTACGCCGAGATTGCGCGCCTCCGCCATCTTGCGCCCAAACTGCACGAATCCCACCACAGCAGTGACCGAGCCAAAGGCGGCCCAAGTCAGAAAGATCGACCGCACCAGTTTCAGGCTTCGCACCGAGGAATACACAACCAGCAACTCAAGAAATACATAGAACTTGCGAATTTGCGGCAGGCCGGCGGCAAGCTCCCCGGAGAACGCCCACGAAATCAGGGTCCCGAGAAGAAAGAGGCCCAGCGCAATCCTGATTGGAGGCAGGCGCAGTTTCTCTCCCGACGCCAGGAGCGCGACGAATGCTAGGGCCAGGAAGATCTGGGAGATGGCAATGGAGAAGATGATCGAGACGGCGGAGGCGAATGCAAGCCACTGCGCCGCCGCACTGAGTCGTTTCGCGTAATTCGCCATGGGACAGCATCCAGTATGCCAGACTGCCGGCGGAATGCGTGTCCAGGGAAACCAGGCTGCGGCTACTCGTACCGCAGGGCCTCCACCGGGTCCAGGCGCGCCGCCCGGCTGGCCGGCCAGATCCCGAAGAAGATGCCGACCCCAACCGAAACCATCACGCCGGAAAGCGCCGCGGATAACGGAACGGCGGTAGGCAGCGCCGGGAATACGAGATGCGCCGCCAGCGAGATCAACCAGCCCGCGGCGAGCCCCAGCGTTCCGCCCAGCCCGGTCAGCACCACCGCCTCTGTCAGAAACTGCAGGACGATATCAGACTTTCGCGCTCCGACGGCCTTCCTTACGCCAATCTCCCGCGTGCGCTCAGTCACTCCCACCAGCATGATATTCATCACGCCAATGCCGCCTACGAGCAGCCCTATTGAACTGATGATCACCATCACCAACGCCACCGTAGCGGTTACGTTGTGGAACTGCGCGATCATTTGTTCCGCCGTAGTGACATAGAAGGAATCCGGCGCATTGAAGGAATCACGCCGCTCGATACGAAGAACTGCCCGCACTTCATCCTCCGCTTTGCTCAGCAATCCCTCACGGGCAATCACCATGATCATGTGCTCCCGCAGGTTGGGATATATCTTCCGCATCGTGAAGTACGGGATCAACACGCGCGTATCGGGCATGCTGGGCAGGTACGCGGCGGGTTTGTCCATCACGCCGACCACTTCCAACTTGTGCCCATCGACGTCAATCCATTTGCCCACCGGATCTTCATTCGGCAAGAGCTGTTCCCGAACGTTCTCTCCAATCACTACAACCGGCATGTGGTGCGCGTTCTCAAAGTCGCTGAAGAAACGCCCGAATTTCATCGTAGTTCCGCCGGCGGCGTAACCCTCCTCCGTCCCCGCCATCTGGATTTGGTAAAGTTCATTCCCCTTGTAGCGCACGCTATGCGAGTTGCCGGTGGCCATCAGATAGGGACTTACGTGTTCCACGGAGGGACACCGGGCGGCAATTGCGCGAGCATTTTCCAAGGTCAGCGGCTTGCGACGCCGTTCTTCCCGCGTCGCCTCGGCCATTGCCGGCGTCTTGGTCACGATAATCGAGTTCGGCCCGAAGCTCCGCATCAGATTGCTGATCGAGCCATCCAGGCCGGCGATGATCGACCCCACGCCGATCACCGCGCTGGTTCCTATGATGACCCCGAGGATCGTCAGGAACGAACGCAGTTTGTGGGCGCGGATCGTCTGCAACGCCAGGGTGATGCCCGATGTGAACAATGCGGCGGTCATCGTTCCATCCTCAGCGCTTCAATGGGGTCTAGATTGGCAGCTTGGCGCGCCGGGTAGATCCCAAAGAACAGCCCCACAGTCGCCGAGAGAGACACCCCCAGCAGCACGCCCATGATGGGGATGGACGTCGGCACCGGCGTCAAGCGGCGGACGAGCAGGGCGAGAGCCCCGGCAATCGTGACCCCGACCACTCCCCCGATTGCCGACAGCAGGGACGATTCCACAAGAAACTGGTTTAGTATGTCGCGATTTCGGGCGCCCACCGACTTCCGTATCCCGATCTCGTGCGTTCGCTCGGTCACTACAGCCAGCATGATGTTCATGATGACCACGCCGCCCACGATCATGAAGACCGATACGACTCCGAGCGCCGTTGCCGAGATTGCCGCCGTTAACTGGTTCCACAGGTTGAGCAAGCTGTCCGAGGTCACTACCGCAAAAGTATCGTCATCGCCGGGTCTGAGGTGACGATAGGAACGCAGGAGGACCCGAGCCTCCTCCTGCGCCTGGAAGAGCCGCCCGTGGTCGAGGGCCGTGGCATAGTATTCCATCCCCCGCCGCATTCCCCATTTCTTGAGATACGTCTGCGCCGGAACCACAACGAAGTTGTCCTGAGACTGCCCGAGTACAGACCCTTTCTCCTTGGAAACACCGATCACTTCGAACGGGATTCCATCCACGTCGATAGTCTCTCCCAAAGCGTTGCCGCCGCCGAAGAACTTCACCTGGATATCGTGGCCGATGAAAGCAACGCCCAAACGGCGGTTGTCATCGACCTCGGAGAAGAACCGCCCCTCGGCGACCTGATAGTTACTAATTGCCGCGATACTCGGCGAAGCGCCCCGCAGTTGCACGCTTTCGGAACGCTCCTTCCCCTTGTCCACGGTGGCGTTGGCCTCGGTCGAAATCCCGATCCACTTGGCAAGCGTCACGTGAGTCTTCAGGAACTCGAACTCGTCCATACTGAGCTGCGGGTTGCGGCGCGACATTTCGGCGAACTTCTTGGGATCCCATTGCCCCATCATGATGCGGGTCACTACGTACCCATCCGCGCCCATATCGGCCACGTTCTGGGCGATCACGACGTCCATGCCCGAAATGACGGACATCACCGAGATCAGCGTCGTGGTAGCAAGGATAATTCCCAGCAGCGTGAGGAAGCTTCGCAGCTTGCTTGCGTTCAACGACTGGGCCGCGC